>JANYHV010000205.1 GCA_025362195.1 Fimbriiglobus sp. | reverse complement strand
GGGGCCGCAGCCGGCGTGACGGCCCCGACGAACCACGACCGACGGCGACGGGATGGCAGACAGGGCAGGTAATGCACGGCCGCCAGAATACGATAAAGCCCCCGGCGCTTCGGCGTACCGGGGGCTTTCGTCGTTTCAGGTTCAGCGTTTGCCTCGATACCGCTCCGCAAGCCCACGATCCAGCATCGTGTCGCTGAGCGAGGGGGTGTCCGCTGTCGCACACTCGCCGAGCAGGCGGCGCGACTCGATCAGGTCGCACCCACCACCTTCAGGTCGGTGTGCCAAGAGTCGCCACCCCGCACGTTCCGGGTGATCTGGACGAGGTCGTCGATGATGAGTTGCCGCCCTACCCGCGTGTCGTAACTCGTCGATTTCCAAGGCTTCGTCCAGAACTCCGGAGTCTGGTTCTTGAGCAGCGATTGCGTCCGCATGAGGACCTGCTCGGGGTCGGCGAGGTCGAGTTCGCCCCATTCGTACAGCTTGGCCAGCGAGTCGGTCACGTACTGCGACATGCAGATCACGCCGACCTTATCGAGCAGCTTCGAGTCCTTTTTCCAGAGGTTCGGCCATGCGGTTCGGATCGCCGTCCACACTGCGTAGAAGAACTCCATCAGCGGGTCGCCGTCCCGCAAGTCCTTCAGGTTCTGGTCCTGGATGTACTGGAGTGACTGCTCGATGGCGGCGGGGACGACGATCCCTTTCCCCGTCCTGTTCGCGGGCCAGTCGATCAGGTCTTTGAACGGGCTGCCCTCCTCCCCGTTCACTTGCCCCACGAAAAGGAAGTTCTCGTTCAGGGACAGTCGCGCCGTGCGAAGGCGCTGCTCGAGCCCCTCCGTCGAGTACTCCAGCGCTAAAGACCTGATATGGTCGGTCGGAACCTTCGACGACTTGTTGTTGATGACGAGGAACTGGAACGCCGTTTCCAGCCCGTCCGGGTCGATCAGCGCGACGACCGGGATCTGGAGTTCCGGGCTGAAGTCCCGCATCCCGAGCAGTCGGTGCTGGCCATCGACGACGAGCCCGGGCTTGTCCTTGTCCGCCACATCGTCGGGTATCTCGAACGCCAGGACGTGGAGTTCAATCTTGTCCGCCCCCGAGGTCTGGACGGCCTGCAGGCCTTCCGCACCCACCTTCAAAGTGACGATGACGGAGGTCGGGATAGTGTTTCGCTTGTCTTCGGAAAAGAACCGCTTGACGCCACGCACCCTGCCGGGGTTCATCGCCCTCTGGACCGCCCCCTTCCGCGCCTCGATCCTCTCGATCGCCGCCCACCGGAGGATCTCTCCCACCGGCGCGTAGAACATGCAGAAAGTCGGGGACGCCTTCTCGCCTTTCCGCTGTTGGAGCAGGAAGCACGGGTATTTGAACGGTATCATAGCTCTGCCCTCACCGGATGTTGCCCATGTTGAAGAAATCGGCCGCATCGTTCATCCTAAGGACGCGCGGGCTGACGCCGGGGCCGACCTCGACGTACGCCTCTTTCAGTGATATGCGTTGCCGGTGGGCTACGCCGAGGGCCGCCCGGGACAGCATCGCGAAGCGGTGAGTGCCGGACATGCGGTCGAGCACCTCGTGGCGCGGGTTGATGCCCAGGGAGATGGACTGAACGTCGACCATCGCCCATGTGGGGTAGTTGTCCTTCGCCCGATTGCAACTGCTACAGGCGGGCAGCAGGTTGTCCTCGTCACTGTCCCCGCCGTAGGACTGGGGCCAGACGTGTTCCGCCTCGTACACGAGCTTGCGTTCCTCCGATGTCAACTGAAGGAGCGTGTCCTCGGTGGCGAAGACGAGCGAACGCCCGCAGAGGTAGCAGTGCCGGTGTTTGGTCTCGGCGAATCGCCTCACGGCCTTCGCCACGCCCGGGGGGATTTCACTTTTCCTCGCCGCGCGGACCGCATCCGCCCCGAGCGCCACGAGCCGCCCTTCAACTTCCTTGCGCCTCCTCCCCGACAATTCGGTCGTTTCGCGAACGAAGCCGAGGAATTGCTGCTCGAACTCCTCCGAGGCGATCTGATCGACCGTTCCGACTTCTTCTGATATGTCGCGGCCGCCCATAACCAACCGTCCGGTCAAATGCACCGAGGTGACCTCCTCGAAGAAGTCCGTCAGTTCGGCGGATCGGGCCACCGGCGCGAGGGAGGTGGCGACCTGCGTCCACAGGTCGGCCGACAGCACCTCGCGGCGGATGAACGTGCACAGTCGCTCCCCCGCGGTCATGTCCTTCTTCGGCATGGCAGTCCAAACCCCTCCCCAGATCAGCCACCATGGCCGCCCCCGTGTTTCTCACCCCATGCCTTCGCAGTATGCCCGGACGGCGGCCAGCATACTCGCTGCTCCCTTGCCGGCGGGAATCAGCAGCGGCTTCGCGTGAGGGCGGTTCGCCTGGATGCAGTCCGTGGCCGCGTGGGTGGCCGAGGAGGCGACCATCACGAACACGTCCGCCTGCCGCGCGTGCTGCTGGAGCCGCTTACTCCCGTCCAAGTCGTGCATCAAGGTCACCGACACGCCGGGGGCCCTCGCCTCCAGGACCCGCTTGAACCGAGCCGCCGCGCGCTCCGAGAGCGTGTAGGCCGCCACGGACGCCGACGCGATGGCGGCAAGCGTGTCCGGCTCGTCGCCCTGTTCCGCCTGGTCGTCGGGGAAGTAGCCCTCGGCGGCTACGGCGGCCCCCAGGTCGGCGGCCGCGAGCCGCAGCAACTCGCGCTGCTCCGGAGAGAGGTGACGGTTGAAGGCCGCCGCGCGGTCGAACACGGACTGGAAGAACTCGGCCCTAGCCGGGGCGTCCGGGCACGCCTGAGCCGCGAGCAAGTCCAGCGCCTCGGTCGCCCAGTCGGCGGTCGAGGGCGCGGCGAACCGTGACCACAGCTGCCCGCAGTAGGACGCGAGGTCCCGGTACTCGGCCGCCGTTGGCCCCAGGGTCAACAGGGCGTCGAGGAAGTCGTTGAACACGACAAGGTCGGGGCGTCCGCCGTTCGTGCTGTAGAACAGCAACTCCATCAGTGCCCGGTAGGCACCGGCGAGGCGGGGGTTGGGCCACGACTTGTCCCGCCCGAAGAACCCCACCAGGTAGGGCAGGCAGTCCCGCAGGGCGTTCTCCGCAGACTGCGAACGGTTCTTCTGGAGCAGGCCGATGAAACGCTCGGCCGCCCCGTCGGCGTCGATGAACGAGGCCACTTCCCACTCGGTGGCGCCGCGGCGCGCCAGGTCCCGGACGTCCCCCTGGCCGTCCTGCGAGTCGAGTCGCTCCAGCCACCCGCACCAGTCCGCCGGTGGCGGATCAACCTCGGCAACCCCATCCCCGTCCGGCGTGCCTCCCCGCAGCGTATCCCACAGCCGCTGGTTCAACCTCCGGCCCAGGAAGGCCGTGCGTTCCGCGTCAGAAAGGCCGTTCACCGCCGCGACCGCGGCCGCCCTCGCGTCGAGGGCGTCGAGTTCCACGGCGCACTCGCAGAGCAGCCTCGCCCGGCCGGGGGAAGGGGAAGCCTCCGACGCGAGGCGGAAGGCGCGGTCGAAATCCCCCCTGGCTGCGAACTCGGCGGCGGCGTCGAACGGGTCCGCCGGCGGGGCGGGGGTCGGGGCGGGGCCGGCCGCATCCCTGAGGGCACCTATGAATGCCAGGTCCGACGCCGAGAGGTCCTTGCGAGCCAAGAGGGTGTCGCACGCTGGGACGTCCGGGGGCGCGGAGGTGACCGCGAGCAGCGCCCACGTTTTGGCGGCCTCGGGCGAGTGCATCCCGGCCGTGGTGGCGAAGAGGCTCGCGTATTTCGGGTAGACGGCGTTGCGGAAGGCCGCGCACGCGCCCGCCGGGTTCGGGGGGAACTCGAACGACGAGAGCGACTCGTGGTAGACGGCCCGGACGACTGCCTCGGTGACGGCGCGGGGCCGGCGCAACCGCAGGAGGTCCGGGAGTTCTCTTATCGAGAGCAATTCCCGCCAGGACCGCAGCGATTCGAGCATCTGCACCCGGAGGAAAAGCAGGTTCACCCCTTCGATGTGGTACTCCGACCGCAACCGCAGCAGGCCGTCCACGGCGGCGTCGCGGTCGGCGGCCTGGAGGGCCATGTGGAACTCGCGCAGCACCCGCCCGACCGGGGCGGCCGTCTGGGTTCCGCGGTTCCCTCTTCGCGCCCACACGTTCCGCATCCGGTCGAGGGCGCGCCAAATTGCGGCGGGCTCCCGGCCGCGGAACTTGAAGGCACGCCCACCCGTCAGGGAGGCGATGGCGGCGTCGATCGGGTCGGCCGGGTCCAACTCCGCCACCCGACCCCGGAAAGTGGTGTGGCTCGGCCCGACGAACGCCGTCAGGCTCTCCCCGAGCGCACGCAGGCCGCGGTCGTCGAAGGCGAGGCCGTACCAGTCGACGTCGCTCCCCTGACGCCAGCAGGGCAGGACCGTGGTCTGGGGGGAAGAGCCGTTCAGCCTCCCCACCCAATGGGCCAGCTCGGGCTTGCTGTCCGGCTTGAGTTTGTTCGGCGAGGCGAAGAACGAGCCGAGGAAGGCCCGGACCTCGGGAAGGGGCGCGTCGCTCATTTCAACTCGCCCCCCAGCGGTCCGAGAGGTGGATGCGGTTCTTTGCGACGAAGGCGGCGTCGACGCTGTAGTGGACCGCCTCTTCGTTGAGCGAGATCCCGTTGAAGGTGAAATTCATCGACCCCGACAGGTAGAACCCGTCCCCCAGGATCCCTTTCTCGTGCAACTCCTCCGCGGAGTGGAGCACCAGGGGCAGCCCGTCAGGCTCCGCCAAGCGGCGCATCCTCTCCAGAAACGCGCGGTTGTGGTCGTCGGGCCGCGTGGCGATGCGGACGGTCGTCCCGAGTTCGAGCAGCCTGCCGAGGACCTGGCTGAGGCTTACGCGCGATCTGGCCCACCGCGGCTCGATCGGCGAGAAGCCGTTGGTGCGGTTGTCGAGGATCGGGATGTCGGACACCCAAGGCGAGACGAGCCAAAGGCACCTGCTGGGGCAGAGCAGTTCGGCGGTGAACACTGCCTGGAGCAGGTCTGGCACCTGGAGGGCGCTCGACCGGGTGTGAATGATTCTTCCGGTCGCCGTCGTCACGGCAGCACCTCTCTCATGTCAAGGGTTACGGCCAGGCCGTTCGCCTCGTGGGCGACGCCAACCACGGTGGGGTAGAGGTGGAGGAAGCCGGCCTCTACGGGCTCGGCGGCCAGCCTGAGAATGGCCTCCTTGAGGGCGGCGCGGTCCGCAGGCGGCGCGACGACGCGTACCGCCCCGCGCTCCGCCAGGGCGGTCCCGATCGCTACTTCCCAGCCGGGGGCCAACGGGACGGACGGCTCCCCCGCCTGCAGCAGGTCGAGGAGCATCTCGCGGTCGGGGGGGACGGACTCGGCGAACGGATTGTAGAACGACAGCCCCAGTGCCCGCACCTCGTAGCCCCTCGCCCAGAGAAGCCCGTAGACGGTCTGGAACCGCCAGAAGGGGTCTTGCGCCGGGCCGATGCCGGTCGCCTCCAGGGCGGCGCGCACCTGAGGCATGCCGGACGCGACGTAGGCGTATACTCGCGTGTCGATCTCGACGCCGACCAATTCCTCCGCGGCGTCCCATCCTTCGGAGAGTTCGCGGAGCAAGGCGTCGGTCAGCGGAGAGGACCCGGGGCGGAGCACCCGGCTGAACACGGCGCTCATGACGGCGTGGTTGACGACGATCCCCCGCCGGGAAAGCTCGGCACGCAGGGCGGCGGCGGCGCGAGACAGGGCGGCGTGGTCCGGAGCCGCCCGGATCGCGGCCAGCGCGCCGTCGATCGCCGGGTCGCTCCCGGTGAGTGACAGGATCCGCGCCAACTCCCGGGCCACGATCTCGAAGTCCGTGGCCGCCAGTGCGCTCTCCGCGATACGGAAGAACCGCCGCGGGTCGTCGGCGTAGACCCGCAAGATCTCCTCCACGACGCCGCCGCCCCCGACGCTCGATTCGGTGATCCACACCTCCTCGATTCCTTCCGGCAAAGGCGGCGACTCGGCGGGCCTCGGCCCCGGCTCGATGTCGAGGTAGAGGTCGCCGCTCTCCATCTGCGGGCAGGACTGCTGGCAGGCTTCGAGGAGCGCCCCTCCGAGGGTCGCCTTGTAGCGGGCCGCGGCCCATCGCAGCCCGTCCGCGTCGAGGGGGCGCCACAGGATCGGAGCCAGCCCCGCGAGGGCATCCGCCACGCCAGGCGTGTTGCACAGAGCGAGCAGCGCGTCGTGGACCTTTTGGCTCACCTCGCCGCCATCGGGCAGTTGGATCGACTGGAAGATCACGCGGAGGACGGCCGCCAACGCCGCGGGCAGTCCGCCCGCGGTCAGCCGGCGCAAACCCTCTTCCGCGCCCACCCCGTCCGCAACCGCCCTCTCGGCCAGAGCGGAAACGAAGATCTGGGCGAGCCAGTCGCGCTGGAACGTGTTGGCAAGGGCGACAAGCGTCGGGTCGGTCCTCACGCGCTGGCGGAAGTACGCCGAGCGGAACGCGCGCAGCTTGCAGCGGTTGGGGTGGGTCTCCCCCAGACCGAGGTCGGCCGGCGTCCGGAAGCGGAAGACGATGCCGTCAGCCTCCTGCGAGAAGCCCACGGCGGCCGCCCGGCCGGTATCGCCATCGACGAAGCGAACGGTAAGGTCCGCCGTGTTGCCGTCCCTGAACGAAAGGCTCGCGCGCGAGGCCACGGCGAACCGACGAACGAGGACGTGGTTCCTGTCGTTGTGCGTGAAGAACCCCGACTGGGCGAGGATCGGCTCCCAGGCTGAACCGCGCGGCGGGGCAAAACAAAGCCGCTCGTCCTCGCGGCCCGGCCCGAGCTGACTCCGCCAGACCAGCTGCGCGTTCGAGGTGATGGCGACCTGGCCCGGCGGCCGCGTCGGCCGGAGCTTCCACGGGCGGACGCAGCGGACGTCCCTCGCCGCGCCCCCCTCCCAGACCTGGAACGCCCCCGCCTCGTCGTACACCTCACAGTACGCTTCCACGGCCATGGTCTGGTCCGGGGACTGGAGGTCCGGCGGGGCCATCCAGTGGTGGGCGAAGGCGTGTCGGTAGCCGAAGCGGCGCGTGACTCGACCCGGCGCGAGCGTCCTCATGCTCTGCACAATGGGCATGAAGATGGACTCCTCGTCCTGCCCCCGCTGCTGAGGGGCGATGACGATTTCCACCTCCGGCAGGTTAAGGTCGCCGAACAACTGCTGCGGCACGAAGTCGGGGAGCGGGTGGTCGCGCACCTGGTGGTCGAGGGCCGGCTCCGCGTTGCCCTCGCGGACCCGCCGCCAGCCGGTCTCCAGGCGGCGGTGGATGGTCGGCACGACGGCCGTCATGACCGGACGGGGCGCGTCCCAGAGGACCGCCTGGGTCTCCTCCTCGGTGAGCCCGAGGCTGAGCCGGAGGTGATTTTCGAGGGACTTGCAGCGGGCCTCGTCGCCGTCGAGGACCTCGCCGAGGATGCGGAGTGCGTGCCCCTGCCTGGCGCGGACGTTATCCCACCACCACCCGGTCCTCTCTTCCGGGCCGCTGAAGTCGGCCCAGACGCTCCCCTGCGGGGTGCCGGGGGGAAGCTCGCGCGCGACCCAGTCCATGAGCGAGAGCGCAGTCTGCATCCGCAGGACGTAGCGGTTCTTGACGGGCAGAAACCGGAGGGGCAACTCCGGGTCGAAAAGCTGGTCGTAGGACTGGTAGGCGAGGCGGTCCCGCCCGTAGTCAGAGAGAACCACTGCGGTCCAGGGGCGCATGTCGCGCCGACGGCCCGCCCGCCCCTTCCGCTGGAGGAAGGCCGCCCAGTCCCTCGGTGCCTTGTGCTGCATGACGGCCCCGACGTCGGGGTCGTTGTAGCCGACCTCCAGGGCGGCGGTCGCGACGACGACATCGCTCCCCTGCTCGACGCCGGCGTCCTGCGAGCTGGTGCGGCTGAGGCGGAGCGGCCTGGCGAGCCCGTACGGGTGGCCGATGTCTTCGCACATCTGCCACGACTGGCCGGCAGGCAGCCTGATGCCGTTCTCCGGCTGGGCCGCCGATCGCAAAGAGGCCAGGACCGTCCCGCCCGCCGCCGGGCGGTTCCAACTGTCGAGCCCCTCCGCGTCCTGGAGGTTGTTGTAAAGGCGGTTCGTGACGTCGAGGTCGTCGGTGAAGGCGAACACGCGGCTGCCGTAGAGGCCGAGGCTCGGCGAGGGACCCGCCGGGTCCAGGACGCGGCGGAGCAGCATGGCCGTCTGGATGCTGGTCGAGAGGAGGCTAGTCCCGGAGACGGGGTCGCCTCTCAACGCCATGACGTACTCGACGCTCTGGGCTTCGGGGTCGAGTTCAGACTCTTTCGGGGAGACCTCCTCCGCCGAGCCGGGGCGCAGCCCGACGAGTTGGCCGAAGAACTCCGCCGCGCCGCGGAGTGTCGCCGAGAGGCCGGTGAACAGCATCCGCGAGCCGACCGCGTGCTGGTACCGCCGCAGGAGCAGGGCCGCCTGCGCGCCGGAGGTGCCGGTGTAGGTATGCGCCTCGTCTAGAAGCATGAGGTGCGGGCGCCGCGTGTTCGGCCCCAGCCCGAACACATGCCCGTACTGGCTGTTGCTCATCTGCCGGTTGAGCATCTCGGTGGTCGTGAACAGGACGTCCGGCGGGGTCTTGCACATCCTCTGCCGCGTGAGGATGACCTCGTCCCCGCCGACCGAGGCACCGCACGACGCCGTGGCGCAGTGGAGCGCCTCTACCCCCCGCTCCGCGTCGGACGACCGCCAGAGCAGGTCGCCCCCGCACCTCGGGCAGCGGAGGAAGGGGCACACGAACCCGCCGGCCCTCATCTCCCCCCAGTTGCCGTACCGGGCTAGGTCCGCGGCCTGTCGCGGCGTGTCCCCGAAGAAGGCGGCGATCGTCAATTTCCGGCCCGTGTGCCGCAGGAGCAGGTCGTCGAGCCTGCGCGCCTCCGCGTACGTCTCCGAGAGTTGGTCCTTGAGCAGTTCGTTCCGTGGGTAGATCGCGACCGCCTTGGTCCAGAACTCGTTGCGCTCGACGATGCCGGCGAGGTGCGTCAGCGCCGGGAGGTAGAACGCGAGCGTCTTGCCCGTCCCGGTGCCGGCGCACACGATGAGGCCGCGACTGTACCGCCCTTCGAGGTCGAGGAGCGTCCTGCGGGTCGCCTGAAACTGGAACTCCGCGAGGCGGAGAGGGTCGCCCTCTCCGATGCGGAGCAGGGCCGACAGCGCCTGCCGCCGCCTTTCCGACAGGCGGAGGTCGGAGGCGAGGCGGTCGAAGACCCCGTCCGAGTCGATTTCCCGTCGTGGGTATCGGCGCGGACGCCTGGCAAACCGGAAGTCGGCGACGAGCGTCGGGGCGAGACGCCACGGGCGGTTGGGGAACATCTGGCGCAGCTTTGAGAAAAGCCGAACCGCCTCGCCCATCCGGGTGCGGTGGGGTTCCAGGAAACCTTCGCGGAAGGCGAACAGAAGTCGGCGGTCGAACAGCGCCTGGCGGAGGTCGGCCGCAACCAGGTCGGAGCCGCGATCTTCGACGATCGCTTGCGCGATGCCATCGACCTCCGACTCGGTGAATCCGCCGTCCACGACCCCCCAGGCGAGGAGTTTTTCCTCCTCCCGCTCCAACCTTTCCAGGAGTTCCCGAGACAGCGCGTTGAGTTCCGTGCTCATTACATACCCCGATGACCTATTGCACCGAACCGGCGACGCGGATGGCGAAGGAGCGGACGATCTTGTGTTCTTCCAGCCAGGACCGGACCACCTCGGTGAGCAGGTCGAGCCCCGCTCCCGCCGGGGTTGCGGCGGCCTTCAGGAAGGCCAGCACCGGGGCGGGGACCTCGCCTCCCCCCAGTTGCCCCCACGCCTGCTGTAGGACGGCGGCCTCCCGCTCCATCTCCCGGACCTGTTCGACGGAGTCGGGCAGGATCTGGCGGAGCCGATCGACCCTCTCGCCGCCCTGCCGGATCGTTCGGACCTCGCGCGGGAAGGCGGACGCCAGTGCGTCGAGGACGTCGCGGTTCGCAGGGGGGACTTTTGTCGCGACGTGCCGCTGCCAGGCAGCCAAGAGGGCCGCTTCGAGTTCGTCGGCGGCCGACGTGAGCGATTGGGCGAACGGGGCGGCGGCGAAGGCCGCTGGGTTGATGATCGACTCGGCCGACTGTAGGAACGTGCCACGCGCCGCCGCGACCGCGGCGAGGGCCGGGGCTATACCCGCGGGAACCTCGCTCGTCTTGACGCCGGCCTCGCGGAGTGCTGTTGAGACCCCGTGTAGCGGCGTGAACAGCACCTTGTGCTGCGTGATGGCGTCTCGGACCTTCCGGTATCTGCGGATCTGGGTCACGCTCTGTTCGAGCTTTTTCTTCTCGGCGATCCGGGCCGAGAGCGTCTGGCACCGTTCGAGGATCATGACTCGCCCCCCTCGATCTTCCCCAGCAGCCCGTGCAGGTCGTCGAAGGCGGCCCCGATCTCCGACTGGGTCGCCTTGAGTTCACCGGCACCAGTGAGTTGTTTGATGTCGCTGGTGACGCGGGTCTCGTACTTCTCCAGGAACTGCGTCGCGAGGCCGACGAACTCGTCGGCCGCCGCGGTCGTTTCGCCGTAGTCGCGGCCGAGCAGCAGGAGAAGTTCCCCCTGGTCCTCCTGGACCTTGATCCGGGTAACGGACTCGAAGCACTGGGACAACTGGCGGGAGTTGAACCCGTCCATCGCGGTCACCAGCTTGTCGTACCCGGCACCCGCGAACCCCAGATCAGCCCGGGCGGCCTCGACAGCGGACCGCACCCCCTCCACCATGGCGGCGTGGCCATCGACGGGACCGAGGGCGAGGGCCGCCTGCTCGTGCCAGGCGATCAGCCTCGCCTTCTCCTCCGAGACCGCCTTACCCAACAGGTCAGCCACCTTCTCGCGTAGCTTCGCGAGTACGCCGTAATTCTCCCAGGTGTCCGGCGGAAGTGGCTCGCGCGGAGTGTAGTCCTTGCGGACGGCGAGCAGCGGCCTGGTCAGCCGAGCGGAGTCGATCACCTGCACTCGCCTACTGCCGCCTTTGGTGCATGCGGCGTGCGACAGCACGATCTCGCAGAGGGCTGCGTGCTTGTTGCGCAGGGCCATGAAGAGTTCCCGCCACGAGGAGGCCCGGTGGTCCACTGACGCCCCGTCCAGGCTTTGGAACAGCGCGTTGATCTGCGTATCGACCGTCGTCCGGCTCGCGACGGGCCGGTTAACCATCCGGGCGGCGAGCGCCAGCAACTCCGCGGCGGCCGGAGCGGGGTCCCACGGGGCGGCCGAGCCCTTGGACGGCTTGCGGACTTGGGAAAGGACCGAGTCAGACCAGCGTCCGAGCTGCTCCGCGTACCGCCGGAGGTAGAAACTCCCGGGGTGGTTGCCGTAGCGGAACTTCCACCCCTTGTAGTGGCCGGCGAGGAGCAACCCCTGGAGCGCGATGGCGGCGTCGGTGAATGCGTACGGGGCGGCCGGGTCGAGAGGGACGGTCAACTGGACGACCGCCTGCATCTGCTGGCGGTCCTGGCGGTGGAAATTGACGCTCGTCTGCTTGAAGGGCCGCCCTGCGCCGCAGAAAAAGCCCTCCACAAGGTGTTCGGCGTCCCAGTTGATTCGGGCCTGCACGGATTCAAATATCGGCTTACGCAAAGCGTTGACGGTGTCTTGTAAGAGGACTCCGTTATTCGACCACGAGTCTATCTCCCGCAGCATCTTTTCCAGGTTGGCGGGGAGGTCGGTCGTGCGAACGGGGGCGGGCGCGGCCCCGGGAACCGGCGGCGCGGGCACTGGTATAGGCGGAGCCGCGGCGGGGGTGACCGCCGTGACGGGGGGCGGCTGCACGGTGCCGAGCGGCGGCAGCGAGAACGCCTCGTGGATGCCCTCGTGCAGATCGACCACGCGCGAGCCGCTGCTCCACAGGTCGAGGAGGGCCAGGCGGCGGTCGCGAGTCGCCGGGTTGGGGTCCAGGCGGGAGAGTTCCGACTTCACGGCCGCGCTGAGGGTCGATCCCTTGAAATGATCGACCAGGGCGAGTGGCGGGAAGCGTCCTTCGCGGAGGTCGGTCTCGTAGGTGGTGAGGATGGGCTTAAGCACGTCCTTGAGGATGAGGCGGGGGTTGAAGCCCTCGGGGCTCTGGCGCTCGGCCATTCGCGCGATGGAAGTTGGTGTAAGCGGGTAGAGACCCAGGTCGCCGCTCTCACCGAACGAGTCGTGGCACCTGGCCCTGTGCTCACACCCGACGCAGCGGTTGGGCGGCACCACGTCGTCCGGGTCGCCGCTCGAACGCGCCTCGGCGTGCCAGGATACGAGGGCGTCCCTGCCCAGCCGCACGGCATTGAGGTAACGGGCCACGAACTGCTCGACCTCGTCGGGGGTGACATTCTCACCTCGCCGGGCCGACTCCAGGTCCAGCGTGACGTAGAAATCCGCACGGGTCCGCACCGTCTCGGGCACCTGGTCGAAATAGCCCCGGTTGCACGCCAGGACGGTCCGCAAGGAACAGAGCCGCTCCCTGCCTTCCTGGTGCGGCTTGGCGATGATCGCCTCCAGCAACTGGTGTTCGATGCCCTGGCACTTCTGGAAGTCCTCGATGAGCAGGACCAACTCGACGCCGTCGCGCGCTAGCGAGGTCCTGACGTCGAGCAGCAACCGGAGGAGCGCATCGCCGCTGAAGTCGAGCAGTTCGGTGATTGCGGTGTTGAGGTGCCGGTTCAGCCACTCGACGGCCCCCGTCTTGAGCAACTCCATCCCGGTCAAGCGGGCGTAGAAGCTCTGGGCCTTCGAGCTCGCCTTCTTGACGTGCGAGGCCTTCAAGGGGAGGTCCTCCACCTTGAACTCCCTGCGCTCTTCGAGGCGCTCGACGGCGGTGGACTGGCCGATGGTGTGCTGGACCAGGCGGTCGATGACGCCCTTCTCAGAGAGGAGGATCTCCCGGAAAAACGGGTCGTACAGGAGGTTCGGAAGGTTCTGCGCCAGGTCGTGCTGCACCTGGGCCAGTCCCTGCATCTTGTGCGGCCCGTTCACGCCGCAAGCCAGGGCGAGCTTATTGAGCAACTCCTCCCTCGCGTGCTCTTCCGATCGCAGTTCGGACCTAGCCTTCCGTAGCGAGGCCCGGTAGTCGTCGAAGGAGGCGTTGCCCCGCACCCCTGGGAGGTCGAGGATCCGGTTCAGCACGTCCCAGAGGTTGGTGTCCACTTTCGGGATGAGCAGGACGTGACGGTTGGCGGTCTTCGGGATCGTCAGGGCGAGCCGGCGCACGAGGTGCGACTTGCCGCTGCCGGCCTTGCCGATCACCGGGACGAACGCGAAGTCCTCCGGGCGGAGAAGGTCCTCGATGAACTGCTGCTCAGCGTACAGCGCCCCTGGGTCGTTCCGCCCCTGGTAAAGTGCGGCGTGGGTGGTGCGCACCATCTTCACTGGGTGGTGGACGGCGAGGAACACGGCCTCTGAGGGCTGCAGCGCCTCCGTGTTCATCACCTGGTCCACCCAGGCCGGATCCCAGCAGACGAAATTCTCGAACGACATGTCAAACCTCTCTCCGGCGCACCACCGTCACATGCGACACGGGCTGGGCCTGGTCGCCGTCCGGGAGCATGAGCGTCTGGCCGTCCGACTCGTGGTGCAGTACCACCGCCCCCTCGTCACGCAGCCGCATCCATGCGAGCGCGGTGGCTGTGGAGAGCCGGGTCGCGCCGTCCGAGGCCGCGTCCACTCGCGACCGCAAGGATCCGCCCTCGAAGACCGGGCAAGCGTCCGCGAGGCGGGCCATGACGGCCGGTAGAGGTTGCCTGTCGGGCAACGTGGAGGGGAAGAGGCCGCCGAGCGAGCGCCGAATGTAGGCCGTCGGGTCCGGTACGAGTTTCCTGCCCGACGGGACGTGCGTCCAGCCGAACCCGAGGTAGCACAGCCAGTCCTCGAGCATGTGGTACCGGACGTCGCCGAGCTTCAGCGTCTCCTTCATCCCAGTGTCCAGCAGCAGTTTCTCGACCTCCGGCCAAGTGCCGGGCGGCGCGACGGCGTCGAGGCTGAGGTACCAAGCGATGGCCAGCCCCAGGTCGTGGTTCGACTCGTTCGACGGATCGAATATCAGTCCACAGATGGCCGAAGGGATCCAGCTATCCTCAGTCAGAGGGTTTCGGAATTCCTCGGGCAGGCACGGGGCCAAGGTAATTTCCTCGCCTTCCTGGGTTAGAAGCCCCATCCGTAGGCACTCGTTCAGGGTCTTGCGTACGCGATCTTTGCCTGTCGTTTTTTTCGCCTCTGCGTCGGACTCGGACGTGAGTACCCGGCCTGCAGTGGAGAGTTGGCGAGTGTGTGTCTCTACGGCGTCGGGGGCGAGAAAAGTCATGAGCGAATCGAGCGAGGCGCGCTGGGACCGCGAGTGCAGAACGTGCCGCACAACACCCCGCACAACGCTCGGCACCGCGTAGGCTTCCGTTAGCAGACTCATAGTCCGACCCCCGTGCAAAACTCCTCTAGTCGGAACGCCTTGCCCGCAATGGTGTGCCGAAGCAGGCAGTGCCTCTTACCTGGGTCCGGCCTATCCGAACCGAGCCAGACGACCAGCGGAACCCTCGCCCCGCCCGCCAGGAGTGAGACGATTGCGTGGTCCGGGGGGTCGAGGACGATGGCCGGGGTCGCGGGCAGGTGGAGTGGCTCCCACTCTTCAGCGAAGAACACCACCGGCGCGTCCGCGCCCGCGCAAAGCGGGCGGACATCCGCGAGTCGTTCGGGACGCCCGACGACGGTCCTGAAGCCCGCGGCCAAAAGGTAGCGGAAGAGCCGCTCGCGGCGTTGTCGCTCCGCCCCAGCGGCTGCACCGAGCCGGTCGTCGAACAGGTAAACCTCCCCCGCGGTGCCGAGCAGCCGGCCCAGTTCGCCGGGAAACGAGGGACGGGAGGCGGGCCACGGGGGCGCGGGGCGGGGCATGGCCCCCGCGTACGGCTCGCGGCCGTTCCGGCGGCACGAGGGGCACCCGCCGCAGCTCGCGGAGACGAAGATGCCCGCCCGGGGCGATTCCCCATCGCGGGCGGCCACCCCGTACGCCTCGCCAAACAATTCCGAGGCGCACCGGGCACCGTCGAGGAAGCCCACGAGCAGGCCGAGTCCCCGCTCGGCAGCGCGGGAAGAGCGGGTGCGGGCCTCCTCGATCCCGCCACGCCACGTGCCGCGGAGGTCCAGCAGGTCCTCGCTGCACACCTTGATCACCTTCTCCAGTCGGTGGCGTTCCATCTCCTCACGCAGACGCTCCTCGTCGATCTCGCCCCCCTCGCACACGAACGCCTCCCGGGCCGGCGGGGGCTCCGCGTCGAGTTCGATCACGCCCGCGCGAGCCAGCAGCGTGAGCGTCCTGAGGTTCCAGGCGACGTTGGCCGGGCTGTTCTCGAAACGGCCGAAGCCGTACTCCGGGATGGCGGCCAGCGAGACGCTCACCCGGCCGCCGCCCAGATCGGTCCGCCCCGCGTACATCACGCGCCACCGCTCGTACCCCTTGTTCTCGTTGTCCTCATCGGTCGAGATCAGGGTCCTGCGGTTCAGCCTCCGGGCGGTGTCGATATCCTCCGGGGCGGTGAGCAGAAGGGAGACGCAGGCCCGCCCGTCTCTGCCCCCGCGGCCCACCTCTTGGTAGAAGCGGTCCACATGCTCGGGCAGGCAGGCGTGGACCACCGCCCGGACATCCTGCTTGTCGATCCCCAGGCCGAACGCCGACGTCGCGACGACGAGGTCAAGGTCGTCCGCCTGCCACGCCCGGACGACCTCGGATCGGTCCGGCGACTTCCCCGTCACGGCCGCGGACCGTCGGAACCCCAGGCCGCGTGCGCGGGCCAGCCAGTCGTCCGCGTCCTGGACTTTGCTGACGTAGAGGACGAGCGGCCGGGGGAGGTGGCGGAGCGCCTCGATCACCCGTTCCTCGCGGGAGGCCGCGTCGGCGCAACGGGCTACCCAGTAGGACGGCTCGGGCCGCAGTTGGGCTGCCGACACCACCCCGAACGGGCCGGGCCGGCCGAACAACGCCTCCAGCGTGTCAAGGCACGGCTCGGTCATGGTGCCGGTCAGCAGGAGGGTTACCGGCTTCGGGCCGGGGCTGCGACGGAGCAGAACCCTCCGCATCCCGGCGAGTTCCTGGAACTCCGGGCGGAATTCGTCCCCCCACTGATCGACGATGTGCGCCTCGTCGATCGCCAGCATCCGCAACATGCCCCGCTCGGCGGAAGCGTAAAGCGGCGCTGCGAGCGAGCGGAGCAGCGCCTCCGGGGAGGCGAATACGATCCTCTGGGTTCCGGCCTTGATGCGGGACCGGATCCCCCAGTCCCTCTCCGAAGACGACTCGTCCTGCCCGCCGTGGTATGCGGCCGGGTGGCCGACCAGAGCCTCGACGGCGCGCCCCTGGTCGATCGCGAGGGCGGTCGTGGGGACGACGACCACGGTGAGGCCCGCCGGATCGAGGAGGGCGGGGAGGTAGGCGGCCAAGCTCTTCCCGGCTCCGGTGGGGAGGTTGATTACCAGCGTAGCCCCGCTCGGGGCAGTGAGAACCGCCCGGACCGCCTCCCGCTGTCCGGCGGAGTAGTAGCGGGGGTACGAGGGGATCCGGTCGAGAAACGGGTCGGCCGGGGGTTGCTCGCCGTAGTCGCGCTTCTCGGCCAAGGCCGCGGCCTCGCGGTCCACGGGCTCGTAGTCCGAACCGGGCACCCATGAGGGTGTCCACCGAGCGGAACGTAAGGTGGTGTCAGCCGTCGTCGATCGAATCACCTCCAGCCCGAACAACTCGCACTCGTCGGGGCGGGGCCAAGGGGAGGCAGACGTGATGGCGAGCAGGGGCGAGTTGCCGCCCTGCCGCTCCTGCTCGAAGCGCAGCACCTGCCGGGTGAGGGCCGCGAGGTCCGCCGTGCCGGGGGCGTATGCCCCGTCGCCGCGGAGGCTACGGAGCGCGCGGTAGATCCGGCGGTAGGCCCCGCCACCCGCTTCGGGAATCTCTGAGCGGCCGGCGAGCACGTCGGCCAGTTGCAGAAATGGGTCGATCATAAATCCCCCTGCGGTGGGGGGAAGTCAGGGGGGCGGCCGGAGACGACCAGAAAGCCTACTGAATCGAGCCTGAGTTCAGGTGCCCGTATGCCGCAGACGATCGCCCGGCCGACCGACTCCTCGGCTGCCGGGTCGCCGACGTCCGCGCCGGCCCCGCACTCCACGCGGAGGCGTAGCTGCTCGACCCGGGCGGCGATCAGTGCCTCGGCGCGCCGCGCAAATCCCTCGCAACGCTCCTGCAAAGGCGGTTCGCCGCGGCCCAGCACTTCGACGACCGAGGCCTCGCGAACGCGCGAACACAAAGACGGCCAGATGGATGGCGGGACCAGTTGGTCGATAACGCCGACACGCTCGTTGGCGAGGTTATAGTCCCGGCCGCCCTTGTCGGCAGAGTGGTAAGGCCGCCCGAGGATGGCAAGCAGACCCTGGTCGGTCACCGGGCGGCAGTCGGTGTCGAGGAAGACCGTCTCGGTGAGCGGCGGGAGCAGCGCGTCCGCCCGCCGCTGAAGGGGTCGCGAGGCGTCCCCGTGGTGGCCCTGTTCGGCGAGGAAGCGACGGGCCTCCCGGAGGTCGGCTGAGACGACATAGTTGAAGCGGAACCCGACCCACTCGGCCCCCTCGGCGGCGTCCCACCCCTCGGCGCACCGCCAGAGGGCGAACGACTGGCCGCGGTCGTCCCACCGCAGGTAATTCGCCATGGCATCGACGAACCCCTCGCCGATCCGCAATACGGGTGTCCCCTCGACGCGGAGTGCGACGGCGCGGTCGAACGCCCCGGGCCGCTCGATGTGCCGGGCGAGGCGGTGCTGGAGCCAGTCGCTGGGCACGAGCGTCCGCAACACGCCGTGGACGTTCACATCCGGAGCGTACAGCGTGGTACGCTCCTGCCGGTAGAAGTCCTGGTCCCGGCGGAACATGAGCGCCTCGCCGACCCAGGCGTGCATGTCCGCCTCGGCCGCGGCGTAATCGGCCTCCATCGTCTCGACGGAGGCGAAGCAGGAGACGGCGTCCTGGTCGAAGGCGTCGATGGCGTCGAGCGCGTCCTGCTCGTCAACGCGCTCCCGCTCCTCGTCGCAGCCCAGGCGGACGGTTGCCACACTGGCGACCAGGCCCTCGGCCCCGTCGCGGAAGGCGCGGCCGAGTAGCCCGGCCACCGCCTCCTCGACGTAGAACTGAAGGCCGGCGATCGACCGGTCGAAAACCCCGAAACCTTGATCAAGAACCGCGTACCAGGCAGCGAAGAGGGAGCCGTTGCATTCCGGACCTATGAGGATGGTCGAGCGCACCTGGCGGTCGCGGCCGATGCGGTCGAGCCTCCCGATCCGCTGCTCCATCCGGTTGGGGGCGAGCGGGAGGTCGAAGTGGACGACGCGTTCGGCGAACTGGAGGTTCCTCCCTTCCTCGCCCGACCCGTCGCAGACGAGCACGAAGCAAGCCGGGTGGTTACGGAATCGCCGGACGGCGGCCTCGATTTCTCCTAGCGCTAGCCCGCGATGATAGGCGGCGACGGCCGGTTCCCCGAAGTCTGAGCGAAGCCGCCTGACGATGTGGTGGCAAACCGCGGTGTGGCCCGTGAAAACAACGCACTTGAACAGTTGTGAGCCGCGCGCCGCCTTCCGCACGTTGGCGAGCGACGCCGCGAGCAGGTCTATGCGGTCCCCGTCTTCGGGTTCCTCGGCAAGGACCTCCAGCATGGCTTCGAGGATCTCGCGCTCCCCCGCGAATTGCTCCGCGTGGCGGAGATCCTTCAGGTCGTCCGCCAGAATGTCTCCGAGGGACGGCCCGGTGTCCGCCCGCCCTAACCGGATCTCCACCGCCTCGCGGAGCAGTTCGAGCCAGGTGCCGGAGCACTGTAGCAAAACTGCAAAAACTCGCACGATCGAGGGTTCGTGCCCGTCGCGGTCCGCGTTGACTTGGCGAACACAGGCCGCAGCCGCGCCGTCCCGCCAGTCGTCGAGCAGCGCGTGCAAGCGGGCGGAACGGCCGTCGAGGTCGTGCTCCAGAATCCGCGGCGTCCGGTCGGAGGTGCCGACTGTGGCCCTTCCCAATAACTCGACCCCCTGCAGGTCGGTCCGGCGGCTTCGAAGCATCCGCCGGTGAAGACGGTAAGTTTCGCTGACGTGGACGCGCAGCGCCCTGATGGCCCGGTCTCGCGCCGCATCGTCAACGACCTCGCCGGCGACCGTAGCCTCCAATTCACCAGCCAAGCGGGCGAGCAGGGCGTCGTAGGGGAAGAGCGTTCGTACCCGCTCGACGCTTGGGCCGATGACGTAGGCGGGGCTACCTTCCTGGAGCGACAGCAGCACATGCCCGACCTCCTGGCGGTTACGCACCCGCGCCCGGAACCCTTCCAGGTCGTTGAGGTCGTAGGTGGCGGGGTCCAGGAGGTGGAGCATGGCCAGGAAGTCGCGCTCGTTGTTGAGCACCGGAGTCGCAGAGAGGAGGAGGAGACAGCGCGTATCCCCGCACAGCGACTGGAACTCGCCGTAAAGGCCCCGGTCGCCGGGCAGCGCCGAGGAGGCGAGGGCGGCGACGTGCTGGGCCTCGTCTATCACGACGAGGTGGAAAGGGCCTTCACCCGAGGCCTTCCGGACAGCGTCGGTGCCACGCACCAGCACGCGGCCTTCGCCGAAACGCGAGACTTGGAATTTCGATTCAAGTTCCTCCGACCACTGGTCTGCGAGCATCGGCGGGACGAGTACGAGCACGCGGCCGTCGCGGGAGTCGATCAGGTGCTGCCGGAGGATCACCCCGGCCTCGACGGTTTTGCCCAGGCCAACCTCGTCCGCGAGCAAGTACCGCTGGACCGGGTCCTCCAACACGCGGCGGGCGACCTCCACTTGGTGGGGAAAGAGGCGGATCCGCGACGAGACGAGGCCGGTCATGCCCCTGCAGGCGGCGCGCTGCCGGACGAGCGAGCGCACGAACCGGAACCGGCGGTCATGGAAGAACGGTGTCTCGTGCCCCTTGTGGACGAGCGTCTCGATGGGGTCGTCGATGGGGGCGAGGCAGCGGACGTATATCAGGGACTGGTGGAGGAACCGCACGCCGCCTTGGCGAGAGAAGACCTCGTACTCCGCGTCCACCAGGCGGCCGAGGCGGCCCATCAACCACCGGCCGCCTTCGAGGGCAACGTAGCACCGAGTTTGCGGCGCAACTGATTTTATTACATTGACTTGCGACTCTTCCACCGTCTCGACGACGCGGTTTGAGATCGAGTAGAAGTACTCGACCCGCGCGGTGCCCGACGCGCGGTCCAGCACTTTCCCGATTCCACGCATTTTCAACGCGCCGGAAGCCCAGACGAACGAACCGATTCTTACGTTGCTCGCGCTAATGGGCCCCTCCGCACCGTGACGACAAGCACCGGGGAGTTCCGATGTCACTCCAGGCATTGGGCTAGCAGTGCTTAAACGCCTAGCTAAGTAACCCAGCATTATTTAAGGTCGAAAACGCCCCGCGTAGCGATAAAAGAGCCTGAAACTTCTGCAAGGGCGACTCTGATGGCCGGAGGATCCGGCTGCCACGTTCTCCCAATCCTCATCTCCGGCCCGACCGATATTGAAAACAGCGTGCTCACGGCGCTTGCACGTTGCACTAGCTGCCGGGCCTCGGACCTTTTAGAATGTACCCAATCATGGGCTAGTCCCTGGCACCGAACTGCGGAGGACGCTTTGGGGGTGGACGTGCTTGCCATTGTAACCTGCACAAACCGGAAGACGGTCGCGCCGCCCTCCGCGCTCACCGTGCGCACCCTCGGCCCCGGTACCGCCACCGCCCGCGCTAAGGCATGGCTGAAGAAGGTACAGCGATCCGGGACCGACCTAGTCACCGCCGAATCGCTCTACTGCGGTGACCACTGGCAGGTTGTCCGGTCCCTCACTTCCGCGGCCTACCAGCGACGGCACCGAATGAGGATCTATGTCTGCTCGGCCGGTTACGGACTCGTCCCCCTTTCCGCCCCGCTTCATCCCTACGCGGCGACCTTTTCCCCTAACCACCCCGACTCGGTTTCGCAGGGTCGATCGGGACAACACCCCGGAGCGGCGAGGGCCGAGGCCGTCGCCTGGTGGAACGCTCTCTCCGAGTGGGAGGGGCCGGCACCCGGCAAAGCCCGAACCCTCGACGCACTGGCGCGAGAACACAAGGACAGCGCGATCCTGATCGCCGCCTCTCCCCAGTACCTCGACGCAATGACCGGCGACTTCGCCCGACTGGACGAGGCAGGGCGTGAGCGCCTCACCATTTTCAGCGCCGGGGCGCAGGTCGGGCACTTTCTCTCTGATCACCTTATCCCGGCCGACGCCCGCCTCCAAGAGGTCCTCGGCGGTGCGCTTGTCTCGCTCAACGTGCGCTGCATGCGTTACGCCCTCGAACATCGCGGCTCCTTACGCGGCCGGGCAGCGACGTCGCGACTGTTTTCGACACTGCTGGAGGGAAGGATCCGGCCCACCCGGCATGCGAAAGAGTCGCTTCAAGACGACGCGGTCGAGTCATACATCCGTCACGCCCTCGCGGGCGACCCCGGCCTCAGGCCGACCCCCATGCTGCGCCGACTGCGAGACGGCGGACGCGCCTGCGAGGACGCGCGCTTCGGCGCGATCTACCGGCGGGTCCGGGGGAGTTCCGGCGAGGAGGAGGGCGGAGATGGCTGACAAACGAAGGCGTTACCCGCGAAAAATCGCCCTCCGTCTGGATCAAAACGCCGCCCGCCCGCTGTACCAGTTCAGCCTCACCGCGCAGGAACTGATGTCGGTGGCCGACATCTCCAGGATCGGCCGGAGCGAAGGCGGCGGCCTCCTCGGCCACCAGCGGGGCGAGGTCCGCCGCCACATTCAGGAAATCGTCGCGTACCTGAACACCGACGACGTGCTGCTCCCGAACTCCCTCGTAGTGGCGTTCTCCCAGGCGGCCACGTTCCGGCCGATCGACGGTGCGGACCCGATCGACGACGCGACCGCCGGCGTCCTGTCGCTCCCGCTGCCGAAGGAGGGCGAGGTCAAGATTGGCTGGATCGTGGACGGCCAGCAGCGCGCCACCGCGCTCATGGAGTCCACCCGGTCCTCGTGGCCGGTGCCGGTCAACGCCTTCATCGCCGAGGACGTGGGGGTGCAGCGGGACCAGTCCCTCCGCGTGAACAACACGAAGCCCCTGCCGCGCGGGCTAATCACAGAACTGCAGCCCGAGGTCACGGGGCCGCTGCCCCGCAACCTCTCGTCGAAGAGGATCCCGGCCGCCCTGGCGGACCTCCTCAACCGCGACCCGGCCTCCCCTTTCCACGGGCTGATCCGGCGCGCCTCGACCCCGCCGGCCCGGAGGCGGGCGGCCGTCGTCGCCGACGCCTCGGTGGTCAACATGCTTGAAGAAAGTCTCATCAGCCCGGCGGGGTGCCTGTTCCCCTACCACAATATCTCGTCCGGCGAGACGGAAACGGACGGGGTCTGGCGAGTCCTACTCTCCTACTGGTCCGCCGTCCGCGCCACCTTCCCCGACGCATGGGGCCGCCCTCCCGCACAGAGCCGCCTGATGCACGGCACCGGCATCCGCGCGATGGGAAGGCTGATGGACCGGGTTGTCTCGGGCCTCTCACCCGGCGACCCCGAGTTCCGCGACCGCCTCCGCGCCGAGGTCGCTACGGTGGCCCCGGTGTGCCGCTGGACCTCCGGCCGCTGGGAGGAGATCGGCCTCGAATGGCGGGAAGTGCAGAACGTCCCGCGGCACCTGCGGATGCTGTCAAGCTTTCTCGTGCGTGCTTACCACCAGGCGCGGGAGGCAACGACATGAAGTTCTTCTTCCCCGACAGCCAGGACCTGGTCGATCCGAGTTTCGACTTCCGCACCGAGACCCGATCCGAGAGCCGAATCCGGCAACGCGACGACCAGTACCCGCACGAAATTTTCGCGGCGCCGCCTTACGACGGGATCCTGGTCTCGAAGGGGATCGTCGACGGCACCGGCGGCGAGTCGAGCGGCCGATACACCGTCGCCCAGCGGCACAGGCTCCTGCGAGTCGGGGTGCGTGAGTTTTTCCGACTCGGCGACATCAAGCTCGAGACGATGGGGGATTGCGGGGCGTTCAGTTACGTCCGCGAGAAACGCCCACCTTTCTCCGCCCGGGAGGTCATCGACTTCTACATCCAGTGCGGCTTCGACTACGGTCTGTCCGTCGACCACGTCATCCTCGGGTACAACGCCGAACTCGATGCCGCGCTGCCGGGGATTGAGGCAGTCCCGGAGGAGTGGCGGGAGCGGCAGCAAATTACCTTCGAACTGGCGGAAGAGTTCATGCGGCTCTCACAGGGCCAGGCCTGCCGGTTTACCCCCGTGGGCATAGCGCAGGGGTGGAGCCCGGCGTCCTACGCGCGGGCCGTCGAGGAACTCCAGAACCTCGGCTACCGTTACGTCGCCATGGGCGGGATGGTGCCGCTTAAGTCGCACGAGATCCTCGCGTGCCTCCAGAAGGTCAAGCCCATCCTGCGGCCTGACGTTTCCGTCCACCTCCTCGGCGTGACGCGGCTTGATCGCATCGAGGAGTTCCGCAGGCTGGGCGTCGTGAGCTTCGACAGCACCTCGCCCCTTCGGCAGGCGTTCAAGGACGACAAAGACAACTACTACACAGCCGGGCGGACGTATTGCGCCCTGCGGGTACCCCAGATCGAGGGAAACGCGAAGATGCGCAACCGCATCACGGCGGGCGAAGTGAATCAGACGGAGGCGCGCCGGCTCGAACGCGGGTGCATCGACGCGCTGGAGCGGTTCGACCAGGGTGAGTGCCAGGCCGAGGAAGTCGTCTCCGCCCTGCGCGCGTACGAGCTCGTCCACGACGGGCGGACTGACCGGTCGGCCACCTACGCCGAGATTCTCCGGGACCTGCCGTGGAGGGCCTGCCCCTGCGAGATATGCAGGCGGCTCGGCATCCACGTCATGATGTTCCGCGGGGCTGAGCGCAACCGCCGCCGCGGCTTTCATAACCTGTTCGTCTTTTACCGCAGGCTGCGAGAAATATTCGGCCCTCCCGGAGGCCGCAGCCAGAAAGGATTGACCAATGTCGCACGATAGGAACGGCACCAACGGCACCCCCGTGAATCACCTCCGCCTCCCCGCCCTGGAGGTCCGCCAGGGTCCTGGGAGGACGCTCTACAGTTTCGCGCTGGACGGCAAGGCGCTCGCACAGATCACCACGGTCTCCCGCGTGCGCCGGAGGGACCGCGCCTCGATCGAGGGCTACCAGCGACCGGAGGTGCTCTCCCACATCGGCGAAATCAGGAGCTATCTCGAGAGCGACCGCCCGATGATCCCCAACGCGGTCGTCGTCGCGTTCGACAAGCGGGTGCGGTTTGAGCCCCTCGCCGGGGGGAAAGGGAACGAGGATTCTCGCTTCGGCACCCTCGTGATCCCGGTGGACCCCACGCTCCCGGAGGAGGACCGCCCGGGGTGGATCGTGGACGGGCAGCAGCGGATCGCGGCGGTGCGCGACGCGAAAGTCGAGCGGTTCCCGATCTGCGTCGTTGCCTTCCTCACCGACGACGACCAGGAGCAGCGGGAGCAGTTCATTCTCGTGAATTCGACGAAGCCCCTGCCCAAAGGCCTGATCTACGAACTGCTCCCCACGACGAAGACGCGCCTGCCGTCGCTCCTCCAGCACCGCCGCTTCCCGGCCCGGCTCCTCGACCGGTTGAACCATGACGAGAAATCCCCCCTCTACGGGATGATCCGCACGCCGACCGTCGTTGCGGGGATCATCAAGGACAACTCGGTTCTGAGGATGCTGGAGAACAGCCTGAGCGACGGGGTCCTGTACCGCTTCCGCGGCACGGACGGCGGGGACGGTGACCCCGCACCCATGCTCGGCATCTTGCACGCCTTCTGGTCGGCCGTCGCCGAGGTCTTCACGGACGCCTGGGGGGTCAATCCCCGCCGATCCCGGCTGATGCACGGCGCAGGGATCGTGAGCGTCGGCTTCCTCATGGACGCCATCGCCGACAGGCTCCGCCGCACGGGGCTGCCGACCAAGCAGCAGTTCTGCGACGACCTGCTGCCGCTGCGTGAAGCGTGCCGGTGGACCGACGGCTTCTGGGACTTCGGGCCAGGGATGCAGCGAAAATGGAACGAGATCCAGAACACCCCGAAGGACATACAAGTCCTCGCTAATTACCTGCTCGTGCAGTACAAGCTGCGGGTGTGGAACAAGGCACCCCACCCCGCCACCGAACAGGCGGCCCCGCCGGAACCGGTATCGGCGTAGCACGATCACAAGGAGCGAAGCATGAAGCTTTCGTTGAACGTCGAGCAGCGGCTGGAGCCGCTACGGGGCAAGCCCGACGGCACCCTGGTCGTCCACGAGATTTACCGCAGCGTCCAGGGCGAGTCCACATTCGCCGGGCTGCCCTGCGTCTTCGTCCGGACGACGGCCTGCAACGCCCGGTGCGTGTGGTGCGACACGCCGCACGCCTTCCGCGAAGGGGCGGCCGTCCCCCTACAGGACGTGTTCGACCGGGTTCTGTCCTTCTCCTGTCCGCTCGTCGAACTCACCGGCGGCGAGCCGCTGCTCCAGCGGGAGTCCCTCCCGCTGATGACGTCGCTCGCCGACGCCGGGCTCACCGTCCTGTTGGAGACGAGCGGAACCGTGTCCGTCGAGGGGGTGGACCCGCGCGTGCGCGTCATCATGGACCTCAAGTGCCCCGACAGCGGCGAGTGCGAGAACAACGTCTGGGAGAACCTGGCCCTCCTCAAGGCGTCGGACGAGATCAAGTTCGTGATCGCTTCGCGGCGGGACTTCGACTGGGCGGAACGCGCCATCAGGCAGCACGCGCTGGACACCCGTTTCACGGTGCTAATGAGCGGCGTGTTCGGGCCGGTGAAGCCGGCGGAACTGGTGGACTGGCTGCTCGCCTCCGGGCTTCAGGTCCGCATGCAACTCCAAATGCACAAGTACATCTGGGACCCGAAGGCTCGGGGCGTCTGAGTCGCGCCCGCGAGGCCAGGCCTCTGACGGCCCCGATCCGCGGCTTCATCGGCCGTAACGAGATAGCCACGAGATCCATGGAAACAGTAGATATTAGGGCCAAAAGGGCAAAGCCGTGCAACCGGGCCGAATCGCGCAAAGCTCCTGCCACCAAAGGCTTTAGGCGTGCAAGCGGAAACATAAATCTTGAGGGTCGAACATTTCCACATGATCTCGGCTGTGCGCATGGCCAGCGCATCTTGAACCCGTGGCGCGGTGCCAGTTCAGGCATACACCGGCAGGAGCCAAGGAAGCTCCGCATCTACTCTCATCTATTGCTTCTTTGGAAAAAAGTCGCGTGGCTGACGCCTGGTTCGAGGCAGAGTTCCTCGACGGGCAGCCCGGACTCGACCTTGCGGAACGCGAGGGTGGTCTGCTTCTCGGTGAATTTGGACCTCTTGGGCACGGCTTTGACTCCTCGCGTGTCACGGCCGAATCATAGCGATGTCGCAATATCGAGGGCCCAAGACTGGGGGGCAGGTTAATGCTCTCCCTTGTGCTTACCTTCAGCCCGACTTGGCTCGCCTCCTACTGCGGGTCGGCTACGTCCACCGCGGCGTTTGCCGCTAGCCTACTGCTCCGCCACACCCCTGCATGCGTGCTCGATGCAATGTGGCGTGGCCCACCTCGGCCACTTCTTCGTGATCCTCTTTACTTCGTCACTGTCGATTCGGCCGTCGACGTGCAAGTCCCGAACCGGTTCAACGCAGATTCCTGGCAAACGCTCCTGGTGGGGGCGAACGGAGGATGGCGGCCGTCGCTGGGAAATTCGCCGCCGGTAAGCCCCCTTCTGGTTCAAGGGGAAAGAACATGTCATCGGGCTCGGGATGAACCCCCGCGGAGAGGTGGATCTGACCTTCACCCAGATGGGGCCATCGGGTGGGTTTGAGCCCCGTCGTCATGCGTCGAGGTGAAACGCCTTGCGGAGGCGGAGGGACTTCTCAAACGACATCGGCTCGGACGGCATCGATAGCCTGACGAACCCGCCCTCGTAGGCGGTCACGCTGACGCCTCGCTGTCGAAAAGATTCTCGCATCAAGGCCGGGCCGCAGCGGAAGAAGAGGGGGGCATAAGCCAACAGGATCCCCGACCGGAACGCCGGGTCAAGCCTCTCCACCTGCCAGCCGCACGCCTCAGCGATCTGCTCAACCGACCCGCGGGCCTCGAGGCGCTGGGCGAGGGTAGCCGAGGCGTTACCCGGCTCGACGGCCTCGCTCACTGCGGCCTGGCACGTGAACAGTGGGGCCAAGTTCAACGTCTCCGAAGGCACCGACGCCTTCGCGTCCGCGTCGCGCCCCGCGAAACGAAGGAGCGGGTCGTCCACCGCGCCCGCTTCGAGAAGCCGGCCCAGCGTCGTATCGATGAAGCCGCTCGTCCGCCGCCGCCCGTAGAACCCGACGCCCATCAGGTGATGGCCGCCCAGCCACTTGTGGCACCCGGCCAGGTACAGGTCGCAGTAGTCGGCCGCCAGGTCGGACCCGGCGTGGCAAAACCCTTGCGCGCCGTCCACGACGACGAGTCGCACCTCCCCCCGCGCTTCGATGCTCCTCACGATCCGCTCGACGGGCAGTCGCACGCCGAGGTGGCTCACGGCCGGGAGGAACAGGCCGTCGCACCCGCGGCTGACGAACTCGCGCGAAACCGCCTCGACCACCTCCTCGGCCGTGGCCCGCCCGCCCGTAACCAACGCACGCAGGGCCGCCACGCTCACACGGCTCGTCGACTCGGACGCCTGCCGTTGCAGCACCGACTCGTATGCCGGCCACCCGAGGTCGCAGGTCAGCACGTTCCGGCAGCGCGGGAAGAACAGCCGGGCGGCGAGTACCATGAGTTCGGCAGAGCGGTTGGCCAGCAACACCGGCAACTCCGGCGTACTCCCGGTCAGGGTCCGCAGGTCGGCTTTGAGGGCAGCGACGCCCCGCCACGACCGCAGCCCGGCGTACCGTGCCTGCATCCAGGGCGGGCACGCGCCTAGGCCGCCGACGAGGAACCGGTCGAAGTACGCCGACCCGCCCTCCTCGGCGGCGAGGGCGAGCGAGTCGGCGGCCGCTTGCACCGTCCGGGGCGAGGGGCGGCCGACGCGGGCGGTGTCGAGGTAGAGGACGTCCTGCACTGGTCGGCTCCGGTGGGTGCGCGATCGATCCTACGCGCCCGGCCCCGCGCGATCCAGTAGCGACTGGTAGGGGGTGCCGAAAAGGTAGAGGCGGTCCCAGCGCTCAAGTGTCAGTCGGACCTGCGCCGGGTCGAAGCAGAGCGTGAACCGCGTCGTGCGGGACCGGTCGTCGAGTTCCTGAATCCCGACGGCGCGGTCGCCGTAAATGCCGAAGTCCGCCCGGAGTTCCTGCTCACCGGCCAAGTCGTGCTCGCGGACCAGGACCACCCAGACCCCGTGCCGGTGCTGCTCGTCGATCCACTCTCCGACCTCGCCGGCCGGGAGGGGGCTGCCCGCAGGCCACAACTCGTCCCGGAGGATGACGACGCGCTCGACGCGGACGCCGCGGGCGACGGCGTCGTAGTTGGCCCGCATGCTCTTCCGCCCAGGTGCGTCCCGCCAGTAGTCCTCCGTCCGGACCAGTGCGACCGACCGGTACTCCTGGAGGCCGCGGCTGGCGAGCAGCTTCTCGTAGACCGTCCGCCAGCCTTCCGTGCCGGCGAACACCACCGTGCCGCCCGAGAGCGGGGCGAGTTGGTCGTTCACCGACGCGAGCTTCAGGGCGGCCGTCTCCCGCAGGATGGGGTCGGCGAGGCCGGCCAGGTCGGTGAGGACTCGGCAGAAGGCGGCGTACTGCTCGAACAACTCCGGGTCGCGGGCAAGCCTGAATGGGACCGACAGCTTCTCGAGGACCTCGCCGAGCCGGCGGTCGCGGTCCCGCTCCTGCTCGACGTAGCTCAGGAAGAGGCCGCCGAGGGTGCTGACCAGCCCCCCGAGGGCGGCTACCTGGGCTTCGAGCGGTGCCAGGGCGCAAACCAGGGCCATGGCGAGCGACCCGAGCAGCGCGGGGCCGACGAAGCGGAAGGTCAACAGGACGGAGCGGCTGGCGGGCGTAGACGAGTTAGGCATCTGCACACCGTACGACGGCGCGCGGCGGCGAGCAATCAAGTACCCGGACTGCCCGCAAGTGATCGAGTAGCGTTCCATGCCCATGTCGGTCGTCGCCGGAGTTTTGGGCTTTCGCAGACAACCGGGTGCCGCAACCGTGGTCGCCCCGGCCGGTCAGATGATGATTCGCTCCACCTCGTCCAGGGTGATCTCGTCGCTCGTCCGGTCGTAGAGCTTCGTCGTCCGCGGCGACTCGTGGGCCGCGATGGCCTGGGCGTTCTCGATCGTCCCGCCGTTCTCAAGGTACGCGGTGATCCCGGTCGCGCGGAAGCTGTGGCAACAGGTGTCGGCGGGTAGGCCCGCCCGGCTCGCACGCCGCTTCACCATCCGCAGCGCGTCGTTGCGGGTCATCCGCCGGCCCGACAGCTCGTCCCGCGGGTTCACGGTTCGGAACAGGGGCGACTTGCGATCCCCGCCGATTGCCGCCGACTCGACGTAGGCGTCGAGGTAGTCGATGGCGTTGTGGTGGGCCGGCACCTCGTGGTGCTTGCCGCCCTTCTCCCGGAGCCGGGACCAGCACCGCTTGCCGCGGACTGCGTAGTCCTCGCCGTCCATGCCGACGGCCGCGCTCACTCGGGCGAACGAGTACACCATGAGCCCGATCAACGCCCGGTCGCGCAGGCCTGCGATGTCCGAAGTATCAAGGCTGTCGAGGAGTCTTCGCGACTCGGCCGCCGTCAGGACCGGAGTCTTGCCCTTCTTCACGACGTGCTTCGACCCGCGCACCTAACTGGCCGGGTTCATCGGAACGACTTGGCCGACCACGAGGTAGTCGAAGAGCATGCGGACGGCGGCGAGGTGCTGCTTGACCGTCGGCCGCTCGTAGCAGGCGCACAGCTCCTCGACGGGGGCGGCGACGACCACCGGCTCAACGTCGTCGAGGTTGAACTTCCGCCGGGCTGTCGAACCTCCACTACCTCCGCCTTGGCCGGGACTTCATCCTGCTTGCGACGCACGGGCAAAGTCCCTTTTTCGAGCCCGAAGGCCCAGCGCTTCCGGGACGTGCGCAGGGTGGCCATCAAGGTCGGCGGCTACTCGTTGAGGGTGGTGCAAGGGGGCTACCTCCGCAAGGCGGGGGACGACGCGCCGGCGGTGGAGGACGGCAAGCTCCGGGTGCGCGTGCAGGTCGGGCGGGAGCGCTACCTCGACTTGAAGGCGTATTTCTTGGAGGTGGCGACGCGGCTGCCGGCCGCGGAACTCGGCGCGGCCTTCTACGCGGTGCCGTTCGAGCCCTACGCCCCGGTCCGGGTCCAACTCTGGAACCTCTTGCGGTGGGTGAACAAGGCCCGGCACGCTGCGGGGCTGGAGCGGGTGCCGGCGACGGTCATCCGGACCAAGCGGCGGATAGTAAAGCCCTTCGAGGTTTTGCCCGAGGCGGAGGGGCTTGCGGCGTGACTGAGCGGTTGGCGTCGAGCCGGACGTTGAGCCTTACTGCGACTCCCTGTCTTGGACTTCTTGACGCAGGTCGATGCGGGCCTGGGCGTTCATGGCGAGGACCCGGACCGTGGCGCGCCCGCACGGGGTCTTGCCGACCACCTGGCCGCCGACGAACTCGAAGTGGTCCGCCCACGACTGCATACGCGGGTGGAAGAGCGGCTCGATTCTCTTCAAAACCGGGTCGATGCCGGCGAGGTTCGGCCCCTTGTGCAGGTTGCAGTGGGAGCAGGCGAGCGCGAGGTTGCCGTCGTCGTCGCCCCCGCCGTGCTGGACGGCGACGACGTGCTCGACCTGGTAGGTGACGAAGGGCTCGTCGTCCTGGCGGGTGCCGCAGTACTCGCAGCAGTTTTCCGCCCGCGTCCGGACGAGCCGGCGGGTGGCCGCGCCGATCACGACGCCCGACGCCGGGTCAGGACGGAGCGGGCCTTCGCCTGGAGCACTGCGATGAGGTTGGCCCCGCTGACGAGCGCCTCGTACTCGGCCAACTCGTCGGGGGTGAGTTGCCCCTCGTGGTGCCGCCCGGCGAGGTCCTCGATGCGCTCCTGCGTGGCGGGCTCGGCCCGCAGGTCGGCGATGGCCTTGGCGACCTCGGGCGTCAAAATGTCGCGGACGGGGTTTAGGAACTGGTCGAGGATCTGGTGGTTCCGGGCTGCGGTTGTCGGTGCCATAGTCGCCTCACTCGTGCGTTCGCGTTCCCTCCCAGGGTACCACGGGCGGGCGAGAATGTCTTCGACTTCCGCGGCGCTCGGCCGGGCGGGAAGGGCAGGGCGGCCCGTCGAGCCGGCTCGTAGCGCTTGAGGCCGGGGCCACCGGTGTTCGCGTTCGCCCCGCGGGCAATGACCTCCCCCGAGCCGTCTTCCCCGTCGCCATCGGTCGCCGTCGCGGTGT
>JANYHV010000060.1 GCA_025362195.1 Fimbriiglobus sp. | reverse complement strand
CGACTCGCGGGCCGCCCGGACCCAGGTCTTCGCCCGACTCCTGCCCGGGTTCGCCGGCGACGGTCGGCCGTCCGCGTCCGTCCTCGCCCACGGCCGAGTCCGGCTCGGGTGGCTGCCCCGGCGGCGACTCGCGCACCACCTCCGGCGACGACCTCCCACGCCCCGCGAGTGCCCGTCCGCCGTCCACCGCGGACTCCGCCTCGTCGCCGTCGACGGCACCACGCGGGCCGGCCCACGTCCCCCAGGTCCGGCTCGTCGCGCGCCCGGAACTCGGGACCCGCACCGTCACGCACGGGACCGTCGAGCCCGTCCGGGCCGGCGAAGTGCCCACGGCGCGCGGCCTGATCCCCGTCCTCGGGGCCGGTCAACTGCTGCTCCACGACGCCGGCTTCCAGGGCTTTTCCTTCACCGCCGCCGTCCGCGAGCGGGGCGCGCACGTCCCGGGCCGCGTGCCGGGCGGCCCCCTGTTGAAGTCGCGCCGGCGTCCGGCCGACGGCTCGGACCTCGCCCGACTGGACCCCACGACGGCCGACCGCCTGACGGACCGCAACGGCCCGGCCGTGCGCGTCATCGAGTCCGCCCACGACGACCCGACGCGGGCCCGCGGCCGCGTGCGGACGCGGCCGGTGGCCACGCTGCTCGACCCGAAGGCCGACCCGGCCCGGACGCTCGTCGCGCTGGACCACCGCCGGTGGGACCAGGAGTTGGCCGTCCGGGAGTTGAAGACGCACCCGGCCGACCGCCGGCGCGTGGTCAAAGCCGGCCGGAACGAGTTCCCGACGAAGAAGCCCCACCACCGGCAAGTCCGCGGGAAACCCTTCCAAGACCACGTCCGCATCACTTAACTCAGTGGCATTGCACGGGAGTGGGCCGCTCGCCGTCGCCGGCGGCGGAGCCGGGGGCAAATTGGCTCGCGCTTGGCTCCCGCCGTAAAATGCCCCTAACCCCGGGGCCGCTGCCATGAGAATCGTGTCACTGCTCGCCGTCCTGCTGGTCGCGTCGCCGGCCGTCGCGCACCCGCTGCCGAACTTGCGCTTCGACCGGGTCGTTCACGTCCGCGTCGGCGGGGCCGGGGTGACCGTCAAGTACGCGCTCGAAGTCAACGACTGGACGATGGCCATCGACGGCAACCGCGTCCTCAAGCCCGAGGACGTGGTCGGGCTGACCGGGTCGCAGGCTTACGCGAAGAAGTACGCCGCGCGCAAGGCCCCTCTGCTGGCCGACGACCTGCGGGCCACCCTCGACGGCACGGGACTCGTCTTCCGCGTGCAAAAGGTCGAGGTCGAGCCGGACCGCGACCACCTCCGCTTGCGCTTCCAGTTTTACGCCGAGTTCCCGGCCGGGAGTGCCGGCGGGGCGTTCGCGTTCGCCGACCAGAACTTCGAGGACCGGGCCGGGCAAATCACCCTGACCCTCGACGCGAGCCAGCCGGACATCGACCTGGCCGACGTGGTCGAGCCGAGCGACTTGCGCGGCAAGGCGTCCGTCGATTACAAGCCGGGGGACGAACTCCGGTCGCGGAAGGTGTCGGCGACGATCCGCCGCCCGACGGTCGCCGTCGCGCCGCCGGGCGTGGACGCCCCGGTCGTCGTCGAAACCACCGGGCCGCGGACGTTGGCGGAGGACTTGCGCGAGCGCGGGGTGGCCGCCGTCTTCGACCACGACCTCGGCTTCGGGCTGCTGCTGCTGTTGTGCGTGGTCTTCGGGGCGGCGCACGCCTTCACGCCGGGGCACGGCAAGACGATGGTCGCGGCCTACCTCGTCGGCGAGCGCGGCACGATCCTGCACGCCGTCGTGCTCGGGGTCACTACGACGTTGACGCACACCGGCAGCGTTATCCTCGTCGCCGGGCTGTTCCTCGCGGCTTACGGCGACGCCCCACCGGCACTGGCCCAGGCCTGGCTGGCCCTCGTCGGCGGGTTGCTCATCACGGGCGTCGGCTTCTGGCTGTTCGTGCAGCGGCTGGGCGGCCGCGCCGACCACGTCCACCTCTTTACCGACGCGCCGGCGGTCCGGCGGCAGGGCTGGTGGCGGGTCGTCCTGTTGGGCATCGGCGGCGGCATCGTGCCGTGCTACGACGCCGTCCTGATCTTCCTGCTGGCGGCCAACCGCGGCCGCCTCGCCGCGAGCCTGCCGATGCTCCTGGCGTTCAGTGCGGGGCTGGCGGCGGTCCTGGTGGCGCTCGGCGTCGGGGTGGTGCTCGCCGGCCGGGCGGGGGGCCGGCGCTTCGCCGAACGGCGGTGGTTTCGGTATCTTCCAGTCGTCAGCGCGTTCGCGCTCACGGCCCTGGGGCTGTGGTTCCTGCGGGACGCCTGGCAGAGCCTGGCCGCCGCCCAGGTCGGTCCTTGATCGCTCCCCCAACTGCCCCGTCGTGCCGCCCATGCCCGTCTCCGTCGTCGAGTTGGACGCCTACCAGGTCCGGGTGCCCCTCCGCCGGCCGGTCCGGCACGCCTCGCACGTCCGCCGGGAGAGCGACAACCTCGTCGTCCGCTGTCGCCTGTCCGACGGGTCGGTCGGCTGGGGCGAGGGCGTGCCGCGGGACTACGTCACCGGCGAGACGATCGACTCGGCCCTCGCCCTCTTGAAACAAACGGCGTGGTCGCTCCCGCCGTGCGGCACCTTCGCCGAGGCGGTCGCGCTGGCCGAACACTTCGCGCTGCCGGCCGTGCCCGGGGACGACCGCGGCTGCCTGTCGAACGCCGCCCGGTGCGCCGTCGAACTCGCGCTGCTCGACGCCTTCGGCCGCAGCTTCGGCGAGCCGCTGATGAACGCCACGCGGCTCGTCGCCCCGGAGCTTTACCTGCCGCGGGACGTGGTCCGGTACGACGGCATCATCCTGTCGGCCAAGGGCTGGAAGGCCCGCGTGGCGACGCTCGGCCAGCGGCTGTACGGGTTGAAGCAGCTCAAGGTCAAGGTCGGCATCCGCGGCCAGGACGACGCCCGGCGGCTCCGCGTGATCCGCCGCGTCGCCGGGCCGGGCATCGACCTGCGCGTGGACGCCAACGAGGCGTGGCCGGCCGCCGAGTGCGTCGCCCGCATTCTCGCGCTCGCGCCGGCCGACGTGAGTTCGGTCGAGCAACCGGTGGCCCACGAAGAAGTCGCTTGCCTCGGGGACGTACGCAAGCAGGTGACGACGCCGATCATGCTCGACGAGTCGCTGTGCTCGATGGCCGACGCCGAGCGGGCGGTCGCCGGGGGCTGGTGCGACCGGTTCAACCTGCGGCTGTCGAAGTGCGGCGGGTTCGTGCGAACCGTGCGTCTCGCGGCCTACGCTACCGCCCACGGCCTCGGCTACCAACTCGGCTGCCAGGTCGGCGAGACGGGCATCCTGTCCGCGGCCGGCCGGCACTTCGCCACGAGCGTCAAGGGCATCCGCTACCTCGAAGGCAGCTACGACCGGCGGCTGGTGGTGGACGCGCTGACGGCCGAGGACATCACCTTCGGCCGCGGCGGGTTGGCCCCGATGCTGACCGGGTCCGGCCTGGGCGTGACCGTGGACCCCGACCGCGTCGCCGCCCACGCCACCCGCCGCGAGACCCTCCTTGCCCCGTAATTTCGCCGCGTCCGACGGGTACGCTTTCGCCTGGGACGAGTTCGCGTCGCCGGGCGAGCCGCGCGGCCGGATCGTCGTCGTCCACGGCATCCGCTCTCACGCCGGGTGGTACGCCGGGAGTTGCGCGAAGCTCGCCGCCGCCGGGTACGAAGTCTGCTTCCTCGAACGCCGCGGGGCCGGCCGCAACACGGTCGCCCGCGGCGACGCCCCCGGCTTCCGCCGCCTGCGCCAGGACATCGTCGAGTTCGTGGCGTCCCGGCCGCCGCTGCCGACGCACCTGATGGGCATCTCCTGGGGCGGCAAGCTCGCCGTCGCGGTCGCCGCCGTCGTACCGGTCGCGTCGCTCGTCCTCGTCGCCCCCGGGTTCGTGCCGCGCGCCCGCACCCCGCTCCGCGAGCGCTTGCGGATCGTCGCCGCGCGGCTGCTCGCCCCGACGGCACTCTTCGACGTGCCGCTGAACGCCCCCGACCTGTTCACGGCCGACCCGCACTGGCAAGAGTTCTTACGCACCAACCCGCACGACCTCTATCGGGCGACCGCACGCTTTTTCGTCGCCAGCGTCGCCCTCGACATCCGCCTCCGCCGCACGACCAACGCCACGCCGACGCTGACGCTTCTCGCCGGCAACGACCGCGTCATCGACACCGCCGCGACCCGGGCCTACGCGGCGAAGTTCACCCACCCGGCGAACCGCGTCGTCGAGTACCCCGGGCTGGCGCACACGCTGGAGTTCGAAGACCCCGAGTTGAAATTCGTGGACGACATCCTGGCGTGGCTGGCGGCGGTATGATGCGGGAACAGGCTCCTCCCGCCTGTCCGCGACCAGCCCCGCGAACGTCAAAGCGGGTCCGGTGTCACAGCGGCCGACACCAGAAGAATGCGGTCCACAATACCGCCTCGCCATTCCGCAGTTGCCTCAGCCGCCGCTGTCCAGGTTGATCCGGTCGATGAGTTGCCGGAGCCGGCCCTGCTCGTTGCGGACGCCGCGGAAGCGGAGCCGCGGCAGGCCGGCCAGCGTCGGCTCGTTCGCCTCCTGGGGCAGCGCCGCCGTCGGCTCGAAGTCGCCCACCGCCAGCAGGTCGGCGAAGTCGGCGCGGATCGCCGCCAGGGTCGCCTCGGTCAGCGGCCGGCGGAGGCGGAGGACGAGGTCGCCGCGGACGTACCGCAGGCTGTGGTAGACGCGGTAGAACTGCGTCACCTCGCGGACCGCCTCGGCCGGGTCGTCGGTGACGCGGTACAGGCTCAGGTCGGCCGGGGAGATGTACCCGCGGGCGAGCAGGTCGTCGCGGACGAACGCCTGCCAGCGCGTCCAGTAGTTGCCGCCCGGTTCGTCCACCATGACGATCGGGAAGAGGTGCGACTTGCCCGTCTGGATCAGGGTGAGCGCCTCGAACGCCTCGTCGTGCGTGCCGAACCCGCCGGGGAAGAGCACGACCGCGTCGGACTCCTTGATGAGCATGAGCTTGCGGGTGAAGAAGTACCGCATGTTCATGAGCTTGCGGTCGCCGTGGATGACGGCGTTGGCCGACGACTCGAACGGGAGCATGATGCTCAGGCCGAAGCTCTTTTCGCGGCCGGCCCCGACGTGCCCGGCCTCCATGATGCCGGACGCGGCCCCGGTGATGACCATCCACCCGGCCGCCGCGACGAGCCGGCCGAACTCGACGGCGGCCAGGTGCGCGGGGTGGTCGGCCGGGGTGCGGGCCGACCCGAACACGGTCACCTTGCGGACCCCGCGGTAGTCCTTGAACACGCGCAGGCAGTGCCGCAGTTCGCGCAGGGCGTGGGCCAGCAGTTTCACGTCCCCGGGGGAAGCCCGGTCGGCGAGCAGCTTGTCGGCGACCTCCTTGATCATCGCCACGTACTCGGCCGCCGGGTCGGGGCTGGCGGCCGGGGCGTCGGCGTCGTGCAGGCTGTCGAACGGCGTACCGGGAACGTCGTCCGGCGGGGCGGGCGGGGGCATGGGTGGTCCTCGGGAACGAGAACCCGCATTCTACCGCCGAACCCGCGCCCCTCGCGGCCGCGCCGCACGCCCCGGGCATTTTCCTTGACGCGAGCGGTGCGCCCGACGACGCTATTCCGAACCTCCCCCTCGCCGCGTCGTCCCGCCCCTCCGTCTCCTCCGAGTTCCCCATGCGACTGCTCACCGCCCTGACCTTGTCGATGGTCCTTCAAGCCGATGGCCGGGCGGCGGACCGCCCGGTGCCGGTCGCCGGTCAAGCGCACCGGTCCGAGACGGTGGCCGTCAACGGCATGGTCTGCGCGTCGCACCCGCTGGCCGCGCAGATCGGCCTGGACGTGCTCAAGGCCGGGGGCAACGCCGTCGACGCGGCCGTCGCCGCCAGCGCCGCGCTGGCGCTCATGGAGCCGACCTCGTGCGGCATCGGCGGCGACCTGTTCGCCATCGTTTACGACGCCAAGACCCGCAAGCTGTCCGGCTTGAACGCGAGCGGCCCCGCGCCGAAGACCGCGACCCTGGCGTACTTCGCCGTCAAGAAGCTCGACGCCATCCCGGAGCGCGGCCCGCTGGCCTGGTCGGTGCCCGGGTGCGTCGAGGGCTGGGACCAGTTACGCCGCACGTTCGGCACGAAGACCTTCAAGGAACTGCTCGCCCCGAGCATCCGCTACGCCGAGGCCGGGGTGCCGGTCCCCGAGGTGATCGCCGGGTACTGGAAGGCCAGCGAGCGGTTACTGGCCCGCGACCCCGGCCTGCGCGAGACGTTTCTGATCGACGGCCGCGCCCCCAGAGCCGGCGAGGTCTTCCGCAACCCGCACCTGGCGCGGAGTTACCGGCTCATCGCCGACCAGGGCCGCGACGCCTTCTACCGGGGCGACATTGCCAGGGCGATTCTCAAGCTGTCCGACGCCGAGGGCGGGTTGTTCACGCCGGCCGACTTCGCCGACTACCGGGCCGAGTGGATCGACCCGGTTTCGACGACCTACCGCGGCTACGACGTGTGGGAACTCCCGCCGCCGGGCCAGGGGATCGCGGCGCTGCAGATGCTGAACACGCTCGAACCGCACGACCTCAAGGCCGTCGGGCCGAACTCGCCGGACTACTGGCACCTGTTCGTCGAGGCGAAGAAGCTGGCGTTCGCCGACCGCGCGAAGTACTACACCGACCCGAAGTTCGCCGCCGTGCCGACCGACCGGCTGATCTCGAAGGGGTACGCCGCCGACCGGGCCAAGCTCATCGACCCCAGGAAGGCCGGCGTCGGCGTCCAGGCCGGGGACGCGCTCGTCGGCAAGGCCGACACGATCTACCTGTGCGTGGTGGACAAGGACCACAACTGCGTGTCGCTGATCCAGTCGAACTACATGGGCTTCGGGTCGGGCCTGTCGGCCCCCGGCACCGGCTTCGGCGTGCAGAACCGCGGCTGCCTGTTCTCCCTCGACCCGGCGCACGCCAACAAGCTCGAACCGGGCAAGCGGCCGTTCCACACGATCATCCCGGCGATGGTGACCAAGGCCGGCGCGCCCGTCTTCACCTTCGGCGTGATGGGCGGGGACATGCAGCCGCAGGGGCACGTCCAGGTGCTGGTCAACCTGCTCGACTTCGGCATGGGCGTGCAGGCCGCCGGGGACGCCGCGCGGGTGGAACACGTCGGCAGCGCCACGCCGACGGGCAAGCCCGAAGCGGCCCGCGGCGGCACGGTCCTCGCCGAGACCGGCATCCCGGACGCCGTCGTCAAGGAACTCGAAGCCCGCGGCCACGTCGTCAAGCGCACCAAAGTCAACAGCGGCGGCTACCAGGGCATCCTCATCGACCCGACGACCGGCGTCCTGCGCGGCGGCACCGAGAGCCGCAAAGACGGCGTCGCCGCCGGCTGGTAACGCCGCGTTGACGCGACTAAAGTAACGGCAACGAATCCTTTCGGAGCCGCGGAATGCGAACGATGCTCGGGGCCGTGTTGGTGCTGTTGGCCGGGACTGGTCGCGCGGCCGACGGGCCGGGGTGGCCGCAGTACGGCGGCGGCAACCGCGACTTCGTCCGGCCGGCGGCAGTTCCGGGGGACGGGGCCGACGGGGTCTGGGAGCGCGACCTCGGGCCGGGGACTTCGGGCATCGTGTCCGACGGCACGGTCCTCGTCACGATGTACTCGGTCCCGAACCCGAAGCAGGCGTCCGAAGGGGTCGAGGTCGTCGTCTGCCTCGACCGGCGGACGGGCAAAACCCTCTGGGACGACCGCACCCCCGTCGCCCGGTTGAAGGGCCAGGAGTCGTACTCCGGCGACCCGATTCGCCCCCAGGCGACGCCGGCGATTTCCGGATCCCGGGTCTGCACACTCGGGTCCACGGGGCTGCTCAAGTGCTTCGACGTGCCGACCGGCAAGGTGGTGTGGCAGCACGACCTCGTCGCGGACTTCGGGGCCAAGCCGGTGCAGTTCGGCTTCGCGGCCAGCCCGCTCGTCGCCGGGGGACGCTTCGTCGTTCACGCCGGCGGGGCGCAAGCGGCCGTCATCGCCTTCAACTCCGCGGACGGTGCCGTCGTCTGGAAGTCGAAGCCGGCCGAGCCGAGTTATTCGTCGCCGGTATTGATGCCCTCCGACCGGGGCGACGTGGTCGTCCAGATGACCCGCGACGCCGTGTTCGGGTTCGCCGCCGCGGACGGCCGGCAGCGCTGGACCTACGCCCTGCCGAAGCCCGGCTTGACCAACGTGCCGACGCCGATCGTCCTCTCGAAACGGCGGCTGCTGATCTCCGGCCAGGGCGTGCTCGGCACCCGACTGCTCGAAGTCGCGGCGACGGGCGACGCGGTGGCGGAGGTCTGGAAGAACGACAAGGTCGCGTTCTTCTACGCCAACTGGCTGACCGACGGCGCAGCGGTGTACGGGTCGGCCGACAAGTTCCTGCGCGGCCTGCGCCTGTCCGACGGCAAGGAACTCTGGCGCGAGCAAGGCCAGGCGGACGCGAACCTGCTCCAGGTCGGCCCGGACACCGTCGTCCTCCGCGGCGACGGCCAGTTCACCCACGCCCGCCTGTCGCCGACGGGCTTCGAGGACGTGAGTCGCGTCGAACGACTCGCCGGCCGCTGCTGGGCCGCCCCGACCCTCGTCGGCGACACCATTTATGCACGCTCGGAGTCGAAAATCCGCGCGCTCAAGTTGTCGTCGATCTTCAAGCCGTAAAGCCATGTTGGAACCCCGCGGATGTCGCCCGCCGCGGAGCCACCGTGTACACCAAGCCGTGCAATGCGTCACGGGACGCCCAGTCGGTTGACGGAGACAATTCGATGGCGTCGTTCCAACTCGATTCGCAGGTCGGCAAGATGGCGGAGGCGTACTCCTTGGACGCCGTGGACTTGGCGGCGAAGAACTTCGGTATCGCCCTGGACGGGTCCGAGGCCAGCGTCGAGCGGGTCGAATGGCTGCTTGGGGAATTGCACGCCAGCAAGGCCCGGACGCGGCCCCCGGAGAGTACCGTCTGGTGGTTCGCCAAAGCGTTCGGGAGCTACGTGGGCGAAGTGTTGCGGCGGTACCACGGCGGCGAATGGGGCACGGTCCGCATGGGCGACGATTCGTTCCCGGGGATCGAACAACCGAACGGCGCATTGATCTGGCCGTGGGGCCGCGCGCACAGCCGGCTGGTCAACGGCCCCGAGGACAACGTGTGGGACTACTACCGGGTGATCGCCGGGGAAATCGCCTGACCGATCGACGCCCCGGACGAAGGCGGTACGACCTGGTGCGGCTCGACTGCCTGCTGAGGAGTGTGCGTCATGCCGATGTGGGAAAGTGATCTCTCCGACGACGGCCCCGAGGCGTTGGAGTGGCTCGGCCGCACGCCGTCGCCGGGGGGCGTGGTTTGGGAGGAATACTTGCACGAGCCGACCGAAATGACGGGGCTGGTCCGCGAGTTGTACGCGATGGTTTCGCCGCGCGTCTTCGTGCCGGCGGCGTTCATCCGACCCTGTATTTCGTTGCCGGACGAGGAACGGCCCGAGGAGTCGTTCGGGTTGTGCGTCCACTTACCGCCGTCCGTCGAAGCCCGCTGGGCGATGCTCGATTTCTTCGAGGAGCGGGCCGGGCGAGCGGGCCAGATGCCGCCGTCGTCGGCCCGGCAGTACGCGGAAGCCGGGGGCATCGTTCTGTTGGCTTACGTGAGCTAGAGCGGAGTTCGCGTCGGTGTAGCGGTCTCATTGGGGGGGGGCTAGGCCGGGTACCCACAAGGGGCACCCCTACAGTGC
>JANYHV010000501.1 GCA_025362195.1 Fimbriiglobus sp. | reverse complement strand
GCCCACATCAGCGTGGCCGGCGCGGTCGGCACCCAGCGGACGCCCCGCGGCCCCGTCGGCACGCCCTCGATCGGCACCTTGTCCTCAAGCGGGGCGTCGTGGATCACGGTCACGAGTTTACCCGTGGCGTCCCAAATTTCCGTGACGCGCGGGAAGGCGGACACGGGGTACAGGTACGAGTACGGCAGCTTGACGCGGCTCACGAGCAGGTGCGAGTGGTCCGGCGAGGGGGAGACGCCGGCGAACACGGCCGGCGCACCGACGGGCGTCACCGTCGGCGGGGTCGCGGCCAGGTCGATCATCACGAGTTGCGACGTGGCGTAGTGCGTGAACAGGGCCTCGTCGTGGGCGTTGGTGAGCAGGTCCGGGTAGGTCCGCACGGGGGCCGCCTTGCCGCTCGACTGCTGGACGACGGGGCCACTCGGGGCGAGCGGGGCGACGGGGGCGGGGCTGCGGCCGGCGGGGACGGTCTGCACGAGCAACTTCGCCGAGCCGACCCACTGCACCTCGGTGCCGATGACGCCGTTGAGCGGGCCGACGGGCAGTTTCGTCAGCGTCCCGGCCAGGTCGCCCAGGTACAGGTCGATGCCGGTCGGCGTCGTGACCGTGAGCGTGAAGTGCTTGCCGTCGTCGGCCCACATCAACCCGGTGACGCGGCCGTCGGGCAGCTTCAACGCCTTCGGCTCACCGCCGGCGATGGGCAGTACCGCGATCGCCGTGATGCGGCTCTCGCGGGCGGGGCCGATGGTCCGCGGGTTGAGCCGCACCCCGGCCAGGCGCAGGATCGGCTCGGCCAGTTCGGCGACGGCCGGGTAACGGGCGGAGGTCAGCAGGGCCAGCGTGTCCCGCGTCGGGTTGACCGACACCGACGGCGGCGGCGGGGCGTCGAGGATGTCGGTGATCGCCGGCGGCGGCTTGAGGTACGTGGCCTGCCCGGTGGCGTCGGTCTCGGTCATGAACAAGCCCAGCGTGAGGAACAGAAGGAAGCGGCGCATGGCAGGCCCACGGGGTTACTTGACGAGGGTCGAAGCGGTCACGGCGAAGAGGATCGGGGTGCCCAGGGGCGTAACGGGCGGCGGGCCGGGCGGGCGGCGCATCGTGACCGCGCGAATCTCGGTCTCGGGGTGCGGGTTCGCCCAGGTCATCTGGTAGACGACGGCGAGCTTGTCGGCCGGGCCTTTGCCCTCCGGGAACTTCCCGCTCCAGGCGACGGCCGCTTGCGGCAGCGCCTTCGCCGCCGCCGCGAGCCACGGGCCGACGGCGCGGCGGTAGGCCACGGGGACGGTCACCGTGCGGCCGTCGGCGAAGGTGACGACGTACTCGAAGACCACAGGCGTCTCACCCGGCTTCGGCTCGGCGGCCAGGTACACGGTGTGCAGAAACTCCAGCGCGTCGGCCTTGCGGTTCACCGGGATGTCGGCGACTTCGTTGACCGCGATCGACTTCGACGCGGGGCCTTGGAGCATCACCGCCGACGGCAGTGGCGAGGTCGTGAAGTCGCGCAACAGGTAGCGGACGCCGGCGAACTTCTGCTCGCCGCGCGGGAAGAAGTCGAACCCCGGTTGCCCGGCCAGCCAGCCCTTGTCGGCGCTCAGGTAGGCGTTGCACTTGTCGCCTAAAGGGATCGGCGTGCTGGCGAGGTTGGCCCCCGGGATGAGTAGCCGTTCCGGGGCGAATTCGGCCCCCAGGTTGCGCAACAGCGTTGCCACGAGGGTCCGCTTCTTGACGGCGTTCTCGGGATTGGCTTCGCTCGCGTCCACCCGCAATTGATTGAGGAGAATCCCGCGGGGGGGGTAATTCACGATGCCGCCGATGTTCAATAACGGCACCACCCGTGCCGCGAAGTCGGCCGGGCGGCGGACCTTCAGGCGCAGGCTGTCGATGCCGATGACCGGCTTCGACCCGTCGGTCCAGGCGACCGGTTCGAGCGCGATCGTGCGGCACTTCCGCGGGGCGAACTCGAAGGTCTGCACCAGTTCGCGTTCCGGCTTCAGCGTGAGCGTCACCGCGGTGTCCGTCCGGCCGTCGAAGACCACCCTCAGCGACGTAATCGCGCGGTAGTCGGCGTTGACGACGACGGTCAGCCCGGTCACTTCCTCGGGCTTGGCGAGCGTGCCGGCCCACGACGGGGCGAGGCCGGCCTGGGCCTGGTCGTGGTAGAAGACGAACTTCCACGAGTCCGCGCTGGTCAGCCCGTTGGTCATCTTCGACCAGCCGTCGGCGAACCCCGGCGACTTGACGAACGGGGCGGCGTCGTCCAGATCGACGACGTGCGTAAACGTGTCGGCCGCCGGGTAGCGGTCGCCGGCCCACGGGTAAATCTTCTCGCTCGACTCCAGCGCCACGTCGCGCAGACTCAGCCCCGCAACGAGCGCGTCCCGCACCGGCGGGAAGGCGACCCGCTGGACCTTGAACGGCCGCATCGCGTGGTCGAAGCCGACGAGTTTGTTGAAGTCGGCCAGCGCCTCGGGGGTCACGCTCCAGAGCATCAACTTCCGGCCGGCCTCCGCGAAGACTTTCAGCTTGTCCGGTTCGGCGACGAGCTTCGCCAGGTTCGCCGGCGTGCCGTCCACGATGACGACTTCGCCGGTTTCGAGCGCGGCGACGGGGTCGTCGGTCGCGGTGAACTTCAAGCCGCTCGCCGCGAGCAACGCCCGGCGCGGGTCGGCGTCCGGTAGCACGACGACGGTGGGGCGGGCTTTGCGCTGGTAGCCGGCGGCGTAGCGGATGAGGTTGGCCGCGAGCCGTAGGGCGACGGGGTCGTCGGGCTTGGCCCCGAGCGGGGTCTGGTTGAGGAGCAACAGGCCGTCGCCGACGGGGATCTCGACGAGGGCCGTGCAACCCAGTTCGGCGTCGCACTGCACCAGCGACCGGCCGCCCCGGGTCGCCTTGCGGTAGGCGTTGCGGTACACGACGTGGTCGCCGGAGAAGCAGAAAAAGTCGTCGCGGGTCAGGCCGGTGAAGGCGGGGTGCGTCGGGTCTTCGGGGAAGGCGATGCGGCCCGCGAAGGTCGTCGGTTCGAGGTCGGCGGGCAGGGCCTGGTAGTGCAGCGGGTGCGCCTGGTCGAAGACGACGACGCGGGTGCCGCCGGCCGCCAGCGCGAGCCATTTCGGGCTGGTGGCCAACTCCGCCGTCACCGCGTCCGGGCCGACGACGAGCAGTTTCGTCCCCTTGGGCACGTCGTCCAAACTGGCGACCGGCTTGCCGCGGACGAGGGTCAAGATCGGCAGCGGCAGTTTGCCGGCGGGGTCCCAGGTGACGGCGTCGGCGACCGGTTCGGCCAGGGGTTTGACGGCCCCGAACAGGCGGACGCGCTTCACGTCGCGGAAGACTTCCTTGCCGCCGCGGAGGGCGACGACGGCGTAGTCGGCCTCGACCGTTTCGCCCGCCGGCACGGCCGGCAGGTCGAGCGTGATCGGCAGGGTGACCTTCTCGCCCAGCGGGATCGACAGGGACTGCTTGCCGCGGAGCTCGGGCCGGCCCTTCGGCTGCAAAATCCAGTAGACGGTGACGGCCGACGGGTCGCGGGTGTCGTTGAAAACCGTGAGCGTGCGCGGGTACTTCACGCCGGCCGGCCAGGCGGTGTTCCACTCGCGGGTGAACACGGCGACCGGCTGCCACGCCTTGTGGTGGTCGGCGGCGGCCCCCTCCGCGAACCAGAAGTGGAAGGCGGCGACGCCGTGCGTGCGGTAGCCCTCGCTCAACATCCGGGCGAAGCGCGTCACCCCGGGGGCCGCCGCCGCGCGGCCGAGGAACGCCGCCTCGCCGAGGACTTCCGAGTACGCCGACGGCGGCGCGCCGTTGGCGAAGAAACTCTCGCCCAGGAACAGCGGCTTGTCGCGGGCGATCGGCCACGGGTCCCAGCCGTCGGGCCGGGCGTAGGCCTTCGACAGGGTGTACGCTTCGTCCGGGTAGTCGCGCTTGGCCTGTTCGAGGTAGTGGTTGCCGATCACCGGCAGCGCGTCGTCGAGCAGGGCGTCGCCGCCGTCGATCATGACCGGCCGCGTCGGGTCGAGTCGCCGCACCAGGTCGGCCGCCTTCTTCATCTCCGGCTCGACCTGTTTAAGCCAGCCGAAGTTGCGGGCGTTGATGGACGTGACCTCATTTTCGAGGCTCCAGACCATCACGCTCGGGTGGTTCCGCTCGGCCTTGACCCAGGCGGCGAGTTGCAGTCGCCAGTTGGCGAACAGGGCGGCGTTCACCTTGCCGTCCTCGACGAGTTGGTACGACGCCACTTCGCCGTCGAAAATCCCGGACCGGCGGACGGGCACGCCGGCCATGTCGAAGACGGTCAGCGTGTCGGCCTGCGACCCGCCGGCCCACGGCTCTTCGCCCCAGTAGCGGGTCATCGTCTGGCCGTTCTTCCGCCATTCCGTGATCGCGAGTTCGGCCCCGGCGAGGGTCTGTTTGTCGGTGTGCCGCAGGTCGGCGCGGCCGTGCCAGGGGACGCCGTTGAGCGTGAACTCCTTGCCGCGCGTGCCCCACTCGCGGAAGCCGAACGGCGTGTAAAACTGGTCGATCGGCTTGCCGGCGACGGCCAGGGTCGTCTCGACGGCGTACCGCCGCGGGTCGTCCGGCCACCACAATTTTGCCGCCGCCCACGGCTGCGTCAGGGTGACGACTTCGCCCGCGCCGGGGGCCACGGTCACCGACTTCGGCGCGAACGCGAGGTCGGGCTTCGCCAGCGCCTCGCGGGTGACGACGCCGTCGCGGTCGAGCGCCCGCACGGCGTGCCGGACCTCGACCGTGACCGGCGTCGGGCCGGGGTTCTCGACGGTCGTCGTCAGCGTCAGGTGCTTGAGCGCGACCGACGGTTGCGCGAACACGTCGGACGTGTAGACGCGGCCGACGGCGGTCAGCGTCGGGGCTTCGAGGATGCCGTGCCGGCGGACCTTGTACATCGTCGGGAAGTCGGCGTACTTCGTCGCGCCCAGGCCGCCGGCGGTGTAAAAGCGGTCGTGCGGCAGGTTGAACCCGTACCGCGGCGACCGGCCGTCGGCCGTCTTGGCGAGGCCGTAGTAGTGGTCCTTGATGCCGACGACGATCTCGTTCGTGCCGCCGAACTTCACGGCGGCGGTGGCGTCGCACTCGAACGGTGCGCACGGGGTTTTGCTGAAGCTGACGCGGGTGCCGTTGACCCAGACGGTCGTCGTCAGCGCGTTGTTCGGGAAGCGCAAGACCAACGTCCGGCCGGCGAGGTCGGCGGGGACGCGGACTTTGGTGCGGTACAGGTAGCGGTGCGCGTAGGCCCACTCGGGCAGCGCCGCGTCGCGGTCCCCCGGCACGCGGACGCCGCGCCAGTTCAGCGCCTCCAGGTCGCGGGGCAAGTCCTTGATCGGCCCGGTGCGGTCGTCCAGGGTCTGCTCGTCGTACCGGGCGGTCTGCCAGGTGCCGGCCAGGTCGAGCGTCTGTCGGGCTTCCGGCGGCGTCCCCGTCGGCACGGCGGCGAAGTCGAAGCGGACCTTCTCGGCGACGTAGTCGAGCGGGTACTTCCAGAGTGCCCCCGGCCGGTGCGGGCCGTTGGGCGCGAACTCGTCCCGGCTCAAACAGACGCAGTCGAGCGCGAACAGCAGACGGTCGCCGGCCTTCGGCTTGGGCACGTTGAACTCGAGGGCGTGCGGGCCGGCCGTCAGTTCGGCGGTGCCGAGTTCGAGCCAGGCGACCTCGGTGAAGTCGGCCGGGGCCATCAGGTCGGTCGTCAACTCCTGCGGCGACACGGCGTGCCACTCCCCGGCGTCGATCCGCCAGCGGAACGCGGACCGCGCGAACTCGTAGCCGATGCGGGCGTGGACGCGGTGTGGGCCGGCGACCGGGGCGCGGAAGTCGTACCGCGTGCTCAAGCCGCCGGCGGGGATTTTGGCCGGCACGTCGCCCGCCTCGACGGCCGCCCACAGCCACTGCTTGCCGGACAGCGTCGCCGTCCGGCCCCAGCCGCCGGGGGCGAGCGGGGCGTCGAACTTCGCCGGGGCTTCGCCCTCGATCCAGACGGCCGCGGCCGGCGTCGGGACTTGCAGCGTCAGCACCAGGGCGAGCAGGGCGGCGGTCATTCGATCAAGGTTCCCGGCGAGCCAGAAGCGTGAGCGCCTGGAGTTTTTAGTCGGCGGCGTCAGCGCCTGGAGTTTCTGGTTGGCGGCGTTACGCAAGCACTCCAGTCGCTTACGCTCCTGGCTCGCCGGGATAGATCCACGGCTTGCGGTACTCGCGGCGGAACAGCTTGTTGGCCTCGTCGTCGCCCGTCACGAGTTGCGCCTTCTCGTCCCAGGTGAGCGACCGGCCGACCTTCATGGCGACGTTGCCGAGCAGGCAGGTCGCGGTGCTGATGTACCCCTCGGCGATGTCCGCGACCGGGGCCTTGCGGGTGCCGACGCACTCCAGGAAGTTCTTCATGTGGCCCAGCCCGCCGGGGACGATGTGGGCCGGCTGGTCCTTGTCGGCGAGGTCGGGCAGGAGGTCGGCCTTGTCCTCGAACGCCTTCGCCCCGCCGGCGTTGAAGTGCGGCACGTACTCCCACTTGTCCACGTCCAGTTTGACCACGCCCTTCTCGCCGTAAAAGACGACCGCCCACGGGTACTTCGCGTCGTCCGGCTGGCCGTAGGTGCGGTGGTCCCAGGTCACGCTCAGGTCGCCGTAGTCGAGCAGGATCGACTGCGTGTCCGGGATGTCGGCCTTCGCGGACTTCTGCACCAGAATCCCGCCGGTCGAGACGACCCGCTTGGGCCAGCCGAAGCCGAGGACGTACCGGGCCGTGTCGAGCATGTGGACGAACATGTCGCCCACGATGCCGTTGCCGTAGGCGTTGAAGGCCCGCCAGCTCCGCGGGTGGTACAGCTTGTTGAACGGCACCATCGGCGCGGGGCCGGTCCACAAGTCCCAGTCGAGCGACCCCGGCGCGGCCGAGTCCGGCGGGTTCTCGGTGGACCGCATGTTGTAATAGCAGCACGTCTTGACCATGCCGACGCGGCCGATCTTGCCCGACCGGATGAACTCCTTGGCGCGCATCACGTGCGGGGTCGAGCGGCGTTGGGTGCCGATCTGCACGACCCGCTTGGTCTTCACGGCCGTGGCGAGCATCGCCTTGCCCTCGTCGATCGTGTGGCAGATCGGCTTCTCGCAGTACACGTCCGCCCCGGCATTCATGGCCGCGATGGCGTGCAGGGCGTGCCAGTGGTCGGGGCTGCCGACGATGACCGCGTCGAGCTTGCCCGGCTTCAACATCTCCCGAAAATCGGCGTGGGTCGCCGGAGCCTGCTGGCCCCAGGACTTCGTCAACTCGGCCGTCGTCGCTTCAAGGTGCTTCGCGTCCGGGTCGGCGACGGCGACGACTTCGACCTTGCGGTTGCCCTTCGTGGCGATCAGCAGGTTGCGCAAGTTGACCATGCCGTACCAGCCGCAGCCGACCAGGCCGACGCGGAGGGTCTCGTTGACCTCGGCCCGGACGGGGGAGCGCTCGGCGGCCACCGCGAGCGCGGCGGCGGACGACGTGGCGAAGAAGTGGCGGCGGTCCATGAGCGCGGCTCCGGGTCGGGTGAGGGATCGGCCCCGCCGCAGGCGGGGCCGAAGCGACGCGAGCATAGTTTAAGCGGGTTGTGCCGGAAACGCCACCGGCACGCTCACTTCGCGCCCAGGCAGTACAGGTGCGTCGTCGTGCGGAGGAACAGCGCGCCCTGGGCGACGGCCGGCGAGGCGTAGCAGCCGGCGGCGAGTTTGTTGGTTTCGAGCAGCTCGAACGCGCGGTCGGCGGACATCACGAACGTCGGCCCCTTCTCGCTGGCGAAGTAGACGCGGCCCCCGGCCACGACCGGCGACGCGGCGAACGTGCCCTGCAACCGCTCGCTCTTGACGAACTTCCCGGTCGCGGCTTCGAGGCAGGTGGCGATGCCCTTGTCGTTGACCAGGAACAGCAGGTCGCCGACGACGGTCACCGACGGCTTCGACGGGACCTCCTTGATCGACTTCCACGCGACCCCGGTCGCCGTCAGGTCGCCGGTCCGGCCGGCCTTGACGGCGAGCAGGTTCTGCGTGTGCCCGGTGGTCAGGTAGATCAGGCCGTGGGCCATCACCGGCCGCGCCGCCTCGTTCATGCCGCCGTGGATGACGCGCCAGACTTCGTCGCCGGTCGCGGCGTCGTAGGCGATGGTGCCGACGGCGGCCGGGGCGACGAGTTGCTCCCGGCCGTTGACGGTAAACACCGACGGCGTGGCGAACGCCTTCTTCAAGTCCCCGTCGGCCGGGTACGGCAACGCCCGGTCCTTGCGCCAGATCGTCTCGCCGGTCGCCTTGTTCAGCGCGACGACGTACTGCTTGTCGTGGCCGTCGAAGAGCAGGAACAGCCGGTCGCCGTGGACGACGGGGGACGACGCCGGGCCGCGCCAGTGGTCGCACGGCAGGTCGTCCCGGGACCAGACGGTTTTGCCGGTGGCCGCGTCCAGGCAGGCGGTGCCGTAGCTGCCGAAGTGGGCGTACAGCCGGCCGCCGTCGAGGCACGGGGTCGGGGTGGCGTGCGAGTTGAACTGCGCGATCTTCGGCGGCGACTTCGGCGAAAACAGCTTCAGATCGTGGACCACGGCCCCGGTCGTTTGGTCGAGCGCGATGGCGAACAGTTCGGTCCCGTCCTCCTTGCCGGTCGTCACCCAGACCTTACCCCCGCCGACCACCGGGGACGACCAGCCCTTGTCGTGGACGGCCGCCTTCCACCGCACGTTCTCCGTTTCGCCCCACTTCGTCGGCACATTCTTGGCGGTCGAAACCCCGTCGCCGGTCGGCCCGCGGAACTGCGGCCAGTCGTCCCCGGCGAGCGCGGCGGAACCGAGGAGTAGGCAGGCGAGCAGGGTGCGCGGGAGGAGCATGGGGGGAATCCGAACTGGGGCCGGGCGGGGAGGTCGGGCGTCGCCCGGTCACTTTAACCGACATCGCGCGCCGCTCCAAGAACTTCCGGGTAGGTTACGACTGGCGGAGTTCGGGCGTCGGCAGCAAGCACGGGGGCGGCGGATGAAGCGGATTGTCGTGGTGGACTCGCACACGGGCGGGGAGCCGACGCGGGTCGTCGTGGGCGGCGGGCCGGACCTCGGCGGGGGCAGCTTGCGCGAGCGGGCGGCGCGGTTCGGGGCGGAGCACGACCGCTTCCGCTCGGCCGTCGTCAACGAGCCGCGCGGGTCGGACGTGCTCGTCGGGGCGCTCGTCTGCGCGCCCGTGAACCCGGCGGCGGCGTGCGGGGTGATCTTCTTCAACACCGTCGGCCTGCTCGGCATGTGCGGGCACGGGACCATCGGCCTCGTCGCCACGCTGGCCCACCTGGGCCGGCTGACGGTCGGGGTTCACGCGATCGAAACCCCCGTCGGCGACGTGACCGCGACCCTGCACGCCGACGGGTCGGTGAGCGTCGTCAACGTGCCGAGTTGGCGCGAGGCGGCGGGCGTCAGTCTGGACGTGCCGGGGTACGGCCGGGTGACGGGCGATGTCGCCTGGGGCGGCAACTGGTTCTACCTCGTCGGCGGGCACGGCGAAGAGCTGACGCGGGCCAACGCCGCCCGGCTGACGCACTTCACCACGGCGATCCGCGCGGCGCTGGAACTGGCGGGCGTGACCGGCCGGGACGGCGGGGTGATCGACCACGTCGAACTCGTCGGCCCGCCGCTCGACCCGGCCAACCACGGCCGCAACTTCATGCTCTGCCCCGGCGGCGCGTACGACCGCAGCCCGTGCGGCACGGGGACGAGCGCCAAGCTGGCCTGCCTGGCCGCGGCGGGAACCCTGGACCCGGGCCACGTCTGGCGGCAAGAGGGCGTCCTGGGCACGGTCTTCACGGGGAGTTACGAGACCGACGGCGACGCGATCCGGCCGACGGTCACCGGCCGCGCCCACGTCACCGCCGAGGCGACGCTGCTCCTCGACCCCGCCGACCCGTTCGCCTGGGGGTTTTAGGGCGACTGGCCGGTTACACCTCCGTCCTGGACGGGCGGTGGCTCCGCCGCAGGCGAATCGGGTTAGCCCGACGCGCTAGCGAGGGTGGACCGGTCGTGGATAATGTCGGCGGTCGTCGACCGTGCGGTCATCGACAGTCACCTTGTCCTCGACCGGTCCACCCTCGCTAGCGCGTCGGGCTAACATTCGCCTGCGGCGGAGCCGAAAACCTTGCTCACAGCGCCAGCTTGACGACGAGGGCGGCGGCGGTGGCCAGGCCGACGGCGGTCAGGGCGAAGCGGAGCATGTCCGCGCTGGTGCGGCGGGCGAACAGGCGGTCGAGGCCGGCCTGGTCGTTCGTTTCGACGGCGATTTGCAGGGCCAACTCGTACCGCCCCTCGGGGTAGTCGCGGGTCTGCTCGGCCGTCAGGTGGTTGGGCGGGAACGGGGCCGCGGCCGGGGTCACGGTCACGTGGAAGTTCAGGGCGAGCGACGGCGCGAAGGTCGCCGGGCGGAGGTCGGCGCGGCTGCGGTCCGGCAGCAGGTGCCACAACAGCCGCACGCGGGATTCGTCCGGCGTGTCGCTCTCGAAGACCAGCCGGCCGCCGTCGATGAGGGACTGCGCGCCGCCCAGCAGCCACGGCATGTCGCCGGCGTGGAAGGCGTCGAGAATCTGCGCCACGGTCCGCCGGGGCAGCGGTTCGGCCGGCCACTCGGACCCGGGCAGGTCGCCCCGCGCGGCCCACGGCGGCGGGTACCGGTCGGCGATCTGGAACGGGTCGCCGAGCAGGTCGTACAGCGGCCGGCCGAGCAGCAAGAAGTGGAACCCCGGCGACGGCGCGACGGCCGTGCGGACGACGGCAACGGTCGCGGGCGACAGGTCCACGACGAACAGCGCGGCGGCCGTCGGCGGGCCGTAGTGCGCGGCGGTTTGCAGCGCGGCTTCTTCCAGCGCGGGCGTCGCCCCGGCCGACCGGCCGACGCCGCGCGGGCCGGCCGAGTCGTGCGCGAGCAGCAGGTGCGACACGGTCAGGTCGAGGGGCATGGGCGTTACCGGCGGATGACGATTTCGACGCCGGGCGACGCCGCCGGCACTTCGGTGCTCTGCGCGACGCCGCCGTCGAGCTTCCAGGTGAACGTCCGCGGCACCGCGGCCGTGAGGTACGTCCGCTTCGGCAGAGTGACCGTTTCCCCCTCGACGGTCAGCGTCACGTCCCGGTCGGAGTGGTTGAAGACGCCGACCGTGCGCAAAGCGGCGGGGGAGGCCGGCGCGGCCCCGGACACGGGCACGACCTCGAACGACTTGCGGTCCGTCAGCGGGCTGCTGCGCGACGTGCTCGTCTCTGCCGGGGGGACGATCTGCAGCGGCGGCAGGCCGCTGTCGCCGCCGGGGATGCGCGGCACGAGCGGCGGCAACCGGCCCGGTTCGACCACCGGCGCGGGCACCTTGACCGGCTCCGGGATCGCCGCCCCGGCCGGTTCGACGGGCCGCGGCTGGGCCAGCGGCGTACTCGGCGTCACGGGGATGACCGGGACCGTCGCCGGGATGCGGACGGCCTCGGCCGGGGAACTTTCGGGCGGGTCGATGGCCGTCCGGGGCACGCCCGGCATCGGGGCGATCGGCCCGGTCGGGGCCTTGGGCACGGGGGCGGCCGGGAGATCGGGCTTCGCCGCCTCGGGCTTGGCCGGCGGGTCTTGCGTCACCGTCGGCGGCGCGGCCGGGGCGCGAGTGGGGGCCGGCGCGGGGAAGCACTCGACCGGCGGGCAACAGGTCGGCAGGATCACGACGGGCTGGGGGTAGCACGGGACCGGGACCGGGACGCACGGGGAGTAGGCCCGCCAGCCGACGGCCGCCGCACCGGCGGGGAGGAGGGCCGTGCCGAGTACCGCCAACGGGACGAAATGCCGCATCATGCCGCACACCCTTCCTGGGTCGCCAGAATTCCGAGGAGTCGTCGGGCCGGTTCGCGCCTTGCGACCGGCGGGACGGCTCAATTGAATGAACCCGGCGTCCGCCTTCCAACCCTCGATTCGCAAAATTTCTCGGTGCCGCCGATGACCCGAACCCGCACCCTGCTCGCTTTCGCCTGCGCCGCACTCGCCGCCGGGGGGGTCGCCGGCCCGGCCCCGGCCCAGGCCGAGCGGTACGAACTCGGCCGCCGCCTCCGGGCCTTCGAGACGGCCTGGGAAGGGTCGGCGCGATCGGCGCAAGTCAAAGCACTGGCCGGGCTGCCGAAGGTGACGACGCAGTTCTTCGGCTTCCAGTTCGGCGAGGCCGGCCGCACCCTCGACGACGCCCGCCGCACCCTGGCCGGGACCGACGCGACCCCGCCGACCGCGTGGGCCGAGGCCCTGTTCATTAGCCCCGAGGCGCGGCTGATCGACGCGAACAAGTCGGGGTTGGAAGTCGTCGTCAAGCCGTTCTACGCCGTCAAAGGCGCGGCCCCCGACGGCGCGACCTGCCGCGTGACGCTCGGCACCGGCGAACCGCAACCGGTGCCGCTGACGAAGTTCCCGGCGAAGATCGCCGTGCCGTTGCCGAAGGTCGCGGCCCCCGGGCAGGACTTGCCGCTGGCGTTGGAAGTCTTGATCGACGGCCGCCCGGTGAGCCGCCACGAGGTGACGGTGTCGGTCGTCCCCGACCTGACGACGCGGTTGGCCGCGCTGCCCAAGCCGGCCCCGGCGACGATCGAAGCGGCGACCTTGCGCGACCGCGTCGAGCAACTGGCGCAACTGGCCGAGGGCACCGTGAGCGAGACCGACCTGCCGGCCGCGAAGCTGCTCGCCGAGGCCGAGGCGCTGGCGAAGTTGCCGGCCGGGACGCCGTACTTCACCGCCGCGCGGGCCGGGCAGTTCTGGCTGTCCGTGCCGCTCAAACAGCCCAACGGGAAGTTCGGCACGGCCCCGGTGCGGCTGTTCGTGCCCGAGAAACTGGACGCGGCCGAGCCGGTGCCGCTGGTGATTGCGATGCACGGGGCCGGCGGGTCGGAGAACCTGTTCTTCGAGGGGTACGGGGCGGGCCACGTCGTCAAGGAGTGTGCGAAGCGCGGCTGGCTGCTCGTCGCGCCGCGGGCCGGGCTGTTCGCCGCGCCGGCCGTCGCCGAGATCGTCGCCGGGCTGGCCGACCGCTACCCGATCGATGCGAAATCGATTTTCGTCGTCGGGCACTCGATGGGGGCGGGGCAGGCGGCGGAACTCGTCCAGCAGTCCCCCGGCACGTACCGGGCCGTCGCCCTGTTGGGCGGGGCGGCCCGCGTCCGGGACGCCAAGGCGTTCGCCGACCTGCCGCTGTTCCTCGGCGTCGGCACCAAGGACCAGCTCGCGCTGGCCGGGATGCGGGCGCTGAACAAGACGCTCATCGCGGCCGGGGCGAAGCGGCTGACGTACCGCGAGTACCCCGAGGCAGAGCACCTCGTCATCGTGCGCGAGGCGCTGCCCGACGCCTTCGCCGAGTGGGACGCCCTCCGGGCGAAGTGACGTTCGGCCGCCCGTGATTTTACGGTCTTTGCGCGGAAACCGGTTCTGTGGCGCGACTCTTGCATGACCGCCGGTGCCGCCGGGCCTTACTTCAAGGGCCGGCACCACACCGCGCCGGGCCGACACCAGCGCTTCGGAGTTTCACCATGACCGACACCACCGCCACGGCGTCCCGGACGGACGCCCGCGACTTCCCCCTGTCCCGCGAAGACCTCGTCGGCACCGGCAGTCGCATCAGCTGGGGGCCGATCTTCGCCGGGTCCGTCCTCGCCCTGTCCCTGTACTTCCTGCTGTCCCTGCTCGGGGCGGCGACCGGTTTCTCGGTGTCGGAGAAGTTCGACGCCCGCAACATCGGCATCGGCGCGGCCGTGTACGCCATCGTCGTGACCGCGTTCTGCCTGTTCCTCGGCGGGGCCGTTTCGACGCAACTGGCCGTCGGCGAGAACAAGCGCGAGGCCGGGATTTACGGCCTGCTCGTCTGGTCCCTGACGTTCGCCATGATGCTCGCGCTCATGGTCGGAGGGGTCCGGGCCGGGTTCGGCGCGATGGTCGGGGTCGTCACCGCCGGGTCGAACGTCGCCCAGGCGACCGGCACGCAGAACACCCCGCAAGTGGACTTCGAGGCCGCCGCCCGCAAGGCCGGGTACACGGACGCCCAACTCGCCGAGTTCAAAGCCAAGGTCACGGCCAACGTGCAGAACCCGCCGGCGGTGACCGTCACCAAGGAAGACGCGCTGACGGCCGGCACGAACGTGACCTGGATCGCCTTCGCCGGGACGCTCATCTCGATGCTCGCGGCCGTCGGCGGCGGGATCTTCGGGGCCGGCCCGACGCTACAACTGCTCGCCGTCCCCGTAGCCCGCGGCAACCTCGTCCGCGCGTAATTTGACCGATCGGAAGAGTGCAAAGGTCAGAGTGCAGAGTGCAGAGTGTCGAGAAGGCAATCCTCTTGGGACTGCTCTCTCGGCATTCTGCACTTTGCACGTGTTCAAGGGGTACGCGGCGTTCGGCGCGGTCGTCGTGCAATCCCCGAAGTCCGGTGAAAAGTGGGCACAAGCGCATCACACACCTGGCACGAACGCCGGTAGGAAAACTGCCGGGCTGACGTGAAACACCGCCGCGAGGGTGGTCATCTGCTCGGGGGTCGGTCGCCGCTTGCCCGACAGGATGGCGGACGCGGTGGACGCGGCGATGCCGGACCGGTGGGCAATCGCCGCACCGGTCAGCCCGTTGGCGTCGGCCAGTTCTCGAAGGACCTCTGCGGGCGTGGCGTCGGCGATCGGGTGGTGTTCGCCCTCGTAAGCGTGAATCAGAGCGGACAGGGTTTCGAGGTACGCCGCCTGCCCGGCGTCCAATTCCAGGGCGAGCAAGCCGTCCACGGCGGCCAGCGCGGCGGCCAACCCGTCCTCGTCGGCGATGCGCACCAGGGGGAACCGGCGGACGAGTTTGAAGTACGAGGCCGGCATCGGCAGTCGGGCGGTCGTGGGCACGGGTCAAGTCCTCCGCTTCGGGGGCAACGACTTCAGAACCGACTTCATCGGAGGCGATTCGCAAAACGCGAAGATCGGCCACTCCCTGCTTGCGGGTCAAAAAGGTAACGGCGCAATCCGAGCAATCATATTTTCGATTCCGTCGATCGTCACTGACTTCGGCCGGGTTTTCGGCCCCGCCGCAGGCGAGTCTTGTTAGCCTACGCGCGAGCGAGGGACGCGCGGAGACTCCCAGGGGGTGCTGGGCTGGACTCCCCACTTGCGGTGACTTCCCGCGTCCCTCGCTCGCGCGTCGGGCTAACGAAACCTTACCAGCGGTAGGACATCTGCACGAAAGCGGTGCTCGAATCGGCCGCGCCGGTGGTCTTCAAAAACTTGCCGCCGAACAGGTACGAGTACCCGGCGAGCAGATCAACGTGCTTGCTGACGTGGACGTTGGCGATCACGTCCAGTTCGCGGCCCACGTCGTTCCCGGCCGCGCCGGTCGCGTCCCGGCGGACGATGTTCCCGGCGATGTTGTACAGGCCGTCCCGGTTGCTATCCAGGAAGAAGCGGTGGTAGGCCGTATACAGCGTCAACCAGCGGGTCGGGTACATGGTGTACTGGACGCTGATGTCGTGAATGTTTTGCCGGCCGACGATGTCCGCCCAGCCCAGGTAGTAGTGCCCGAACGGGTAGAGTTGGTTGAAGGTGTTGAAATTGCCGACGCCGGGGTTCTTGTCCCCGCTCGCGTAGTCGTAGTAGAACCACAAGGTCGGGGACAGCGGCGTTTCTTTCCAGTTGTACCCCACGCCCGTGGTGGCGAAGCCGGCGACCACGTCTTGCTCGCCGCGGCGGCCGAGTTGGACGCCGCCCTCGACGTCCCACAAGAAGCCGTCCTTGTCGCCGGCGTACCGGCCCCCGGTCGTGTTGACGGTGACCGGCGACCGCTGGATCCGCTGCTGGGTCACGTCGTTGGTGTTGTCCAGGGTCAAGTTGTACAGGTCCACGGTCACGCCCTTGCGCGGCCGGTAGGTGAACCAGCCGCCGGCGAAGTTCTGGTTGTTGTCCCCCGAGTCGAGCTTGTTCGCCTGCGGGATGACCGGTTGCACCCAGAAGGCGTCGAAGTCCCACTTCTCGCCGGTGCGGAAGGCCCGGACGCCCTGGAAGGTGCGGCGGGTGTTCACCCAGTCGAGCGTCGAAACGAGCCGCTGCGAGCCGAGGAGGAGTTCCTGCCGGCCGATCCGGACGTAGACCGGCTTGCCCTGGTAGTCGAACGTCTTCACGTCCACGAACAGGTTCTGGAAGTCCGGCCCGGACTCGTCCACGCCCAGGGCCGGCAAGTCCTGGTGGACCGAGTACGAGGCGTTGAGTTCGGCGTAGAAGCGGAACGTGTCCTTGTACAGCAAATCGACGTAGGTGCGGACGCGCGACAGGTTGTAGTTATTATCGACGGCCCCGGCGCGGCTGTTGTACTCGCTCATCTGGCGGGTGCGGAGTTCGCCCCCGGTGCTGAACAGCCAGTTCTCGCCGACGGGGATCCGCTTCAGGCCGTCGGCGTAGTCGCGGTCCTTGTTCTTCGGGTCGTCGAGGTAGCGAAAGTCGATGTCGAACAGGCCCGGCCCGACGAGCCCGAAGCGGGGGTACGGGTACTTCGGCGGCGCGGCCGGCGCGGCCCCGCTCAACGCGTCGAGGGCCGAGTAAATGCCGGGGCCGGTCGGCGGCACGGGGAAGTTCCCGAGCCGCGGGGCCGGCCGCGTCGACGGGGCGTTCTTGAAGACGTTGACCGGCGGCGGACAGGTCGCACAGGCCGGGTCGGCGACCGCCGGCGAACCCGGGACGACGATCTCGCCGGCCGACGGCACGATCACTTCGACGGGGGCCGGCTCTTGCGCGACCGCCCCGCCCACCGGGCCGATGACGCCGAGGCCGCACGCCAACCAGGAACGCCAAGACGACGGGAAAACCAACATGACGGCCACTCCGTGGCAAAATGGAATCGGGGCGATCAGTTCCGAGAGGGAGACGGCACCGTCCTGGCGGCCGTACCGAACGAATCGACCGATTCGGCGGAATGATCCCGAACGAGAGGTGAGTTCGCGGGCACCGATTCGGCCGGCCGGGGGCAAAGTTGTCAGAGGCGTTACGGTCCACCCAGCATACCAGTCGAATGCCATAACTCAATTTTTGAGGCCAGTCGGAAAGTTTGTTGGTCCGAGTCGCGGAATTCGGGTCAATCGGGGTTCTCACAGTTGACCGTATCGTTCGGCATGAACTACGTTGAACCAAGAATCCCGAGTCGATGTCGCACCCCCGTGGGGGACGTGCTGGGAGGTGCTGACATGTCGCAAGTTTCCGCCGTTGATCTCTTCCGCCAGGCGATGGCCGCGTCCAAAGCGGGGAACAAGGGCAAGACCCGCGAGTGCCTCCAGGAGGCCGTGCGGCTCGACCCCAACTCGGAGACGAGCTGGCAGTGGCTGGCCACCGTGCTCGACGACCCGGCGGACGCCACCCTGGCCTGGGAGCGCGTCCTGTCACTCAACCCGAACAACGACAAGGCCAAGGCGAGCATCCGCCCGATGCGCCTCGCCGCCGGGATCAGCGCGGCCAAGGCCAAGGACGTGCCGACGGCCCGCCGGCTGCTGCGGGCCGTCGTCGCGGACGAGCCGAAGAACGAACACGGCTGGCTCTGGCTGGCCAGCGTGTGCGACTCGCCCACCGAAGCCCGGGCGCACCTGGAGCGGGTCCTGACCCTCAACCCGGCGAGCGTCGCGGCCCGCAAGGGCATCGCCTACTACGACGGCAAGATCGAGAAGCAGCAAGCCGCCGCGGCCGAGAAGTCGGGCCACTCGACCCGCCTCCTGCCCCCGGTGCCCGCCGCCCCGCTCAGCCCGTCCGGCACGGTCGCCGTCCCGGTCGCCGCCCCGCTCGACGCGGCGTCCGCCCCGGGCGAACCGGGCCGGGTTCTGGTCGTGGACCCGAGCCGCACGTACCGCAAGCTCATCGGCATGGTCGTCGCCGTGGACGGGTACACGATGGTCGAGGCCGAGGACGCGGACGAGGCGATCGACCGCATCCGGGACGACGGCGTGCCCGACCTGGTCGTCCTCGACTCCCGCATCGCCGGGATGGACGCCTACGCCTTCTGCCGGCTGCTCCGCGAACACCCGGACACGGAACTGATCCCGGTCGTCCTCCTGGTCGCCGCCGACGCCCCGCCCGACCGGCAGCGCGGCCGGGCCGCCGGGGTCACCGCGACCCTCGCCAAACCGCTCATGCCCGACGGCCTCCTGACCCTCCTGCGGCAGCACGCCCGGGCCCCCGAACAGCCGGTCGCCTGACCCCGACCCCCCGCACCCGAGACGGCCATGCCCGCGACGCACCCCCCCGCGACGACCCCTATGCCAGCCACGCCCAAGCCCGACCCGAAGCCGTTCGCCGCCCCGCCCCAGGGCCTGACCCCGGTCGGCGACGACGACGAGTTCGACGTGCTCGTGGACTCGCAATTCTTCGCCTCGGTCGGCGCGTCCGGGGCCGGCCCGGACGCGGCCCCGCACGCCACCCCGGGCGCGACTCCGCACGCTTGGCAGTTCGGCCTGATCGGCTTGCTGGCCAAGTTGGAGAGCCTCCGCCTGCAGTTCGCCGGGTGCCGGTTCTCGACCGACACCGACCACCTCCTCGACCGCATCGAGGCGATGGTCCTGCTGACCGAAGAGTTCTCCCGCCTTCACGACTTCCCGGACGCGAGCATGGAGACGCAAATGACCGCCCTGGCCAAGGCCGGGACGTTCTACGCCGTCCTGAACGACACCCGGCACACCGGCCCGGCGACGAACAGTTTGTTCAAGAACATGATCGCCAAGATGAGTTCGGCCGAACCGGCCCCCGGGGCGGCCGTCCGCGAGTGCCTGGCGCTGGGCATCGAGACCCTGCACGCCCACTTCTCGCTGTTCACCGAAATGTACCGGTCGTCGATCAAGGCCCGCAACTGGGTGGACGCCGCCAGTTCGTTCCTCGCCGACTTCAAGCAAATGTCCCGCGCCATCCCCGAAGCGTAAGGGCGCGGGGGGCGAACCCCGGGGCAGAGTAGGGCGGGCCGCGAACGAGCGGTTCGGCTACAAGGCCGGCGGCGACTGGTCAGACGACTAGGGAGGCGTTGAATTTCGTCAATTCGTGAGTTGCGACATCGGCCACGACGGGAGACGAGACCCAACACTTGATGACTTTCACTGTGCGAGTAATCGCCTTTCCTTGACTAACTCCGGGACGTAATTGTTTTGCTCTTGTCGCGTACCGATGCCGAGTCGCTCGTAGACTTGCCCGCCGATCCCAGGGCGAACATTGTCCCCGTCTTTCTCGTCGTCCTCGGCGAACCAAATGAACTCGAACCTTTGTTGGATGTCCTCGGCGAACTCTTCGGCCACGCGGCCCTCCGCCCCTTTAAACACCACGGGGGCTAACACGATGACGCGGGACGGTTGGTAGTCGTAGATGAGTTCGGAGATGTTCGTCCGCACGACGCACGCGCTCGAAATGATCGACTTGACCACCAACATCGCGTCCACTTCGCCCGGCTCGACGTAACGCCGGACGATGGGGGCCATATCGACAGTCACCGCGGAACGATTGCCCGTGACGACCTCCCGGTCGTTCCAAAAACAGGCGACGTGAGTTCGAATCGCGGCGAGCTTCAGCCCGTCCAGCACCCCACGCGCCAGGAAGTCGGCGTCCTCGTTCGTGCAGACGAGGAGAAGTCGCCCAACGTCGCGGAGTTGATCGGCGTAGGCCGTAACGAAGCCTTCCCCGAGCCGAGCCATCGACTCACGGTACGCGAGAGGACCGACCTCCCCGGCCGGGCGAGTCAGCCTGTCCAAGTCGCCCCGCACTTCGGCCGTCACAAGGCTAGCAAAATTCCTCACAACAACTCCGCGAAATCGTCGATGGTTCGTGGCAATTTTTGTAGGACGCGGGTTACGAATCGGCCGAACTCTTCGCCGTCTAAGACGTGCCAAATCAAGCCGCTGTCTCGTCCGCACTCCCACTCGAAATAGCCACGGTCCGTGTAACTTTTCAGCCCGGGAATGCCTTCGAGGATTGTCGAAAAACTTCCCCACTCCGGATGAATAGTGCCGGGGGCACTCCGCCGAAGCCGGAATGCAGGCTGGTCCCGGACGAAGCTGATAATGTCGGCGAGATCAGTCTCGCCCGTCGGCCCCGGCAGAGTTTAGCACCACGCGAGGTAAAAGCCCTGCGCAAGACCCGAGAAGAGTTCTTCACTCGGAGTGCGGCTGGCGGAAAGCTCCGACAAGACCTCACGAATCTCCGGCAGCCTCGCCAACTCGGACGGGCGGCGGACCGCTGGGAAGTGGCGGACGGTCACGCGTTTTGCGAGTGCCGACGGCATGTTCGTGTCGAGCGAACTCTTTCGGTCTGCGTGCGAAACGACAACGGTGAGCGTATGGTCTGGGCCGTCAGCCGTGCAAATTTCGAGCTGTTCGGCGAACTCCTCGCGGAGCTTCCCCGCCTTTTCACCCCAAGTGATCCCGGCATCGTTCTTGAGTTGGTAATAGTGGTGGCGATCGTTTTCGCGGATGTAAAGATCGTCCATGGGGCACCCCGATTGTTCGCGGAACGAGACGGATCTGCCACCTGACATGACTGCCGAGGCTAATTCAAGGCATCGGCATACCGAAAAATGGCCCTCGTACCGATTACCCTTTTTGTTGTTCTGGCACCCCTCTGCCTATCTTTATTCGCCACGACATGCACCCATGATGTGATTTGCCTTCTCCGTCAGCAAGTACTCCTACTTTGCGTGACGGTGATAGTGATCATAGGGAAGAAGCTGGTTAAGCGGGAGGTGTTCAAAAGTCAAACGAAGCGCGCCACGGGGTGGAACCGGGTTTGTCACGGGGAATGATTCCGCGATCAACGACATAGAGCATCGCCGATCCCCGCGACAAACCTGCGGCGAGTCGGACCACCGCCGGCCGCGAGTAGCGTTCGTTCTGGGACACGGGCACTTTCATTTCCAAAGTAACACTGGGGGGATAACGGCTGGTCTTTTGGTTTGCAACGCCGGGCGAGGTTCGCGGATTGCTACGCAGGGGGGCAGCACCGGGTCGAAGCCGGGGCGGCAGATCCAGGTCCCCCCGCACCACAATCGCCAACCGCCGGCCGGTTCTGGTAGAATGCGTTGGTCGGTCAATCCCGCGAGAACGCCCCCCGAGAACGCCATGCCGGACGACGCGAAGCCGCTGCCCCTGATCGACTTGACGCTCGACTTCGAAACCGCCGCCGCGAAGCCCGCCCCGCCGCCCGCCAAGCCGATCGACCTCGACTGGTTCGAGCCGGTCGTCCCGGCCGCGGCCGCCGTCGTCCCGGTCGAAGCGCTGCCGGAGGCCGTGCCGATCCCCGTCGTCGTGCCGCGGGCCAACCGCCCGGCCGCCGCTCCCGGTCGGCCGATGCAGGCGAACCCCGCCCCCGAGTTCCGCCGCGAACGCCCGTCCAAGAGCCGGCCGCTGCTGGCCAGCGTCGTCGTGCTGGGGTTGATGCTGGCCGCCTCGGTGGCCGTACTCGTGCTCATGGTGGCGATTTACAAGGGCTTTGAAGTGTTCGGCAAGCCTCACACCAACTCGACGGCCTCGACGCCGAAGCGGTAGCCGGTCACTTCACGATCACCGGCCGGGCGTCGGCGTCGGCCGGGGCGACCGGCGGCGGCGGCAGACGGCGCAACTGCTCCGCCAGTTCGAACGGGTCGGGTAGCCGGAACAACATCAGCAGTTCGCGCACGACCGGCCGGGACAGCGGCGTGAAGACGATTTGCCCCGCGATCAGGTCGTCGATGGGGTCGTCGGCCGGCGGCTTGTCGGGCCGCTGGCGGGCTTGCCGGGGCACGTCGGCGGCGGTCAACGGCGGCGCGGGGGTCGGCGGCCGCAGCGAGACCGACTCGGGTGGTTTCAGGTCGCCCGTGTTCTGAATCGACCCGACGCCGAAGTCGGCGGGCAGGCGCTCGGCCGGCGGCGTCGGCAGGGCCGGCTTCCCGGGCGGCACGGGCAGGGTCCGCACCACCGGCTTGATCGGCGTCGGCGGCAGTTCGCCCCGGTCGAAGTCCGACACGCGCGGCCGAGGGGCTTTGACCGTCGGCAGTGGGATCGGCGCGGGCGGGGTCGGCGCGGTCGCGGCGGCGACCGCCCTGCCCCCGGCGTCGGCCGGCAGGCGGAACGGCACCGGCGGCGGGACGACGACGGCGACCGGCGGCGGGGGCGGTTCGACGGCGGTCAGCACCGGCACGAGCGGGCCGGGGTCCGGGGCGACCGGTTCGCCGCGGCTACAGCCGACGAACCAGACGGCTGTGAACGCCAGCGGGCGGAGGCGGGACGGGGTCACTTGGCCACCACTTCGAGCACGAGTTTCACGGCCGTGCCCTCGGCCGGCAGCGCGTCCTTGTTCACGTCCAGTTTCAGGTACTTCTCCTCGGCCATCGTCAACGACGACTGGCAGACCGTCTCGTCCGTCACCGGGAAGATGGCCAGCAGCGTGCCGGTCAGGTCGGCCCCGTACACCGTCCCCGGCTTGCCCGGTTCGACTTCGACCTGGGCCGACCCGGTGAACAGGAACTTGACCCCCTTCGGCAGCGGCTTCTTCGTCTTCGGGTCGAGGAGCACCTTGTCCATAGTCAGCCGTTTGGCGGTACCGTCGGGCTGGGTCACCTCGATGAACACGGTGACCTCCGGGCCGACCGCCTTGGCCCCCTCGCCGCGGGCCGGTTTGCCCGCCTTGGCCCCGAGGCGTTCGAGCGCCTTGTGGACCTCGCTGGGCAGGACTTCGGTGGTGACGACCGTCTCGTGGGCCTTGCCCTTCTTGCCGTCGCGGTAGGCCCAGGTGGCGATGACCTCGATGGGGTAGACCTGGTCGAGGTGGGCGAGCTTGCGCGGGGCGACCTTGGCCGGGATGACGACGAGCCGCTTGTCCGCGTCCACGGTCAACCCGGGGGCCGCCGGCTTGTCGCCGGCGAACGCGCACACCGCGGCCGCGAAGACGGCACTGAGGCCGAGGAGCCGACGCATCGGGGGACTCCGAACGGGAGGGGACCACGGTGCCAGTGTAACAGGCCACCGAGTTCCCGGCGAGCGGCGGGCTGAGACCTGACAGTTTAGGACATCCCGGCCCTCGACGACTCGTACCGGAGGATGACGTGGATTGATCTTCCCCACGAATGGTGGACAGTGGGAAAGCGGTGTCGACTCTCACCAACACGAGGCTCACCGATGGAAGCGAAGCGCAAGGTCGACACGCCGGAGTTCAAGCTCCAGGCCGTACAGAGGGTCACCGACCAGAAGCTCAGCGTTGCCGAGGCCGCCCGGCGGCTGCGCCTCCCCGAGAACCGACTCCGCGAGTGGGCGAAGCTCGCCCGGGCCGAGGGGGCCGACGCCTTCCCCGGGTCGGGCCACCAGACCCCCGCCGAGGAGGAACTCCGCCGCCGGCGCGCGGACGTCGAGCGACTCGAGAGGGAGCGCGACATCCTGAAAAAAGCGACGGCGTTCTTCGCCGCCCTGTCGAAGTGATCTTCGCCTGGGTCGAGGAACGCAAGGGCGAGTGGCCGGTGGCGCAGATGTGCCGCGTCCTGGACGTGTCCCGCTCGGGCTTCTACGCCTGGCGGTCCCGAGAGCCGAGCGTGACCCAGACCCGCCGCGCGGCGCTGACCGAGCAGGTGGCGGGGATTCACGCCGAGGTGAGGGCCCGGTACGGGAGCCCGCGGATGCACGCCGAGTTAGTGGGTCGGGGGCACGACTGCTGCGTGAACACGGTCGCGCGGGTCATGCGGGAGGCCGGGATCGCCGCGAAAACCAAGCGGAAGTTCCGGCAGACGACGGACTCGAACCACCCGCACCCGGTGGCCGACAACGTCCTGGGTCGGGACTTCGACCCGGCCGAGCCGAATGCGTCCTGGGTGGCGGACGTGACGTGTATTCCGACGCGTGAGGGATGGCTGTACTTGGCGGTTGTGGTGGACCTGTTCCGCCGGATGGTGGTCGGCTGGAGTATGGCCGCGACGATGACCAGCCGGCTGGTGGTGGACGCTCTGGAGATGGCTATGTCCGGCCGTCCCAAGGGGTCGTCGGGGCTGCTGGCGCACTCGGACCGCGGCAGCCAGTACGCGAGCGAACACTACCGGCGTCGGTTGGAGCAGGAGCGGATCACATGCAGCACGAGCCGTCGCGGGAACTGCTGGGACGACGCGCCGGTGGAGTCGTTCTTCGCCAGCCTGAAGACAGACCCGACAGCGACCGCCTATCGACGCAGGTGTTGTTGGGGCGGATGCAACAGGGGTGACGGCGTGCCCGTGGGCTTTGTTGGAGCTGGCCCACTTCTGTCAGGAGTTTCGTACCCGCACCGGAGGAGCCGCACCGTGTCCGATCGACCCGCCCCGATCCCCCCCGCGCCTGACCCCGCCGACCGAACCCCGGTGGCAGAACCTCTCCGACCGCCAGCGGGAGGACCTGCTCCGGCACCTCGCCCGGATGCTCGCCGAACGGCTCGCCGCCCCAAGCCCTCCGGCGGAGGGACGCCATGAGCCAACTCGACCCCGTTCCGCCGTTCGCCCACAAAGTTCGGCCTCGGCACCGCGACCGCCTGGCCGTCGTGTCCGTCCGCCAGTCGTCCGCCCAACAGGTCGTCGGCAACCGCGAGTCGGCCGACCGGCAGTACCAGTCGCGACAGCGGGCAGTCACTCTGGGCTGGGCCGACGAACGCGTCCTGGTCATCGACGACGATCAAGGCATCAGCGGGTCGGCCGTGGAGAACCGGCCCGGCTTCCAGCGGTTACTGGCCGAGGTGTCGCTCGGGCACGTCGGCGTCGTCTTCGGCCGGGAGGTGAGCCGGCTGTCGCGGTCGTGCCGCGACTGGCACCAGTTGCTGGAGCTGTGCTCCCTGTTCCAGGTGCTGATCGCCGACGCCGACGGCGTGCCCGACCCGACCGACCCGTCGGACCGCCTCCTGCTCGGGTTGCGCGGCATGATGTCCGAGGCGGAACTTCACGTGCTGAAGTCGCGGATGCACCAGGGGAAGTTGAACAAGGCGAGGCGGGGCGAGTTGTTCACCTGCGTGCCGATCGGGTACGTCCGCTCGCCGGACGGCGGCATCGCGTTGGACCCGGACGAGCAGGTGCACTCGGTCGTGGCGTTGGTGTTCGCCAAGTTCGCCGAACTCGGATCGCTGGGCAAGGTCCACGCGTACCTCGTGGCCCACAGCATCCGACTCGGTTCGCGGGTGGACAAGGGGCCGGGTCAGGGGCGGCTGGTCTGGCCGCGACCGCGACGCAGTGCGTTCTACGAGATGCTGCATCACCCGTTCTACGCGGGGGCGTATGCCTACGGCCGATGCCCGTTCGACCCGACGCGGCGGGCGGCCGGCAAGCCGAAGTCGGGTCGCCGCAACGCGCCGCCCGAGGAGTGGGTGTGCTTGCTGCGAGACAAGGTGCCGGGGTCCATCACCTGGGAGCAATACCAGGAGAACGGGCGGCGACTGACCGCGAACGACCTCGGCGGCGGATCGACGGGGACGACGGGTCGTGCGTCGACGCTGCTCAACGGCCTTGTGCGGTGTGGGCGATGCGGCCGAGCGATGGGCGCGCCGCGCGCGGGCGTCAGCCGACCCGCGGTACGCGTGCGACTGGGAGTTCCGGGAGTACGGCGGACCGCGGTGCCAAGGCGTGGTGGCCGCCGACCCGGATCGGCTGATCGAAGCGCTGGTGCTCAAGGCGGTCGAGCCGGCATCGCTGGAGTTGAGCTTCCGGGCGGCGGAGCGGGCCGAGCAGGATCGCGAGCGGTTGCACACGCACTGGAAGCAGCGGTTGGAGCGGGCCGCGTATGAGGCGGATCGGGCGCGGCGG
>JANYHV010000494.1 GCA_025362195.1 Fimbriiglobus sp. | reverse complement strand
CGGCGTAGTCCACGGGCGGCCCGGCCGTCAGCGGGCCGACGCAAAGTATCAAGACGAGACCCGAGAGCGGGCCGAACGCAGAACGGTGCATGGAGAGGCACTTCGTAGGGGTGGGACACAGAGTCTAACCGAGCCGCCCCCACGCCGCAACCGAATCCCGGACTGCCACCGGTCACGGTCGGCGGGAAGATCTACTTATGATAGCCCCTGCCACTGTTGAGCCGCCTACCGATAGGCATAAGCTCACCCGAGGGCTGACGGTACCGGACAATGCGGCCCACCGACGCCTCGGTGACCGAGCATATCCGCGACCTGCGCGTTCGACGCCGACTGGCATTTCGCCGGAACTTCGACGCGTTTGTGACCTCGTTAGTTACCAAAGACCGAGCTACGTTGCTACAATGGAATTGCGGGGCCAGGAATGACCATGAGTTGGCGAAGTAATTAATTCTAATTATCTACCTAAAGTATATACAAAGAGGGTTATAAGCTAATCATGAATATTAACAATAGCAGTGAAGGAGACCAACAGGTTGGCGGAATGATCTCTGCGTCTGAAACCCAGCCAGAGTTGCTATTAGTAGCTCTCAAAGGACAACTTGCTGAAATCGAGCAAATTAAGAGATTCGCCGCGCAGGCCAAAGTTGATATTATCGCAACGCTGTTGTCAATCAAAGAACATGCTGCGACAAGTGCTCAGCAGCTTGATATCGGGCGGAGTTCAGTTGTCGAGTTGACTACACTTTCTGCATCCATTCAAACTGCTAATGAGCAGAATAAAAATACATCAGCACTGGTACTTGCGTCGCTCGAATCAGCGCGCGCTGTTGCAGATACAGCCGCAACAAGAGTCAGCCAAATTGATGCACTGTACACAAAGGTCGAACAGACAGCACAAATAGCCAACACGAGATCTGAACATATTGAAGCCGGACGGCTTCATGCCGATGATGTCCGAGCTAAAATTGACCAGCAATACCAGCTCGTGCAACAGGCGGCTAGTAATTCCGAATCGCAATTGCGAGATAGTCGTACTTCGCTGGAAAGCGTCAATGCAATTCAAAGCACGCTGCTAGGTATTAAGACAAATGTCGAGGGCGAATCGAATTTAGTAGTCAAGTTTCGTGAGCAATGTGAATTGCATACGCTATCACTCAAAAAATTTGCGGAAACCGCAGATGCGAAAGACCAGAAAGTAAAAGAGTACGAATCCCGAATCTCGGAACTAGAATCCACTATTTCGGACAGACTTAAAACTATTAATTCGCTTCTCCCAGGCGCTACGAGCGCTGGATTGGCTACAGCCTTCAATCGACGACGATCTCATTTTAAGCGACCGCAATTTTTCTGGCAGATCATCTTCGTAGCCAGTGTACTTTCACTTCTAGCAATCGCGGGATTGGAGTTTAGCATATTCTCTAGCACAGACAAGGCTTTGACGTGGGACAGGCTTGTGTTCTCGTTCATGCACCGTTTGCCTTTCGCTGCCCCGCTTATTTGGCTTGCAATTCATGCCTCCCACAAGGCTGCACTCGCACAGAGAGTAGAAGAAGACTATGCATTTAAGGAGGCTGTGTCTTCGTCATTTGAAGGTTTTCGCCGCGAAATGACGGAGTTAGCAGGCAAAGCAACGCCAGACTCAGTGATTTCGGTACTGTGCATGAACGTTCTCGGGATAATTACAAATCCGCCCGGGCGTATCTACGATAAGCACCCTCTCAATAAATCGGTACTCGATGCATTCAAGGAGGCTAAAGGGATAAGTGGTGATGGAGCTGCGAAAGATAAGTGATTTTACGCTGACTGCTGGGCAGAGCGTGTCTGGGTGCATAACAAAGCAACGGCCACCCCTGGCGGCTCATTCGTTACCCGATTCGGCGGCCCAACGGGCGTCACTTCGGGCCGAGGGTGAGCATGGCCAGGTAGGCGGAGCCGACGGCGGCGGCGACTGACGCGCCGGCGTACAGGAGTGCCAGGTCGGGGCGGTGGGCTTCGAGGAGGCGGACGGTTTCGACGCTGAACGTCGAGAAGGTCGTGAACCCGCCGCAGACGCCGGTGCCGAGGAACAGCAGCAGCGTCGGGCGGTCCTTGCACAGCGCGACGAGGACGCCCAGGAGCGCGGACCCGGCGACGTTGATGGTGAACGTGTGCCAGGGGAAGCCGACGGCGGGCAACAGCGGCCCGACGGCCCGGCCGACGGCGAACCGGGCGACCGCCCCCGCGCCGCCGCCCGCGAAGACGACCAGGGCTTCGAGCGGCGTCGTCACGGCGCGGCCGGGGTCGGCGGGGCGGCGGTAGGGCCGGCGTGCAGCGGCACGTCGCGCAGGGTAAACGGCACGTCCAGGGTGCGCGTCCGCGCGCCGCTCACGGCCACGGACGCCGGCGCGCCGCGGGCCTTCTCCGTCGGCAGGAAGCGGAGGATGAGTTGCTCGGCCACGCGGCCGTCGGGGAGCGGGCGGACGGTGCTAGTCTGGCTGCTCACGTCGAACGACTCGCCGTCCGCGTCGGCGACGACCAGGGCACCCGCGGCCGACTCGAACGCGGTCCCGAAGACCTGCAAGACCCCGTTGCCGCCGCCGCGGAAGTTGGTGACGGTTTCGGCCGGCCGTTTGAGCGAGCGGTCCCGAAAGGCGATTTCGCCCGGCACGCACGTGACCGTGACGACGAGCATGTCCGTGCCCCCGGTGCCGGAGTTCATCAAGGTTTGAACGGTCAGGCCGACGCCGCGGCCGGCCGTCCCGGCGAGCGGTTTCTTGTCGATCCCGGCGACACGGGCGAGTTCCTCCCGCGGCAAGCAGACCGTCGTCCGCAGGATGCCTTCGAGCAGGGCCAGGCGGTCCGGCGCGGCCTCGGGCACGGCGAAGCGGACGAGCGCCTGCGCCGCCGTCGGGGCGAAGTTCGTCAGCGGCACGCCGGCCGGGACCAGGGCGACCCCGTCCGCGTCCGCCACGATGGCCCCGCCGCCGCGCAGCCCGCGGGCGCGGAAGGTCGGGGCGACCGGGGCCGGGCGGACGAGCGCGGGTAGGGTGCGCAACTCCTGGCCGCGGGCGGCGACCGCCTTCGTGACGACGACGGCGTCGAGCCGCTGGAAGCGGACCTTCGGCTCGGCGAGCGCTTCGAGAATCACCGACAGCGAGTCCTTGGGCAGGGCTACGTTCGCGGGCGGCGTCACCGCGGCGACGGCCAGGGCGTGCGGCGTGAACCGCTTCGGCCCCGCCCGCGTCCCGGCCGCCCGGGGCGTGAGCGCGACCACCGGGCGCAGCTCGCTCTCGCCGGGCCGGGCCACGACGCGGCCGGAAACGTCGAGGTTCAACTCGTCGGCGACGAGTTCGACGGCAGCCCAGAGCGTCACCGGGGCCGAGGTGCGGCTGGCGACGCGGGTCGCGCCGGCCTCCGCCGACGCGAGTTGGAACTCGACCCCGGACGCCTTCTGCCACGCCGCCGCGACTTGCGCGAGCGTCACCGGGGCGTCGGCCGGCGCGGCGAGGGCGACCACCGTCGGCGCGAGCAATCGGCGGGCTTCGGCCTGGCGGGCGATGGCGACGATCAGGCCGGCCGCGCGGCGGGCGACTTCGGCGTCCTCGGCCGCGAGGGCGGCGCGCAGGGCCGGCAGGGCCGACTCGCCGACGGCGACCAGCGCGGCCGTCGCCGCTTCCCGCTCGGCGAACTCGGGGTGGCCGAGCCGGGCCACCAGTCCGCCGACCCGCGCCGGCTCTTGGGCCGGCACCTGGTCCGACGCGGGGGCCAGTGCCGCCAGTGCTGCGAGGACGATCCCGAACCCTCTCACGACGTGCCCCCGACGGTGACGCGCGGCCGACATCGGTTGTACCACACCGCCCCGGCCCCGCCAAGTCTCGGGTGCCCCGGCGGGCGGCTCTCATCGCGTTCTCCTTTCGCCCCGCTCCTTCCGCCCCGCGGCCCGCCTACACTACCGGGAGGGCGATTCCAGTTCGGGCGGGGGCGACGATGGCGCAGGCGGTCCAGTGTCCGCGGTGTGGCGAGTGGTCCCGGGTGGCCGACGCGGCGGTCGGCGCGACGGTCGCCTGCCCGCACTGCACGCGGGCGTTCACGGCCCGCGCCGCCGCCCTCCCCGTGCCCCGCGCCCGGCCGGCCCCCGTCGGCCCGCGCGACGACGACTCGCCGACCGACGACGACGACGACCGCCTCTTCCACGGCGGCGGCGGTTCGCGGTCGGTCCTCGTCGGGCTGTCGCTGGTGCCGTTCGCCATCCCGCTCCTCTGGTTGTTGCTGCCGGTCGTCATCGCCCCGCGGCCGATCTTCTCGTTCGCCCTGCCGACGGCGATCGCCCTGGGCGTCAGCGGGTTGTGCCTCGGCGTGGCGTACGCGGCGAACTGGACGACGGGCACGCGGCTGCGGGCCATTGTGGTGATCCTGGCCCTCGGCTACGGGTCGGCGGCGTTCTTGTACTTCCTGAAAAAGGAGTGGGTGCAGGCGGTTCGCAAGCCGTTCGGCCCGCCCGAACTCCAGTGGAAGGACTTCCAGCCGCCGGACGGGGCGTACAAGGTCAAGCTCCCCGGCAAGCCGACGGCGTCGGACGTCAGCCCGCTGCCCGGGTGGCCGTTGAAGACCTTCCGGCTCGCGGCCGGGCCGAAGAACGACCCGGTCCTCGGGGTCGCCTACGAGGTCGCGCACGGCCCCGCGCAGGACGCCGTGAAGCCGGGCCGGACGCCGGACGACGAGTGGTTCGCGGCGGCCCGGAAGGCGCTCGTCGAGCGGACCGGGGGCGAGGTGACCGAGGAGAAGCCGGCCGAGCAGCAGGCGTACCCGGCCCGCGAGTACACGCTGACCATGCCCGACGGGGCGACGACGCGGATCGCCCGCGTCGTCCGCGTCGGCCGGCAGGCGCACTACCTGGCCGTCGAGGGGACGTTCATCGCCGGCGACCACCGGTTCGTGAAAACCTTCTTCGACAAGTACTTCGTCGCCGACCGGTAACGGCCGGCCGGGCTACGGGACGACCGGTGCGGCCCGTTGGGGCCACGCGGCGTCCGCTTTTGCGGCCCGCGCGCCGAGGTCGTCCCACTGCCGTTTCGACGGCGGCTTCGGGTCGGCCATCAGGCCTTCGAGCTTCTCCGCCAGGGCGTCCACTTCGGTCAGGTACGCTCGCAGCGCGTCGTTCGTCGGGTCGGGGGTGAGCCGGTCGCGGACCTCCTTGGCGTGCCGGCGGAGTTGGGCGCACTGCTCGCGGGCCTTGATCGCGGCGACCGAAACGCGGCCGGGGTCGCGGGACAGGATCGCCACCGTCGCCGATTGGAGCAGGGGCTTCCACCGCGTCGGTTGGACGCCCTCGAGGGCCGTCACGAAGGCGGGGTCGAGCGGCCCGGCCTTCGGGGCCGGCGTCCCGGCCTTCTGCCGCAGGGCCTTCCACTCGCCGACCGTGTACGTCCCCGCCCACAGGCCGCCGAGCATCCCGGCCGTCAGGGCGGCGATGCCGAACACGCCCATCGCGTACCGCCGCCGGCCGACGCCCCACCGCGACCAGTCGAGGAAGACGCCGACGGCGAACCCGACGACGCCCCCGGCGAAGTGCCCCTCCCAGCTCACCGACGGGGTCAGGCTGACGACCACGTTCACGCCGGTGACGAGGAGCATCCGCCGCAGCCACTCCATGAACAGCGCCGGGGGCAGGTGTTCGCGGAAGCGGATCAGCCAGACGATGACGGCGGACTGCAGGCCCCACAGGGACCCGGACGCCCCGGCCGTGACCGACCCGGGGTTGACGAGGGCCGCCGCGCACGACGCGCCGAGGCCGGACAGGAAGTACAGGACGATGAACCGCTTGCGGCCCCACAACCCCTCGGCCACCGGCCCGAGGACGCCCAGCGAGAACAAATTCACGAGCAGGTGGAGTGCCCCGACGTGGACGAACCCGGCCGTGACCAGCCGCCACCACTCGCCGTCCAGGAGGACCGGCCCGTAGATCGCCCCGAGGCGGATGAGGACGCGCGACTCGCCGTCCCGGAGGTACGCCACGCCGGGCACGCCGATCCGCCAGGCGACGACGAGGCCCCAGGCGAACCAGACCAGGCAGACGAGGATCAGGGCCGGCGAAATGACCGCCGCCCGCGGGTTCAAGAACGCCTCGCGGGTCATCAGCCCGCGGTCGTTCAGGCTCAGCCCCGAGAGCGGCGGGAAGGCGTTCGGGTCGGGCGGGTCGTCGGCCGGGACGGGGCCGTCGAGGGGCACCGGCCCGCCCCCGCGGACGATCCGCTCGCCCGCCGCCGTCAGCCGGTACCCCTGGCCGCGGCCGGCGACCCAGTCCCCGACGGCCACGAGTTCGGACTGCCGGAGGACGCGCAACGGCTCGTTCAAGGCGTCCCGCGGGACGCCGTGGGCTTCCGCCGCGGCCGACGGGAACCACAACTCCGGGGCGGCCGCCGCGCACCAGCGCAGCACGTCGGCCGGCGGGATGTGGGGCGGGGGCGGCGGGGGCGGTTCGGGCGGGTTCATCGGGCCATTATGCGAAGGTGCGCCGCCGTTGTGTAGCCCGGCCGAGTGCGTAGAATACCGCGCACGAACCGATGTGTGGGTTCACCCTCCGCCACACGAAAAACAAGGGAGTTGACCATGCCCGCCGTCCTCGACGATGTCGCCGCCGAAATCCTCGACTTGAAGAAGTCCCGCGGCGCGACCATTCTCGCCCACTACTACCAGGAGGGCGAGGTCCAGGAACTCGCCGACATCACCGGCGACAGCCTGAAGCTCGCCCGCGAGGCCACCAAGGTCGAGACCCCGGTGATCGTCTTCTGCGGCGTCCTGTTCATGGCCGAGACGGCCAAGATGCTCAACCCGGCCAAGAAAGTCCTCCTGCCCGACCTCCGCGCCGGGTGCAGCCTGGTCGATAGTTGCCCGCCGGACAAGCTGTTCCGCTACCAGGAAATGCTCCGCGAGAACGGCCGCAAGTTCCAGACGGTGACGTACATCAACAGCAGCGCCAAGGTGAAGGCCCTGTCCGACTGGGTGGTCACCAGCGGCAACGCCGAGGACGTGGTGCGGAACCGCGTCCCGGCCGACTGCGAGATCCTGTTCGTGCCCGACCAGCACCTCGGCCGCTACCTGCAACAGACGACCGGCCGGCAGATGATCCTGTGGAACGGGTCGTGCATGGTCCACGAGATTTTCAGCGTCCACGACCTGTTGAAGCAGAAGCGGCAGCACCCCGGCGCGATTGTGATGGCGCACCCCGAGTGCCCGGCCAACGTCCTCGAAAACACCGACGTGATCGCCGGCACCGAGGCGATGATCCAGTTCGTCGGCAAGCAGACCTCGCCGACGACGTTCATCGTGGCGACCGAGCCGAACATGCTCTGGCAGTTGCAGAACCGCTTCCCGCAGCACACGTACTTACCGGTCCCCGGGATCACGTGCAGTTGCAACAAGTGCCCGCACATGGCGCTGAACACGCTCGAAAAGATCCGCGACTGCCTGCGCGACGGGACCCCCGAAATCCACTGGCAGCCCGAGTTCGACAAGGCCCGCGAAGTGCTGACGCGAAGCCTCCTGAACCCCCCGCCCGCCGTGAAAGCCCCCGCCGGCGACTGACCGCCGGAGGGCCAACCGACGCCCGGCGAGCCAGGAGCGTGAGCGACTGGAGGTGCCTCGATCTCCAGTCGCTCACGCTCCTGGCTCGCCGGGCGACGGTCGCCTTGGGGGCGTCACGCCGGCGGGGCTTCGAGGGCCGGGCGGAGCGGCTTGGGGTAGCCGGCCCACGCGGTCTGGTACGTCTCCTCCAGCGGGAGCAGGACGCAGCCGCGCTCGGTCAGGTAGAGGGGTAGGCGGGGCAGGGACGCGCCGACTTCGGACGACTGGAACTGGGCCAGGCAGCCGTCGTCGTCCCGGGCCGCGAAGGCCGCGTGCGTCCGCGAGAACTTGGGCGCGTACTCGGCCTCGGCCCCCACGACGGACCGCCAGATCGCCCCGCCGAACCCGCGGGGCAACCGCGGCGGGTTCGGGAACACGTCGATGATCGACAGGTGGATGCCGTTGGCCAGGAGCGCGGCCGACTTCTCGACCAGGCCGCGGATCGCCGCCGCCTTCGCCTTGTTGCCCGGCGAGACGAGTTCGATCACGGCGACCAGCCGCCGGCCCTCGGCGTGCCGCACGGTAATGTGCCGCTCCGGCGGCTTCTCGCGCTTCCGCGGCCCGGCGGTCAGGGTGACCTCGACTTCCGTCTCCGTCGCCACGGCAACGCCCCCACCACCGTCGTCGCCGTCGCCGGGCCATTGCGGCACGGCGTCGCGGTCGCCCGTGGCCAGCGTCAGCACGTCGGGGGCGAACGGCGGGGCGATGTGTTCCGCCATTGCGAAGTAGCCGTCCGGGAGCAGCCCGGTGTTCAGTCGCGTGCGGATCGTCCCGATCCAACTCACGTGCATGTCGTGGAAG
>JANYHV010000470.1 GCA_025362195.1 Fimbriiglobus sp. | reverse complement strand
GCGGCGGCGGCACACGCTGATGTTCAAGAACGTGGCGGGGCTGCACAACCGGATGTTCGCCGAGTGAGCCGAGGGACGAACCGCTGTGACCGCACGACCACAGCCGAAACGACCCCAGTCCTATTGCGCAGCAGGTCTAATATGCCCCACTATTCAGCGAAATCGACTAATCTGGCAAAAATAGATTTGACTGCAAAACCGCCACGCCGGATGATCAGCCCCGAATCGTGAGACCTGTCGCGTCGTCCCAGTGCCGCGTGATTGAATACTCTGCCATGCCTCACGATATTATCGCCACTGTTCGTGCGTAACGTCCGCGTCCGGCACCCTCGTCAAGAGGCTCTCCATGCTTCTGCGCCACTTGGCTAGTCGCCTCCGGAACCACTTCCGCCACCCGATTCAGGGCGGGGCCAGACCGTACCGAGCGCTCGTCGCCAAGTGGATCGGCACGCGGGCGTTGCCGTACCGGTTCCGGCTGGGGGCCGTGGAGGCGATGGAGAGCCGGGACTTGCCCGGCTCGATGCTGGACCTGGCCGGGATGTCCTTGGGCGCGGCGGCCGGGCCGCCGGACCCCGCGGCGGCGGCCCGCTGGGGCGGCCCGCCGCCCGCGGGCGGCTTCACCCACTGGTTGCCGCCGGGCCTGTCCGAGGGCCCGAACGCCCCCCCCGCACAGCCAGCCACGCCGCAAGCCGCCGGTCCGCCGCCGGCGTCGGAGTCGCCGCCGGCGTCGGGGATGAACTCGACGCGGGGCTTGCTGGAGGACGGCGACGCCGGCCGCCCGCACGCCGTGACCTTTTCCGGCCCGGCCGCCCCGCCGCGTGACGCCGTGACCGCCGCCGACTTGGCGGCCCCGCCCCCGCAGTACGGCCCCCCGGCCCAAGCCGGGGACGCCGGCGTCGGCTCGGCTGCAAAGCCGACCGAGGCCGCGTCGGCCCCGTACGGCCCGCGGTTCGGCGAGCCGGCCGCCGCCGCCAACTCGGCCGCCGCCCTCACCCCGTCACCGTCGCCCGGCCCCGTAGGTCAGGGCGGGACGGCCCCGGCGCTGGCGGGGGCCGCGGCCGGCAATGGCCTTCTTTCGTCAAGCCCGGCGGCGGCCGCGGGCGCGGGGCCGGTGGTGCCGGGCGACGCCGTGAGCGTGAGCGACTTGCTGTGCGACGGGCTGGCCGGGTGGCAGGTCTTCGAGTCGGGCGGGGCGGCCGGGGACAAGGGGACGGTGACCCTCGACAAGGGGGACGCGGTGATCGCCGAGCGGACCTCGTTCCTGGTCGGGCTGAAGCGGACCGTCCGCGTCGGGGCCAACCCGGGCACGCTCCAGTTCGCCTACGCCGCCCCCCAGTTCGACATCACCGCCTCCGGCCAGGTCCGCGACGCGTTCGAGGTGGCCGTGGTCGACGCCGCGGGCAAGTCGCTGGTGCCGACGTTCGCCCCGACCGACCGGGACGCGGTCGCGAACGTCACGGAGCGGCTGGCGTACGACGCGGCCCAGGGCAAGGACGTCGACGTCGCGACCGGGACCGAGGTGGTGAAGTTGGGGCCGGGGGGGAGCGAAGCCGTCGCCGGGGCGGTCCACACGGTGACCATCGACCTGTCGAAACTGCCGGCCAACAGCACCGCCACGGTCGTGCTCCGGCTGGTCAACCCCGACGCGGACGTCGGCGGCACGGTGCGGGTCATCGGGTGCCACCCGACCCCGACCGTCACGCTGACCGGGGCGACCGACCTGGCGGAGGGGGGCACCTACACACTAGGCCTCTCGACCGCCGCCCTGCACCAGGACGCGGTCGATCACTGGGCGGTCTCGTGGGGCGACGGCAGCCCGGTCCAGACGGTCGCGGGGAGCCCGTCGAGCGCGCGGCACACCTACGCCGACGACGACCCGGCCCCTCTCCGCAACATCGTGGCCACGGCGGTCACCACCGCCGGGCTGTCGGCGTCGGCCACGAAGCCGGTCACGGTCGCCAACGTCGCCCCGACCGTCACGCCGGCGGCGAACCAGGCGGTCGCCCTCGGCAAGGCGATCGCCAACTTGCAGGTGGGCACCTTCACCGACCCGGGGTTCACGGACGCGGCCGCCGGGACAAGCGAGACGTTCGTTGCGTCAATAAACTGGGGCGACGGCACGACCGACACCCCCGCCCCCGCCGTAACCAACGGGTCGGCGGGGGTGTCGACCAAGGGGGCGGTGACCGGGTCGCACGCCTACGCCGCGGGCGGGACGTTCACGGTGACGGTGACGGCGAGCGACGACGACGGCGGCACCCAGTCGAAGACGTTCACGGTCGTCGTGACGGCGGCGGCGGTGACTGTGGGGGCGGTCACCGGGGCCGAGGGCGCGGCGGTCGGCCTGTCGGCGACCGGGACGGGGTTCGCCACGGCGGCCCCGGCGGCCTACTCGATCAGTTGGGGGGACGGGACGACCAGCACCGGGACCTCGACCGCGGCGGCGGGCTCGTTCCCGGTCGCCGGGTCGCACACGTACGCGGACAACAAAGCCTACCCGGTCGCGGTGACGGTCACCGACGGCGCGGGCCTCAGCGCGACCGGCGCGGCCGCGGCGACGATCGCCAACGTGGCCCCGACGGTCACCGCCGCGGCCAACCAGACCGCCGTCGCCGGGACCGCCCTCGCCAACTTGCAGGTCGCCACGTTCACCGACCCGGGGTTCACGTTCCCGACCGCCGGGACGGTGGAGTCGTTCACCGCGTCGGTCAACTGGGGCGACGGCACGACCGACAGCCCGGTGCCGACCTGGACCGCCGGCTCGGCGGGGGTCTCGACCTCGGGCAAGGTCGCCGGCACGCACACGTACGCGCTGATCGGCACGTACACGGTGACGGTCACCGCGACCGACGACGACCTCGGCACCCAGTCGAAGACCTTCGCCGTCACCGTGAGCGCGCCGCCCGCGACGGTCGCCCCGATCTCGGGCGGCGAGGGCGCGGCATTGGCGTTCGCCGCCGACGCGCCGGGGCTGAGCACCGCCGGGGCGTACACCGCGACGATCACCTGGGGCGACAGCACGTCGTCCGCGGGCACCGTGTCGGTGGTCAACGGCTTGGTCCACGTCGTCGGCAGCCACGCCTACGCCGACAACGGGAGCTACCCGGTCGCACTCGTAGTCAAGTCGGGCGCGACGACCGTCTCGACGGGGTCGGGGACCGCGACGGTCACGAACGTCGCGCCGACGGTGACGGCGGCGGCCAACCAGACGGCCGTCGCCGGCGCCGCACTCGCCGGCCTGCAGGTCGGGACGTTCACCGACCCGGGGTTCACCTTCGCGGCGGCGGGGACGGCCGAGACGTTCACGGCGGCGGTCAACTGGGGCGACGGCAAGACCGACGCCGTCGCGCCCGCCGTGACCAACGGGTCGGTTGGGGTCTCGACCGCGGGCAAGGTCGCCGGCACGCACACGTACGCGTTTGCGGGGGCGTACACCGCCAAGGTGACCGTCACCGACGACGACGGCGGCACCTCGAGCGCCTCGTTCGCCGTGGTGGTCAGTGCCCCGCCCGCTACGGTCGGCCCGATCGCGGGGGCCGAGGGGGCGGCACTGGCGTTCTCGGCGGACGCCCCCGGACTCGACCCGCTCGGGACCTACACCGCGACGATCACCTGGGGCGACACGACCTCGTCCGCCGGCACGGTGTCGGTGGTCAGTAACGTGGTCCACGTCGCGAGCAGCCACACCTACGCCGACAACGGGGGCTACCCGCTGACGGTCACGCTCAAGTCGGGCGCGGCGATGGTGGCGGCCGGGTCGAACACCGCGACGGTCTCGAACGCCGCGCCGACGGTGACGGCGGCGGCCAACCAGACGGCCGTCGCCGGCGCCGCGCTCGCCGGCCTGCAGGTCGGGACGTTCACCGACCCAGGGTTCACCTTCCCCGCCGCCGGCACGATCGAATCGTTCGCCGCGACGGTCAACTGGGGCGACGGCAAGACCGACGCCGTCGCGCCGACCGTCGTCAACGGGTCGGCGGGGGTCCTCACGACGGGCAAGGTCGCCGGCACCCACACCTACGCTCTGATCGGCACGTACACGGTCACCGTCGCGGCGACGGACGACGACAGCGGCACGCAGTCGAAAACGTTCACCGTCACCGTGAGCGCCCCGCCCGCCACGGTCGCCCCGATCTCGGGGACGGAGGGCTCGTCGGTGGCGTTCGCGGCCGACGCCGCGGGGCTGGACACCGCGGGCACCTACACCGCGACGATCACCTGGGGCGACACGACCTCGTCGGCCGGGACCGTCTCGGTCGTCGGCGGTTTGGTGCATATCGCGAGCAGTCACACCTACGCGGACAACGCGGGGTACCCGGTCGCGCTGGCGGTCAAGTCGGGCGCGACGACCGTCTCGACCGGGTCGGTCAGCGCGGGAATCGCCAACGTCGCGCCGACGGTCACCGCCGCGGCCAACCAGGCGGCCAAGGTCGGCGTGGCACTGACGGGCTTGCAGGTCGGGACGTTCACCGACCCGGGGTTCACGTTCGCGGCGGCGGGGACGGCCGAGACGTTCGCGGCGACGGTCAACTGGGGCGACGGCAAGACCGACGCCGTCGCGCCCGCCGTGACCAACGGGTCGGTTGGGGTCTCGACCAGCGGCAAAGTGACCGGGAGCCACACGTACAGTGCCGCCGGGCCGTACACCGTCACGGTCACCGTGACCGACGACGACGGCGGCACCCAGTCGAAGACGTTCACGGTCGCCGTGGCGGGGACGTCGCCGACCGTGGCCCAGCCGGCGGACCTGGTCGGGGTCGAGGGGACGGCCGTGGCCTACACGGCCACGTTCACCGACCCCGACGCCGGCGACACGTTCACCGCCACGGTCGCCTGGGGCGACGGCAAGTCGGACGCGGTCACGCCGACCCTGGCGGGCGGCGTTTACACGATCGCCAAGGCGCACACCTACGCCGACAACCCGACCTCCCCGGCCACCAGCTACCCGGTCACCCTGACCGTCACCGACGCGAAGCCGGGCACCCCGGTCGTCAAGACGAGCAAGGCCACGGTCGCCAACGCCGCCCCCGTCTTGGCGGCGATCGGCGACGTCACGCTGAACCCGTCCGACCCCGACGGCACGGCCAACGACAAGAGCCGGACCGCGGCGTTCACCGCGGCGTTCACAGACGCGGGGGTGCTCGACACCCACACCGCGGCCGTCACCTGGGGCGACGCGCTGAGCGGCGCGGGCACCGTCACCGAGGCCGGCGGGTCCGGGTCGGTGACCAGGAGCCACTCGTACGCCGCCAACGGGACGTACACGGTGACGGTGACGCTGACGGACAAGGACGGCGGCCAGGCGGTCCGCGCGTTCAAGGTCCAGATCGGCGGCGACACGTTCACGGTGGGCGACCCGACCAAGAGCTACGTCGTCCAGATGACCCTGACCACGACCAAGGCGGACGCGTCATTCAACAACGAACTCGGCCTGTTCACGGTCAAGGACGCGCAGGGGCGCGTCGGCACGCTGTTGCCCAGCCAGGCCGGGTACGCGGCGGCCGCGATCAACCAGTCGAACCAGCACTTGACTTTACCCAAGGACTGGATCCAGCGATACAAGGAGATCGTGAACGCCGGCGGCACCCCGCCGCCCCGCAGCTACACGCTGACGCTGCCGGGCAGCGCGCTCCTGTCGTTCTACATGATTCAGAACAACACCACCGCGTCGTGGCGGACCGATAACCCGTCGAACTCGACCGCGAAGCGCGTGGCGTTCTTCACGGCCCAGGACGCCAACCCGGACTCGTACCGGGCCGCCAACGGGACGATCGACACCTCGAAGAGGGCGGTCCACTTCCGCGTCACGCCCGAGCCGGGGGGCGGGTTCCGCTACAAGGCCGAGGACCTGCTCACCAGCGACGGGGGGTACGACGGCGACTTCAACGACCTCGAGTTCGTGGTCAAGGCGACCGAGGTCGCGGCCGGGACGGCCCCGAAGTTCTTCGTCAGCGACAACAGCGCGACCGCGGGGGCCGACAAGAACTACTCGTACGCCTCCGTGGGCAACACCGTCAGCACCCAGTCGCTCGCGGCGGCGAACAGTAGCCCGATCGGCAACACCAGCAACGCGCCCACCGGGGCGAGCACGACCACGCGCGTCTGGGTGCAGGACGCCAACAAGACGGTCTACGTCTACGACCACAACTCGGTCGGGAACGTCCAGACCGCCGTCGGGTCGTGGGTCCCGCAGACGAGCGGCGGCGGGGCGCTCACCGCCCCGGCCGACATCGCCTTCGACGGGACCGACGTCTGGATCGTGGACAACAACTCGACGAGTCGAGCGATCTACCGCTATACCAACGCGGGCGCGTGGGCCTCGGGGAGCCGCCCGGCGTCGGCGACGACGATCCCGCTGAGCGCGGCGAACACGGTGCCGACGGGCCTGGCCGCCGACGCGACCAAGTTGTACGTGACCGACGACGGGACAGACGAGGTGTACGTCTACCTGAAGGCCACCGGGGCGTACCAGGGCAAGTGGAAACTCGACCCGGCCAACGCGAACGCGACCGACGTCACCACCCAGCCGCTGGCCGGGGGCGGGTTCTCGGCCGACCTGTGGGTGGTCGACAAGGCGGGCCGCGACGTCTTCTACTACGCCGGGGGCGCGGCGTGGACCGCGAACGACACGGCGGCCGGGTACGCCTTCCGCCCGATGACCAGCGCGTTCTCGCTGGCGATGGGGCTGTCCAACGGCGAGTACGTCACCCTCGACACGGCCGCCGAGGGGATCGCCGACCCGCCCCCGCCGGCCCCGGCCGTGGCGCTCGACCCGCTCAACGTCGAGGGGCCGCTGCGCGTCGGCGACACGGTGCTGGTGTCGGGCGTGGTGACGCCGGCCGGCGGCGCGGTGGCGGTGACGGTCAACGGGCTGGGTTCGGCGCTCGACGCCTGGAACCACTTCTTCGCGCCGGTCACGGTCGGGCCGGGGCCGAACGTCTTCGCGGCGACGGCGACGGCCGCCGGGCCCGGCGGGGTGTCGGCGGCCGCGGTCGCCTCGGCCCCGCCGGTGGCGGCGCGGGTGCCGGACGGCGGGCGGTACGACTTCAACGCCCTGGCCGACGTGACCGGCGCGGTCCGGACCCGGTACGCCCGCACGTCGTTCGACATGGGCACCAACGTCCTCTACTCGGACGTCTACGCGACCCACGCCGGCACCGACGCGATCTGGGCCCCGCTCTTGGCCGCCGTCCACCACGTCACCGACCCCCGCGTGAAGGCGTCCGCCGTGGACGGCGTGACCCCGTTCGACGCGGCGGTGCCCGGCGCGTCGTTCTACGACTGGTCGCAAAAAGTGCCGGGCGGGACGTTCGAGCCGGGGGAAACGACCTCCGTCGGCACGATCCTGTTCGAGAACCCGAGCCGGGTGAAGTTCAAGCACACGCTGTCCTACGTCGGGGCGGCGAACCGCCCGCCCCGGTTCGTGACCGTGCCGGTGCTCGACGCCGCCGTCGCCTCGGGCGGCGGGTTCGCCTCGGGCGGCGGCACCGCCTCGGGCGGGGGTACCGCCTCCGGTGGGGGGACTCCGGGGCAGTACCGCTACCAGGCCCAGGCGATCGACCCGAACGCCGGGGATGCGCCGAGTTACGCGGTCGCCTACGGGCCGGCCGGGCTGGCGATCGACCCGGCGACCGGGCTGGTCACGTGGACCGTCCCGTCCGCGTACGCGGCGACCGAGGACGTCCCGGTGGCGCTCACCGCGACCGACAAATTCAACCGGGTGGCGACCCAGCGGTACGTGATCACCGTCCGGGTCAACGGGGCCAACCGCCCGCCGCGGTTCGTCACCGACCCGGTCACCGAGGCGTTCGTCGGCAAGCCCTACTCCTACGACTCCGACGCCCCCGACCCCGACCTCGACAGGGTCCGCTACACACTGGTCTCGGCGCTGCGGCCCGACGACTCGCCGGTCAACGGGGTCACGGTGGACGCGGACACCGGCGTGGTCGCGTGGCCCAACCCGCCCGCGGACCTGGCGGACAAGCTGGTGCGGGTCACGGTCAAGGCCGAGGACGTGACCGGGACTAACGCCCCCAAGGGCGGCGTGGCGCTGCACCCGTACGCCGTGCGCGTCCTGCCGACGCCGGGCAACCACCCGCCGGTGATCACCAGCGAGCCGATTCTGTCACTGGCCGCGGGCGGGCTGTTCCGCTACCCCGCCGACGCGGTCGACCCGGACGCCGACCCGCTGGGCTGGGCGTTCGCCTCCGCGAAGTGGGCCGACACCGGCGTCGCCGTGTCGATGGCGGTCGACGCGGGGACGGGCGTGCTGACCTGGCCGACGTCGGCCGCCGACGCGGGCCGGTCGGCGATCTACACGATTCGGGTGTCCGACGGCCGCGGCGGCGCGGACACGCAGACCCGCACGGTGAGCCTGCTCGCGGGCGGCGTCGTGAGCATCGCCGGGACCGTGTTCAACGACTTGAACGCCGACGGCAAGCGGGACTACGACGCCGGCGCGGCCGGGCCGCCCTACCTCGGGCCGGTGAGCCTGCAGAGCGTAGACGTGCCGTTCGTGCCGGTCACGATCGCCGAGTACGAGCCGCGCCGCTCGCTGCTGGTCGCGACCCAGGCGGTCTCCGGCGGCGGGTCGCCCAACTCGCAACTGTTCGAGGTGCAGGCCGACGGCACGTCGGCGCTGTACGCGGACCTGCCGGGCATCCAGTTGACTGACGACGCCGCGATGGCGGTCGCGTCGAGTGGGAACACCGCCGGGTTCGCGGCGGGCGACGCCTACGTCCCCGTCGTCGGCAACGGCGGTTCGGGCGGGACGCTGACCGTCGCCAAGGTCACCGCCGGCGGCGCGGCCGTCACCACGAACTGGCTGACGATCCCGGGCGCGTCGGGGGGTCACGTCTCGGCGCTGACGTTCGACAAGACGGGGGTGTTCGGGAACAAGCTGCTGGCGCTGACCTCGGGCGGCGAGGTGTGGGAGGTCGGTGCCGACCAGTCGGCGACCAGGCTGGCCGCGGCCACCGGGGTCTTCGGCGACGCCTACTTCACCACGGTCCCGAACGACCCGCTGAAGTATGGCCCGCTTGCCGGCCGCCTCTTCCTGGCCGCCGACGGTAGCCCCGCGCGACTGATCGACGCGGCGGGCGTCGTCGACGTGCTCGCCGCCGCGCGGCCCAACGTCAGCCAGGGCGCGATCGACGCGATGTCCAACGCCGAAGGCGTGCGCGTCGTGCTGGGGGCCGCGAACTTTTTCGCAGCCGCGGACGGGCCCTCGAAGATTTTCGCGGCCGCGACCGGCGACTTCGACCAGTACCTCAACCACCTTGTCGTTGCGCACGAAGCGGGGACGTTCGGCCACGTCTGGTGGGACGGAAGCGCCCTGCAGGGCGGGGCCATCGCGTTCGACGCGGCCTCGCCCCTCCCCCAACCGTGGGAGCAAATTGCCTTCTTGCCCGAGGGCCTCGGCAAAATCCCGGAGGTCATCGAGCCCGCCCTGCCCAACTGGACGGTGTACCTCGATGCCAACCAGAACGCGAATCTGGACGACGGGGAACCCTCCTACCGGGTTGCGGCGGACGGCAAGTACAAATTCGACGGGCTGGTGCCGGGCCACTACGTCGTCCGCGAGGTGCCCCAAGACGGCTGGCAGCAAACCGCACCGACCCCGGTCCCTCCGGGCCAGTACGCCCTCGACCTGTTGGCCGGCGACGCGGCGGTCGGCAAGGACTTCGGCAACAAGGCGGTGCCGGTCGTCGGCGACAACAACGCCCCGGTGCTGTCGGGCAACCCGCCCCTGACCGCCGTCGCCGGGGAGCGCTACACCACTCGCTTCACCGCCACCGACGCCGACAACGACGTGCTCGCCTTCGACTTGCCCGTGCACCCCGACGGCATGGCGATCCACGCCGCCACCGGGCGGGTCGCCTGGACGCCGACCGAGGCGCAATCGGCCACCCCGCAGACCTACACGGTTCGGGTCCGCGACGGTCGCGGCGGTGCCGACGCCAAGACTTACGCCGTCACGGTCTCGCCGCCCAACCACGCGCCGACGATCACGTCGAGCGCCCCGGCCGGCCCGGCGGCGGAGGCCAAGCCCTACGTGTACAGCGTGGCGGCCCGCGACCCCGACGTCGGCGACACGCTCTACTACAGCGTGACCGGCCTGCCCGGCGCGACCTTCACCGGTGCCAAGTTGCAGTGGACGCCGGCGGTCGGCGCGAACGCCGTTAGTCCGTACCGAGTGGCCGTGACGGTCCGCGATCGGAACCCCGGCGGGCTGTCGTACACCCAGTCGTTCGACCTGACTGTGGCCGCCGCGCCGCCGAACCGACCGCCCGTGGTCACCTGGAAGTTGCCCAACCAGGTGGCGGCGGGGACGAGCTACGTCGGCGTCGTTACGGCGACCGACCCGGACGGCGACCCGATCACGTTCACGTCGATCGCCAACCCGACCTCGGCCAAGGCCAACCCGCTCACCGTCGATTCCCAGGGCAGGGTCGCCTGGGCACCGGCCGCCGCGGACATCAACGCGGCCGCCTACTCGTTCACGTACCGCGTCTCGGACGGCCAGGGCCACACCCTCGACGTGACCTTCCCGGTCACCGTCACGCTCAGCCCGCCGCCGAACCGCCCGCCGACGATCACGTCGACGATGCCGACCGCCGCCGCGGTCGGCCAGGAGCTGTACTTCGTGCCGGCGGCGACCGACCCGGACAACGACCCGCTCGTGTGGGCGCTGCAGGGGGCCCCGGCGAACGTGGGCTTCGACCCCGACACCGGCGCGGTCCGCTGGACGCCGACGGCCGACCAACTCGGGGCCGTGACGTTCACGATGGCCGTCCTCGACGGCCGCGGCGGCTTCGACTCGGCCCCGGTGTCGGTCGCCGTGCGGGGGGCCAACCGGCCGCCCCGGTTCGACACCACCGCGCCCGCCGAGGCGCGGGCCGGCCAGTCGCTGGCGTACGCGCCGCTGACGTCCGACCCGGACGGCGACCCGGTTACCGTCCGGTTGACCCAGGGGGTCGCGTCGAGCGACCCGGCGAACCACCCCGAGTGGGGCATGACCTTCTCCGGCGGAGTCCTCCGCTGGACCCCGCAGCCCGGCACGTCGGGGCCGGCGGTCGCCGTCCTGCGGGCCACCGACCCGTTCGGCGGCTCCGTCGATCAGACCGTCATTCTCAACGTCACCGACACGAACCGCCCGCCGTCGTTCGCCCCGGTCTCGGGGTTCCCGGCGCTCGTCAACACGCCGTTCGCGATCCCGATCCTGGCGACCGACCCGGACGGCGACTCGGTGACCTACGGTCTCAACCAGGCCGGTTCAACGCTCGACCTGAACGCCGGCGGGCAATCGACCGGCGCGGCGTTGGGGACGATGGCGTTGACCCCGGCGACGCCGACGCTCAGCCCGGCGACGTTCACCTGGCAGGACGCGCCGGGGGCCGGGGTGGCCCGGATCCGCATGACCGCGTCCGACGGCCTGCTCACGCGCGGCGCGACGCTCAACCTGCCGGTGCGGGCCGGCAACGGCGCGCCGACGGTCGCCCCGCAGGACCGGGCGGGCCAGGTCACGCTCGGGCTGGCCTACCAGTACGACGTGGTCGCCACCGACCCCGACAACGACCCGGTCACGCTGTCGTTCGTCGTGTTGAAGAATAGCGTGCAAGTCGCGACGCCGGTCGGCTTGACGCTGGACAACCGCGGCCACCTGAAGTTCGACACGGCGGGCCTGGCGGCCGCCGACCTGGGTAGCTACGTCGTCCGCGTCACGGCCGCCGACCCGTACGCCTCGTCGGCGTCGAGGGACTTCGCCGTCACGCTCCTCGCCGACACCGACGCGCCGGCGGTGACGGTCGCCGGCACGCCGGACCCGGTCCGCGCCTCGGGCACGGTCCACGTCCGGGTCGTCGCGTCCGACAACGTCGCCGTGGCGTCCCGCAGGCTCTTCGTGACCAGGCCGGGCTCGGGGGAGGTTGAAGTCGGCCTCTCGGCGGCCGGCGCGATCGACCTCCCGGCGGGCGGCACCCCCGGCGACCTGCTCCTCCGCGCGGTGGCGACCGACACGAACGCCCTCACCGCCGAGTCGAAACAAACCATTCACGTCGTCGCGGTCGGCAACGGCAACAATGCGCCCTCGACGACACTTACGGGGGATTACACCGCCGCGACCAGTAACCTGTTGCCGATCACCGGCCAAGCCAGCGACATCGATGGCAACCTGACCGGCTGGGAACTGTCCGTCCGCGTCAACGACACCTGGCGGTCCCTGGGTACGGGCACAACACCCGTGGGCGGTGCCATTGCGGCGGTGGACTTGACGAGTGTCGGCGACGGCCGCTTCCCGCTGAAGTTGACGGCGACCGACGGCACCCTGTCGTCGGAGGCGGTCGGCACGCTCGTGGTGGTGCGGGGCAAGGGCTGGGTCAAGGACCCGATCGACAACAAGTTGCCCTTGGCGACGATCACCGGCACCGGGGTCAACGGCACGGCCACCGTCGTCATCGCCGGGACCGCCAGGGACCAGGACGTGCCGGACAACCTCAAGGTCTGGGTCGTCGAGGCGGCCCCGGCCGGAACGCCCAACTGGCGGGAACTGGGTCGCGGGTTCGCGCCCGTGGCCGGGGGCACGCTGTCCGCAACCCCCCTGACCGACTTCGGGGTCGGCACCTACGCGCTGCGGCTGGACGCCTACGACGGCACCGGGTCGGCCGAGGATCTCGGCACGCTGAGCGTCACCGAGACTAGCTGGCAGGTCAACCCGCCGGTCAACCACGCCCCGACCGCCGCCCTGGTCAAGCCGACCGCCGGCGTGGTTTTGGGCGGCACGGTCACGGTCACCGGCACGGCCAGCGACCCGGACGCGGGCGACGGCGTCGCGTGGAGACTCGAGTACGACACCCCCGGCTCGTCGAACTGGGTGACAATCGCCCAGGGCACCGCCCAGGTCACCAACGCGGCCTTGGGCACCCTCGACGTGGCCGGCCTCCCGGACGGCCTGTACGGGGTCCGCCTGACCGTGACCGACGCCGCCGGGCTGGTCCGCCAGGACGACTACGACCTCTTCGTCGGCGACGCCAAGGGCTGGGTGCCCGTGGCACCGCCCGTCAGCCCGCGGCCGACCGCGACGATCGCGGCCCCGGCCGACGGGACCAGACTCATCGACGGCACGGTGCCGGTGACCGGGACCGTGACCAACCCCGGCGGCAACACCCTGCTCGGCTGGCGGCTCGACGCGTCGCGCGGCGGCGACGCCCGGCGGCTCGGCGGCGGCACCGGGGCCGTGAGCGCGGGGACGTTCGCCACGCTCGACCCGACGGCGCTGCCCGACGGCGACTACTCGCTGACCCTGACCGCCTACGACGTGTCGGGGGTCCCCGCGGTCGATCGCAAGTCCGTGTCGGTCGCCGGCGGGCGGCTCAAGCTGGGCAACTTCACGCTGGCGTTCACCGACCTGACGATCCCGGTGGCGGGCATCCCGATCACCGTGAACCGCGTCTACGACACCCTGGACGCCGACAAGGGCGGCGACTTCGGCTACGGCTGGCGGCTCGAACTGGGCAGCTACAAGGCCGAGGTCGATCTCTCGACCGTCGGCGAGTACTACGACGGCTACCCGGCGTTCAAGGACGGCACGCGGGTCTCGGTCCGGCGGCCCGACGGCCTCAAGGACTGGTACACCTTCTCCGGCAACCCCCAGGGCACGTACTTCGTCGAGTACTACACGCCGGTCTTCGTGCCGGACGCGGGCGTGACCAACCAGTTGGAAGTGGACAAGGTCTTCCTCCACAAGACGACCGACAACTCGTACACGATCGAGAACGAGTTCGGCACGGTGTACAGCCCCGCCAACCCCGAGGCCGGCGGCGAGTACGACGTCCGCGAGCCGTCGGGCGTCGTCTACTCGGTGAACGCCCGCAGCGGCCTCGTCGAGCGGGCGCGGGAGCGCAACGGCAACGAGTTGGCGTTCGACCGCTCCGGCACCGGCGGCGCGGTCGTCGACATCGCCCACGGCTGGCGGGACAAGCCGACCGATCCGCTCGAGTTGAGCGGCCGGGCGGTGACGTTCGAGCGGACGCTCGGCCGCATCACGAAGGTCACCGACCCGCGCGGCAACAGCCTGACGTACTCCTACGACAGCGCCGGCAACCTGGCCTCCGCGACCGACCGGATGGGCCAATCGCTGGGCACTTACGCGTACCTGACCAACCCCGGCCACTACCTCACCGCGGTGACCGACGCGCTGGGCGCGAAGTCGGTGACGGCGGCGTTCGACCCGGCGTCGAACCGGCTGGCGTCGGTCAAGGACGCCGCCGGCAATGCGGCCACCTTCGGCTACGCGATCAAGCCGGCGGCGGACGCGAGTCCGGAGCGGGCCACCCAAACGGTGACCATTCCCGGCGGCGGGCCGGGCGGGATCGACCTCGTCGGCACCATCGGCCTCGACAAGCGGGGCAACCCGCTGCGCGCCGTCGATCCGGCGGGGGCGATGAGCACCGTCGCGTACGCCGACCCGAGCCTGCCGGACGCGCCGACCAGGGCCGTGCAAGTCGTCGGCCTGCCGGACGGCCAGGGCAACGCCGAGACCAACGACCTCGTCTCGCTGGTCACCTACGACAAGCGCTTCGGCCTGCCGACCAGCGTGAACGGGCCGGATGGGGCGGTCTCGCGCACCAACTACAACGCCCTGGCCCTGCCGACGGCGGTCGAAGACCCGAACCACAACTTCAACTATTCCGGTTACGACGGGAAGGGCCGCCTCACCTCCACGTCCTCGCAAATGGGCGTCTCGTCCAGTTTCGGCTACGACGCGCACGGCAACCTGACCTCGGCGACGCGGGGCGGCACCACGACCAAGATCGCCTACGACAAGTTCGGCCAGGCCACCGGGGCGACCGACCCGAGCGGCAACGCGTCGCGGCAGGTGTACGACGCCAACGGCAACCGCACCCGGAGCGAGCGCGACTGGTACGACAACCCGGTCAGCAAAACCGGCCTGGTCACGCTCGTCAGCAAGACCGATGTCGATGCCGACGACCGGGGCAAGTACAACTGGGACGAGTTCGGCAACAAGTCCGAGACGCAGTACGACGCGCACGGGCGGGTCTCCCAGACGATCGACCCGCACGGCGTCGTGACGCTCGCGCCGCTCTACGACAAGCGCGGCCTCGCCGTCGAATCGACCATGCCGGACGGCACCGTCAGCCGCACCGTCTACGACGGCCAGGGCCGCGCCGTCTACTCGTCCGACCCGTTCCTGGCCGGGCAGACCAGCTACCGCGGCTCCCACACGATTTATGACGCGGCGGGGCGGGTGACGCGCACCGAGCGGCTCGACGGCCTGCGGATCGACGCGACGACCAGCGGACTGTTCACCGCCAGCGTGGTCGGGGCCGCCGGGACGGTGCTGTCCGCGTCCGAGACGGCGTTCGACCGGGACACGGGGCGGACGCTCTCCTCGGTCCAGTTCGTCGGCAGCCTGGCGGCCGCCAAGACCGAGTCCGAGTACGACACCGTCGGCCGGCAGACGGTGGCCTGGACGTACCGCGAGGCGGCGTTCACCAAGGCGTCGGCGACGTTCACCCGGACCGACTACGACCTCGGCGGGCGTGCGGTCCGGTCTTACGACCCGGCGGTGTTCGGCCAGACCGGCGCGGTCACGCGGCCGACCTACGACGGCGACGGCCGGGTGACCAGGACCACGCTCGCCGACGGCGCGACGATGCAGACCGGCTACGACCCCCTGGGCCGCAAGGCATTCGGGATCGATGCGGTCGGCCAGCGCACCGACTTCGGGTACGACACGTTGGGCCGCCTCGTCGCCGTGACGCAGCCGGCCGTCGCGGACCCGGTGAGCGGGCAGACTAAGCGCCCGGTGACGGCCTAC
>JANYHV010000466.1 GCA_025362195.1 Fimbriiglobus sp. | reverse complement strand
GCGGCGGCGGCACACGCTGATGTTCAAGAACGTGGCGGGGCTGCACAACCGGATGTTCGCCGAGTGAGCCGAGGGACGAACCGCTGTGACCGCACGACCACAGCCGAAACGACCCCAGTCCTATTGCGCAGCAGGTCTAATGTCTGGCGGGCGAAGTTGAACGGACCGGGAGTGGTCGGATATCTCCGCCCGTAAGCCGGCACGGCGCGGGAGGCCCTTGTCTCGGCTCGCCCACGTCAACGCCCGTGCCAGTGGTCGGCGGGGCGATAGAATAACTCTCCGTACTCCGAGGCAGCGTAACCGATGCGGCGACTGGCCGGGCCGCGCGCCCCCGTGACGAGCCTGGCCGTCAGCCCCGACGGGCGGTGGCTCGGCGTCGTCACGTCGATCGGCGGGCCGCACCCGCGGAACGTCTGCCTGTGGGACTTGCACGGCGGGTCCGCGGAGCCGGCGAGCACGCTCGCCGGGCAGGCGCTGCACGTCGCGTTCGCCCCGGACTCCGACGGCCTGGTCCTCGCCAGCCCCGGGCAGCCCCTCCGCCGGTACACGTGTCCGGACCTGCACCCGGTCCCCATTCGCACCAATCCCACGATCGGCGTCGCGTTCTTCGTCCCCGACCAGTCGGCCGTTCTGGGCATCTACGAGCCGGGCGGCGGCACCTCCCACCTGCTCTTCCGCTACCCGCGGCGGCCGGACCGCCACCCGGTCTCGCACTTCCCGCTCGACCTGCTCCGCCCCGTGCCGATGCGGTTCCTGCCGGCGTGGCCCGACCTGTCGCCCGACGGCACCACCCTGGCCACCGTCGGCCGGCCGACGGAGGCCCCGCGCAGCGGGCTGGTGGTCTGCCTGTGGGACCTGGCCCGGCGGAAGCTCGCGTCGAAGTTCAGCATCCGCCGCGGCCGGTGCGAGTCCCTGCACTTCGCCCCCGACGGCCGCCGGCTCGCGGCCGTGTGCAACCACCAGGTGCTCGTCTGGGACGTGGTCACGCGGAAGCGGCTCGCGGTCCTCGACGGCCCGCCCACCGGCGGCAAGCCGGTCGCGGGCGAGTTGGGGCCGTTCGCCCTGTGGGCCGCGTTCGCGCCCGACGGCCGGCACCTGTTCGTCAGCTTCAACGACCGCGTCTGCGTGTTCGACACGGCGACCTGGGCGGTGGTCAAAATCTACGCCTGGGCGGTCGGCAGCGTCCTCCGCATCGCGGTCACGCCGGACGGCCTGTGCGCCGTCGCCGCGGGCAACCTGGGCGAAGTGGTCGTGTGGGATCTGGACGGGTGAGCCGATCCCGGCGAACGGGCGGTTCAGACCGGCGGGTGGGCGGCGATTTGCTGGCCGATCTCGGCCGGGGACAGGACGTAGCGGGCCGCGCCGAGCCGCGCGGCCGCTTCGGGCATCCCGTAGACGGCGCACGTCGCTTCACTTTGGGCGAAGGTCGTCCAGGCGGCGCGGCGGAGTTTCAACAGGCCGTCGGCCCCGTCCCGGCCCATGCCGGTGAGCAGGACCGCGACCCCGGGCCGGGAAGCGGCGGCGGCGCTCTCGAAGAGCACGTCGATGTTCGGGCGGAACGGCGTGTCGCGCGGGTGGGCGGTGTAGTTCAGGGTGCCGTCGCGCTCGAGCACCAGGTGGTCGTCGCGGCCGGCGAGGAGGACTTCCCCGGCCGTCGGCACGTCCCCGACGCGGGCCAACCGCACCGGCAAGTGGCCCTTCGGCCGCAGCCAGTCGGCCAGCCCGCCGGCGAACTCGGCGGCGATGTGCTGGACGACGACGACGGCCGCGCCGAACCCCGCCGGCAGTTGGTGGAGCACGTCCGCAATCGCCTGCGGCCCGCCGGTGGACGCGCCGACCAGGACGAGGGCCGCGTGCGTGCCGTGCGGCACCGGGCGGAGAGCGGGCGTTTCCCCCGGGGTCGGGGCGGCGGTCGGCCGCACCCGCCGCGCGAGCTGGGCGATTTTGGCGAGCAGCGGGTGGGCCGTGCCCGGCGCGCCTTCGGGGCCGAACGTCGGGGTGGCCACGGCGTCCACCGCGCCGGCCGCCAGCGCGTCGTACACCAGGCCGTAGTTGCCGCTGACGGTGGCCGTCACGACGAGGATCGGGCACGGGGTCGCGGCCATGATCCGGCGGGTCGCGGCCGCGCCGTCCAGGACGGGCATGACCAGGTCCATGAGGATCAGGTCGGGCCGGTCCGCGGCGGCCATCCGCACCGCCTCCGCGCCGTCCCGCGCGACCCAGGCGACCTCGTGCCCGGGGCCGCCGCCGGGGCCGGGCGAGAGCACCACGCGGCGGAGGGCTTCGACGGCGAGCGGCAGGTCGTTGGCGATGGCGATGCGCATCACTTGTGGCGCTTGGTCATGGAGATTTCGGTCCCCTTGGCGTTGTGCCGGACCTCGTCGAAGAAGGTGCGGATGAGGAGCAGCCCGCGGCCGCACGACCGGTCGATGTTGGCCGGGTCGCACGGGTCGGGCAGCGACCGCGGGTCGTACCCGTTGCCCTCGTCCAACACCCGCACCTCCAGGGACGGCTCGCGGGTGGCCCGGACGGTGACGTGGACTCGCCGCCGGCTGTACGGCTCCTGCTTCGACCGGGCCGCGATCAGGGCGTGGTACGCGTCCCAGTCGCCGGTCTTCAGGTCGCTGCTGATTTCGAGGTTGCCGTGGACCATCGCGTTGATCGCCGCCTCGTGGACGGCCACGCCGATGCGCAGGTGCTCGGAGGCGTCGAACAGTTCCATCTTCTGCAAGATCGCCTCGACCTGGCCGACGACCTGGGAGATGAGGTCGGGGTTGTTCTCCAGGGTGAACTGGTATTCGGCGACCGTCATCCGCGTGAGGAACTGCGTGAGCTTGTGCTGGGACGTGGTGACGCTCAGGACCTCGTCCAGGATGGCGACCACGTCCCGGGCCAGGTTTCGCTTCGGGATGTACCCGCTGGCCCCGGACCGGAGCGATTGCACGGCGAGTTCTTCGCTGCCCCGCTCGGTGTTCATGATGACCGGGACGGTCGGGAAGTCGGCCCGGATCGCCTGGACGAGTTCGAGGCCGTTCATCTCGGGCATGTGCATGTCGGTGAGGACGATGTCCGGGCGGCGCAGGCGGATGCTCTCGAGGGCGGCGAGGCCGTGCGGGACGACTTCGACCTCGTACTCGGCGGCGCGCAGGATGAACTCCACGTGCTTGGCCTGGATCGGGCTGTCTTCGACGACGAGAACGAGAGCCATGAGCCTTGCCCTGCCTTAACCTTGCCGCGCACCCCCGCCCGGGCCGTTACCGCTCGGGGGGGCCGATGAGGTCTTCGACGACCTCCAGGAACCGACCGTCGTGAAAGCTCGACTTGGTCAGGTACGCGTTCGCGCCCACGGCCAGGCCCCGCTTCCGGTCCTCGTCCCGGTCTTTGTACGAAACGATGACCACCGGTAAGGATTGTACCGCAGGGTCCCCCCGGACCGCACGCACGAATTCGAGGCCGGTCATCCGCGGCATGTCGATGTCGCTCACCACCAGGTCGTACCCGCCCTGCCGCACGGCGTTCAACCCGTCCGCCCCGTCCACGGCCAGGTCCACGTCGTACCCCCGGCCGGCGAGCAGTTGCCGCTCGGCCTCGCGGACGATGGCCGAGTCGTCCACGACCAGCACGCGCTTCCGGCGGACGGCCGCCCGTTCGGGCCGGGGCCGCCGCAATTTGCCCTCGTGGACGAGCATCCCGGCCGACCGGATCACGTCGTCCACGTCCACGATGAGCACCGGCGACCCGTCGTCCATCACGGCCGCGGCGGCGACGTTCGGCACCTTGCCCAGCCGCGGGTCGAGCGGCCGGACGACCAGGTCTTGCTCGCCCAGAAATCCGTTCACGATCAACCCGTACTGGTGCGTGCGGTCGCCGACGAGGACGACCCAGAGTTCGTCGGTCGCGTCGGCCGGCCCGCCGCACTCGAAGATTTGCCGGCCGGACACCAGGCCGACGTGCCGCCCGTCGCACGCGAAGTGCGGCTTCCCTTCGAGCGTCTCGACGGCCGCCACGTCGAGCTTCAACAGCCGGTCGGTGCGGTTCAGCGGCCACGCGAACGGCTCGTCCCCGATGGTCACCAGCACGGCCCGCATGACCGACAGCGTGATCGGCAGTTGCAGCTCGAACGTCGACCCGGCCCCGAACCGCGTGTGGACGCGGATCAGCCCGCCGACGGCCTGGGCCATCGCCTGCACGGCGTCCAGCCCGACCCCCCGCCCGGACACGTCGGTCACGGCGTCGGCCGTCGAGAACCCGGGCAGGAACATGAAGTCGAGGAGTTCGCTCTCGCTCAGCCGGGCGGCCAGGTCGGCGGTCGTCAGCCGCCGCTCGACGACCTTGCGCCGCAGCCGGTCGAGGTCGATGCCCCGGCCGTCGTCGGACACGCGGACGTTCAGCATCCCGGCCTGGTGCCGGGCCTCGACCCGCAGCGTGCCGGCCTCGGGCTTGCCGGCCCGGAACCGCTCGTCGGGGCTTTCGAGGCCGTGGTCCAGGGCGTTGCGGAGCATGTGCCCGAGCGGGGCTTCGAGCTTGTCGAGGATGTCCCGGTCCACGTCGGTGTCGTGCCCGGACACTTCGAACTTGACCTTCTTGCCGAGCTGCCGGGCCACGTCGCGGACCATGCGGGCGAGGCCGTGCGTGCCGTCCCCGAACGGCCGCATCCGGCTGGCGATGACCTCGCGGTACAGCCGGCTGTTCAGGTCGTCCGACCGGCCGGCGTGCCGGTCGAACTCGCCGATCCGCTCGCCCAGCAGCCGCCGGCACTCGGCCAGCCGCCGCCGCGCGTCGTCGCTCGCCCCGGCCACCCGGGCGTCGGCCGGGGCGTCCCGGTCGGCCGGGGGCGCGGCGAGTTCGCGGTGCAACTCGTCGAGCACGTCGGCCAGGTGGTCCTGGTACTTCTTGAGCCGCAGCATCGACCGCGCGAACGGCTGCAGCCAGCGGGCCTCGACGAGCGACTCCCCGGCCAGGCTGAGCAACCGCGTCAGGCTCTGCGCGCTGATCCGCACGACGCGGTCCTGCACCTCCGGTTCCGGGACCGCGACGGCGGCCGGCGCGGCGGCTTCGGGTACGGCGGCGACCGGCACGGGGGCGACTGCCGGCGCGGGTGTACCCCGGAGGCGGGCTTCGATCGCGGCGACCACCGCGGCGACGGCCGGCGCGTTTGCGGCGCTCCAGGCGACGAGGTCGGCGGCGGCCAACTGTGCGAGCAGATCGACGGCGCGCAACAGCACGTCGATGTCGGCCGGGGCGAGGGCGTGCTTACCGCGCTGGGCGGCGACGAGCGTCTCTTCCAGGACGTGGGCCAGATCGACGCCGGCATCGACGCCGACGATCCGCGCCGCGCCCTTGATGCTGTGGGCCGCGCGCATCAGCGGCTCGATGCGGCGGGGGTCGGTCGCGTCCTGTTCGAGTTCGACCAGCCCCTCGCCCAAGACGCCGCACAGCGACTTGACCTCCTCGCGGAACATCTCCAGGAGCGTCGCCCCTTGCGTCGGCAGCGGTGTAACGACGGACGGTGCCGCGGGAGCCGGCGTGGCATCCGCGACCGCGGGGGCGAGCCGGGCGACTACAGCTTCGGCGTCCGCCGGTGACATGGGCGTGTCGGCGGCCAGCGCGCGGAGCGCGGCCGTCGCGTCGGCCATAGCCGCGAGCGCCGGGGCGTCCAGGGTACGGGTGCCCCGACGGGCGGCGGCGAAGAGTTCTTCGACAGCGCGGGCGAGGGTCGCGGCGGCGGCCTCCCCGACGATGCGGGCGGCCCCGTGAATCTGCGCCGCCGCCCGCTCCAGCGGCTCGAACGCGGCGGCCCGCGCGGGGTCCGCGGCCAGCACGGCCAGGGCCGCGTCGATCGTCGCCGTGTGGGCCAGGGTCTCGGTGCGGAACAAGGCCCGCATCGGGTCGAAGTCGGTCGCGTCGCTCACCGGAACGTCCTCCGCAGGGCGGCGAAGAGGCGGTCGGCGTCGAGGTATCCGACGGTGTGCCCCCGCCACGCGAACGCGCTCCGGGTGAACACCCGCTTGCCGACCGCGACGGTGGACGGCAGGCCGGCCAGGTCGCGCGCCGGCACGTAGTACAGGTCCTCGACCGCGTCCACGACGAGCACCCACCGCGCCCCGGCCTGCTCGACGACTAGCATCCGGGCCGTCTCGGCGACCGCCGGTGCGTCCGTCGAATCGGCCGCCGTGCCGAACAGGTGCGGCAACGACACGGCCAGTTGCAACTCGCCGCGGATGTTGACCAGGCCGGCCAGCACGCGGTCCGTCTGGTGCGGCACGCGGCGGACCGGCCGGTGCGGGGCGACCTCGACCGCCACCCGCACGTCCAGGGCGAACCACTCCTCGCCGACGCGGAAGAGCAGCACCGGGTGCGCCTCGCCCGGCGGTTCCGGCTCCTGCGCGGCCAGCCGTTCGGCCCACTCGGCCGCGTACCCGTCCGGCGGCGGCCGGTCGAAGAGCGTGCGGCCGGCGTCGGCGTACACCGGGCAGTTGCGGCAGTGGACGGCCTCGACCAGCCGCGGGCACGTGCGGTCGCCGCGCACCCCGATGGTGTTCCAGCAGTCGTCGATCCGCGGCAGTTCGACGGTCATCGCCGGCCCTCCGCGTGGGACGCTTGCGCCTTGGCCGCGCGGCGGCGGTAGTTCGCCGCGGCCGCCGCGTCGCCCCGAGTCTGCGCCAGCGCGAGCAGTTGCACGAGCGCGTCGTAGTGCCCGGGGTCGAGGTACAGGGCCTGCGTCAAGGCCCGTTCGGCGTCCGCGGGCCGGCCGAGCATCAAGTGCGCCACGCCCAAAAGCGTATACCCGTCGGCCGTCGGGGCTTCGCTCAAGTGAGCGGTCAACGGCGCGACGGCGTCCGCGGCGCGACCCGCGTCGAGCGCGTTGCGCACGGCCGCCAGCGCGTCCGCCGGCGCGACGGGTGCAGCCGGTGTGGGGGCGGCGGGCGCGGGCGGCGTGACGGCCGGCGCTTTGACGGCGAGCGGCTTGGGCGACTCCACGGCCGGTTCAGTGGCGGGTCGGGCGGCGGGCGCGGCGACGCGGACCATGAAGGCTTGCGGCGGGCCGACCGACTGGAAGCGGGGGTCGATCGCGCCGACCGGCTCCGCGTGGCCGAGGAACAGTCGGCCGCCGGGGGCGAGCAGTTGGTGGAAGCGGGCCGCGGCCGTGCGGCGGGCGTCGGCCGTCAGGTAGATGAACAGGTTGCGGCAGAAGATCGCGTCGAACGGCTTCTCCCCGGCCAGAAACCCCGGCACGGCGACGTTGCCGACGCGCACGCCGACCGCATGTTTGACGAGGTCCGGCACGGCGTACCGGTCGGCGGTGCCGGGCACAGGGGTGAAGACTTCGCGGCCCGGCACCGGCCCGGTCTCGCGGAACGCACTCGCCGGGTAGACCGCCGCCCGGGTCGCCGCGACGGCCTTCAGGCTCACGTCCACCGCCTCGACGCGGAACAGCCCGGTGAACCCCGCCCGGTCGAGGGTCAGCGCGACCGAGTACGGCTCCTCGCCGGTCGAGCACGGCACGCAGAGCACGCGGAACGGGGCCGCCGCGGTGAGCGTCGCCCGGCGGGATTGTGCCAGGGCGACGAGTTGCGCGAACGACTCGGGGTAGCGGAAGAACCACGTCTCGGGGACGACGACGGCTTCGGTCAGGTGGCCGCGCTCGACCGGGTCGATGCGCAAGCGGAGCAGGTAGCCGTCGGCGGTGGCGCACCCGGTCGCGGCCATCCGGGCCGACACGGCGGCGTCGATGACGCGCGGGCCGATGGAGCCGGTCGCCAGGCCGAGGGTGTCGCGCAAGAGGGTGTCGATGCCGGTCACGCGGTCGCCCCGGTCTCGCGGGGGGGCGGGCCGAGCGACGCCCGGAGCGCGGCGGGGTCGAGGACGCGGACCAGGCCGCCGGGCACGGCGACCAGCGCCCCCAGGTCGGGGCCGCCCGGGTCGGTGTGCGGGGTAAACGCGACGCCGGTCGGGGCGAGCGGCTTCAACTCGGTGACGCGGTCGGCGAGCAGGCCGAGGCGTTGCGGCGGGTCGCCTGGGAACTCGACGACGACGATGCGGGCGCTCAGCCGCGCCGCCCCGGGGGTGCCCAAGGAGAGGACCGGGACGACCGCGCCGCGGTAGCGGAAGACGCCGGCCAGGGCGGGGTTGGCGTCCCCGGCCGGGCGGTGCAGCGGGACCGCCGGCACGACCTCCGTGACCGCCGCGGCCGGCAGGGCGAAGTGGTCCGCGCCGCTTTGCAGGAAGAGCATCAGCACGGCTCACCCCGCGACTTTGAACAGCGAAACCTGCCGCTTGAGCGAGTCGGCCGAGTCCCGCAGGTTCTCGGTCACGGCGTGGAACTCCTTGAGCGAGTGCGAGGTCTGCTGCACCCCGCCGACGAGGGTGACCATCGCGTCGTTGATCTGCCGCGCCCCGCCGGACTGCTGGCCCATCGAGTCGTTGACGACCTGGAACCGCTCGTTCAGGCCGTGGACCTGTTCGATGATCTGGCCCATCGCCCCGTTGATCTCGGACACCTTGGACACGCCGACGCGGACCTCCTCGGAGAACTTGTCCATCTCCATCACCCCGGCGGACACGGCCCCCTGCATCTGGCGGACCATGTTCTCGATGTCCAGCGTGGCCACGGCCGTCTGGTCGGCGAGGCGGCGGATCTCGCGGGCCACCACCAGGAACCCGCGGCCGTACTCGCCGGCCTTCTCGGCCTCGATGGCCGCGTTGATGCTGAGCAGGTTGGTCTGGTCGGCGACCTTGGTGATCGTCGTGACCACGGCGTTGATGTCGCTGGCCTTCTGCCGCACGGCGTTCAGCTTGTTCGAGATGGAGTTCGTGCTGACGGCCAGGCGGGCCATCGTGTCGCCCATCGTGGCCAGCCCGGCCCGGCCGGACGTGGCCAGTTTCCCGGTCGCCCGGCCGCCGTCGTTCACCTGGTTCATCGTCTGCGACAGTTCCGCCGAGGTCGCGCTGATCTGCCGGACGGCCGCCGCGATCTGGTTCGTGGACGCGCCGAGGGTCTGCATCGTGGACTCCTGCTCGCGGGCCGTGGCGGCGATCTCCGTCGTCCCCGCGTACAGCCGGATGCTCGACTCGCGGACGCTCACGACGAGGTCGTGGAAGCGGGCCAGGGACAGGTTGATCGCCTCCGACAGTTGGCCGACCTCGTCCCGGGATTCGACCGGCACGCGGGTCGTCAGGTCGCCCGTCCCGGCCGCGATCTGCCGCATCTTGGCGATCAGCCGGCCGGTCGGCTTGACGATGCCGTGGGCGATGTACCAGCCGATCAAAACGACGGCGACGATCACGGTCAGGCTCGTCGCCGTCTCGGCGACCGACCAGAAGCGGATCGCCGCGCGGGCGTCGGTTTCGAGCTTGTCGGCCGCCGCCGAGGCGACGCGGGCGGACTTGTCCGCGCCGGCGTTCTGCTTGTCGAAGATGTCGCGGAGCCGGCCGCGGGCCAGCGCGAGCATGGCCGGCAACTGCGGCGGGTTCGCCTCGGCCAGGGGCAGGAACTGCCGGTTCATCGCGTCGAAGAACTCGACCGCCGGCGGGTTCGCGTCCTCCTTGAGCGAGTCCCGCACGGCCTTGTCGGACATGGCGGCCGACCAGTACTCGTACTGCTTGTGGTAGTCACGCTCGCTGCGGCGGTAGTCCTCGACGGCCGCCCGCATCCGGACCGGGTCGGTCTCGGACGCCATCGCCAGCACGGCCATGTACGACGAGCGGATGTACAGCGTCGGGGCGGTCAACTCGTTGACGAGCTGCTTCTTCTGGGCGATCTGGTCGTACATCTCGCCGTCGATCTTGACGGTGTGCAGGACGTGGTTGTGCATCAATTCTTTGACGACCCCGCCGACCAGGAACAGGCCGATGAGCACGAGGAGCTTGGCCTGGAAGCCGTGCCAGTAGAAGCCGTTCATGCGCCGGACCCGGGGAAAGTCGAGGGTGTCTCGTCCAATCCTAACCGCGCGGCCGGGGCAAAGGAAGCGACCGGGCCGTGACAGTTCGGGCAAACTGGGCCGCCGTTGCCGGTCGCACCGGATGGTACGGGGGTGCCGCCGGGGCCGCATTCGCACGAAACCGTCAGACACTCCCGCACCGGCGCAGTAGTGTGCCGGCATGACGCCGCCGGCCTCGCGACCCCCTGACACGACCCGCCGGCGGCTGGCTTACCGGTCGCCCTACGCCTGGGACGAGTTGCTCGCCTTCCACGCCAGCCACACCACCGCCGGCGTCGAACAGGTCGTGGACGGCTCCTACCGCCGGACGGTCGAGGTGAACGGCGTCCGCGGCTGGCTGAGCGTCCGGCCCGTGCCCTACGCCGACGCCCTCGACGCCGAACTGTCGGCGTCGCTGCTGCCGGTGCTGCCCGTCGTGATCGCCCGGTTGCGGTCGCTGTTGGACCTCGACGCGCGGCCCGAGGTCGTCGCCGCGCACCTGAGCCTCGACCCGGCCCTCGCACCGATCGTGGCCAAGCGGCCCGGGCTGCGGCTGCCGGGCAGTTTCGACGAGTTCGAGTTGCTCGTCCGCACGGTGCTGGGCCAGCAAATCTCGGTCAAGGGTGCGACGACCCTGGCCGGCCGGCTCGCCGCGGCCTTCGGCGACAGCGTCCCGACGCCCGTCCCCGGCCTCGACCGCGCCTTCCCGACGGCGGCGCGGCTCGCCGAGGTGACGACCGACGAGTTGAAGGCGCTCGGCATCGTCACCGCGCGGGCGAACACCATCCGCACCGTGGCCGTGGCCGTGCGCGACGGGGTGCTCAAACTCGGCCCGACGCCCGACCCGGAAGCGGTCATCGCGGGGATGATCGAGCTGCCGGGGATCGGCCCGTGGACGGCGCACTACGTCGCCATGCGGGCGCTGGCCTGGTCGGACGGCTTCCCGCACGGCGACCTCGTGGTCAAGCGGATGCTCGGCAACGCCAGGCCGCGCGACCTGCTCGCCCGCGCCGAGGCGTGGCGGCCGTGGCGCGGGTACGCGACGATGCACCTGTGGTTCGCCTCGTTCGACGGCCTCACGGAGATTTGACGTGACCTACTTCACCACGACGGCCAGCCCCGTCGGCGAACTGCTGCTGACTTCCGACGGCGTCGCCCTGACGGGGCTGTACTTGAACGGTACGGCACCGCCGTGCGGGGCCGTCGAAGACGCTGCGCGTTTCGCGGAGGTGATCGCCGAACTGTCCGCCTACTTCGCCGGGGCGTTGACGGCGTTCACGGTGCCGGTCGCGCCGCGCGGCACGCCGTTTCAAGAGCGGGTCTGGGCGGCGCTTTTGAGCATCCCGCACGGCAC
>JANYHV010000079.1 GCA_025362195.1 Fimbriiglobus sp. | reverse complement strand
AGGAGGTCGGGGAGGTTGGCGATGCGGGTCGCGTTGGTGCCTGCCATCCCTTTCGCAAATGGGGTTCCCATGCACGTGTTCTGCTTCGCGGTGTGCCTTATGGCCCAGGGGCCGGCCGACGCGCCCGACGTGCCCAACGTGCCCAGCCAGTCGATCGCCGCCGGCCAGTTCGCGAACGAGCGGGCCGCGGCGGTCGATCTCGACGACAATGTCGATTACGTTTCGGACTTCAAATTTTCTTGGGAAGTGAGTATTACCAGGCCAGCAACTCCGTTCAAGAAGACCTCAGGCGAGAGCAACAACGAGTTCTTTGCGACTCTGGCCAAGCCCACAACGCCCGCCGCAGCGGCAGGGAAACCGAGCTATGGAGTTATGGTAACGCCGTTGTGGGCATTCTGTCGAGAGGCCTCGGGGAGTACGGGAGTCACTGAAGCGACCGACAAGGCGTTCGATGCATTCAGGTCCACAGACTTTGAAACGCACAAAGACCTCGACCCACTTCGCGGCGTCGATTCGCACCCCTTATTCTATTACAAAGAGTGGAATACGCCCTCCGTCGATGCAGTTCAGTTGCTACTAACGAGAGATGGCCAGTGTGGCGCGTGGACGAATATGTTTAGAAGTGTCCTGTTGGAAGGAGGTGTGCCGCAGTCCACTTTTAGCAACCAGCAAGTGAAGCCATTGACAGGGTCGCTAATGCTGATCAACTCTTGGACATTTAGTTCTGTTGGCACTGCTACATATAAAAACTATAGCCACATCAATGAATTTCAAGACCCAAGACTGGTTGCGATCGGCCCTGCACTTGATCGATACGCAGAAAAAGTAGCGGGACAATGGAAGTACAAGTGGGGCATGACCGAGGAGGTTCACGAAGAACTAGGTATGCCCGGCCAAAACAACACCAACCCGGCCAGTCTTTTCGGTACTCATTACATAATTCGGGTTGGCGACACTATTTATGATCCTAGCTATGGAGCTAGTTTCGCAGGGCCTGGCTCGTCCACGTCTACACCATTAGCGACACCTTGGATGGCAGCATGTCTTATGTGGGAACAAGGGTCGCTAGCTGGAATTAGCGAGGCGCAACAATATAGCAATGCTCAGGGTGCCGATTGCATCAAGCTAGCGATTCGTATTAGCTCTCTATGCACTCGTGACACAAAAATTAGTCCAGTTGGGTGGTTATGATAAATACGCTGTGCATGATCGTGTCCTCAGCTACGTCACTTTTGGTGTCGCCGGTATATGATGCCAAGACAGTATTGTGCCGTGCTTCAATTGTCGCCGGTCGAGCCTCGGTCTTGGTCACGACCAACAACCCACGCCAAGAGACCGTCGATCTCACAAAAACTTTGTGCGACGGGCCTTCGGACGATAGAGTCGCAGTAGCGACGATTGACCTTGATGCCCCGCGATATCAGATCGTGAATCGCTTCAACACTCAACTCAGTCGTGGCCTGCGCGCCTACCCCGAAGTGCTGCTCCGCCATTCGCATTCCCGACACGGCTTGTTTGTCGTCAATTACAAAATATGGTTCAACACCGACGACGACTATTGGGTCAACCTCATGTCCTCGTCGATCCCCCATTTGGAAGACGCCAACCAGTTACTAACAGCTCACGCGAGAACGAACTCCAGAAAAGCATGGGACAACTTCTTGGCCGACCAGTGCGTCGGCCCGGACTTCGAGCCTCTGGAACGCCGGCCGGCTCCGCCCCCCGTTCCGGGCAAGCCGGTCGGCCGCGGTGCCGGTGCGATCTTCTACGACTTCTTCGTCACCAACGCGGCGGACTGCGAACTGTACGTGGCCGCGCTGGACGGCGAGGTCGAGTGCCACGTGAACAGTGTCCTGCCGTCCCGCAAGACGACCGTGCCCGGGGGCGGCGAAGGCGTGCCCTGGGAGAAGCGGCACACCGTCCCCGGTGACATCAACGGGCCGTTCGCCGTCGTCCCGCACAAGAAGGCGCGGTACCTCGTGACCCCCGCCGGGGCCGTCGCCCGCATGGTCAACGCCGGCGGGGACGCGGAGCAGAAGCTCGTCACCGTCTACGACAAGTCGAAGGTGCTGGCCGTCGTCCACGACACCGACGAGGAGAAGCGGTACGCGTTCACGGCCACGCACTTCTTCGAGGTCGCCGAGCCGGTCGTGCTCAAGCCGCACGCGGTCAAGAAGTTCGACACGTCGAACGGGGCGGCCGGGCTGGAAACGGCGTTCCACTGCGGCCGGGCCGTCCGCGGCCTGCCGCCGCTCCCGTTCCCCACGCCCCCCAAGTAGCGCGGGGGCCGGGTCGTCGCTAATCCTTGCGCTCGCGCTTGGGGGCCGGCGGCTTGTCGCGGGGCAGCAGGTCGGGGAGGTTGGCGATGCGGGTCGCGGTCACGGCGATCACGCCCGCCCCTTGCACCAGGTTCGGCTCCTTCGCCTTGTCGAACGTGTCCGACTGCGTGTGGTGCGTCAGCCGGTACTCGTCCATCTCCTGCCGGCACGCGAACCCGGGGACGCCGGCCGCCTCGAACGATTGGTGGTCGGTGCCGTTCAGGCTGCCCAGGTCGAGGCCCTTCCACCCGGGCAGGGACTTCAGCGTGTCGAGTTCGGGGTCGAGCACCTTGCGGACCGCGTCCCGGCCCTGCAGGCCGAACCCGAGGACCTGGCCGGTGCCGGTGTCGTGGACCAGCGACACGGAGTGCTTCGGCAGTTCGGCCTTGTGCCGCTCGCAGTACCGCTTCGACCCGTACAGCCCCTGCTCCTCGCCGGTGAACAGCACGAACCGGATGGTCCGCTTCGGCCGCTGGCCCTCCTTGGCGAGCTTGGCCAGGGCGCGGGCGACTTCGAGGGTGACCGTGCTGCCGGTGCCGTTGTCGGTCGTGCCGGTGCCGAGGTCCCACGAGTCGAGGTGCGCGCCGACGACGACGATTTCGTCGGGCTTCTCGCTCCCGCGGATCTCGCCGACGGTGTTGTAAACTTCGACCGGCCCGGTAACGAAACTGTTCGACACTTCGACTTCGACCCGCGGGGCGGCGACGCCGGTCCGGGTGGCCAGGCGGTGCAGCAGGGCGTAGTGCTCGTGGGCCATGAACAGCGACGGCAGCGGGTCCTGGGCGGTGGCCCGGTCCCCCTCGCGCCAGCCGCCGGTGGTGACGAGCAGGCCGTGCGGCTTGCCGGCGTCGGAGATCACAGCGGCGACGCCTTCACTCTTGAGGAACTCGTCCATCTCGCGGCGGAGGGCCATCGCCTCGGCGAACGCCGACCGCGGCGGGCCGTCGGTCTTCGGCTCGTCCTTCTTCACGTCGTCCTTTTTCGGCTCCTCTTTCTTCACGTCGTCTTTCTTCGGCTCCTCTTTCTTCGGCTCGTCCTTCTTGGGGGCGTCCTTCTTCGCGCCGGCGCTGGGGCCGTAGGTCATGTCCGAGACCGGGGCGACGGTCGCCGGCGGGGCGCGCATGACGACGGCGTTCTTGAGCTTGCCCTTGAACTTGAGCAGGTCGGCCTTCGTCTTCGCCTCCAGGTAGACGACTTCGCCGGTGACCTTGCCCTTCGTGCCGGGCGTCCAGCCGCGGGACGCGACCAGGAGCACGCGGCCCTGGTTCGGCTCGACGAGGGCCATCGTGGCGGTGCCGCGCTCCCAGCCGACGGGGATTTCCCACGGCTCCAACCGGACGTTTTCGAGGCCGTAAGCCTTCATGCGGTCGGCCGCCCAGTTGTTGGCGACTTCGAGGTTCTTCGACCCGGTCAGCCGCGGCCCGATCACGTCCGACAGGTGCCGCAGGTTGGCCATGACCTCGCTGCGGGCCTTGACCTCGGCGAGGATTTTCTGGTCGAGCGCGGCGGCGGCCGACGGCTCGGCCTTCGCCACGTCCCCGGTCGGACGGGGCGCGGGGGCCTCCTCGGCGGGACTGACGGACAGCAACGCGCCGAGCAGGGCGGCGGCCAGGAAGAACCGGGACATCATGCGACAGGCTCCGGAAAAAAGTGCGACGGCGGCGGGCCACGGACGGAGAGGATGTTGCATTGTGAGCGGCGGCGCGGGCGTTGTCCACCGTCCGCCCGCGCGATTCTCACCGGCCCTTCACACGTCCCCGGGTTGCGCGGGGGCCGGCGGCTTACAATACGAACGTCCCCCCGCCCCGAGGCCCGCCATGCCGATCGGTCCCGCCCCCGCCGCCCGCCGCACCGTCCCGCGTTCGCTGCGCCTGCTCGCGGCCGCGGGGCTGATCGGCGGCGTCGTGGTCGGCGGCTACGGCGGACACCGCTGGACGACCGGCCGGGCGCAGCGGGCGACGGCGGCGGCCTGGCAACGGTTCGACGAAGCGGTGCGGACGGCGGACGCCGGGGGGATGGCCGCGGCGCTCGACGCAGTTCTAGCCGCGGACCCCGGCGAGCCGACGGCCGTCGCCCGCAAGCGGACGCTGGCCACGGGGGACGCGGCGGCCGACGACCGACCGATGATCGCCTACACCCTGCGGCAGGCCCTGCGCGGCGACGACCTGCCGGGGGCGGCGCGCGAGGCGGACAAGTACCTGCGGCACCAGCCCAAGGACTGGCTGGCCCACTGCGCGAAGGCGTCCGCGGCGCTGGCCCACGGGGACCGGGCGGCGGCGGTCGCCGGGGTCGAAGCCCTGCCCGACCCGGGCGAGGAGGGGGCGAACGTCGAGGCCGGCGGGCTGCTCGTCGCCTTCCGGCTGTTCCGCGCCCTCGACCGCGACACGGCCCGGTTGCGCGGCTTCGTCCAGGCCCGCGTCTGCCCGGCGCTCAAGTCGGCGACCGTGCAAGGCCTCGGTGCGGCGGACAAACTCGCGCTGGTGGCCTGTTACCTCGAAGGGTTCGAGCCGCCGTCGGCCCGCCCGCAGCCGACGCCGCTGCTGCTCGCCTGGACGCCGGTCGCCGCTCTGATGGACGCCGCGGCGGAAAGCGAACCGCACCTGGCGCGCGCCGGCGGCCTGGGCGTCGGCCTGAACGCCGCCGTTGTAGCGTTTCGCGCGACCGACCAGATGACGGCCGAGCAGGCGGCCGACTTCACCCGCGAGGTGAACGCGCGGTCGCGGCGGTGCTTCACGAAACTCTGCGACGCGAACCCCAAGGCGGCCGAAGCGTACCGCGGCCTGGCGGTGCTGCTCGCCGGCGACGGGCAGTACGCCGAGGCCCGCGCGGAGGTCGTCCGCGGCTTGCAGGCGTGCGAAAACGACCCCGGCCTGGCCGCGATCTTCGGCCGCATGTTGCAGCTCGAAGGCCGGCCGCTGGAGGCGTACTCGGCGCTCCGGGCGATGGCCGACCGGGAGCCGCACAAGGCCGCCTGGTGGGGGCTGGCGGTGACGGCCGCGGTCGCCGCGAACCGGGCCGACCTGGCGCTCGCCGACTGCGCCGCGATGCGGCACGCCATGCCCGGGAACGCCTGGGCGGCGCGGGCCGAGGCGGGGTTGTGGCTCGACGCCGGGGACGCCGCCCGCGCGGCCGCGCTGCTCCGCCCGCTGGGCGCGGCCGACCTGGCCAAGGACGCCGACGCGGCCCGGCTGTACGCGCGGTCGTTGAGCGCCGCCGGCCGGCCCGCCGAACTGCCCGCGTTCCTGGCCGACGCCGAGCGGGTCGCGCACGACCGCGACGACCCCGCCCCGCTCGCCGGGGCCATGCGCGGGCTGCTGGAGGCGAAACCGGACGCGGCGGGTGCCTCGCGCGTCGCCGCCGAGTGCCAGCGGTTCGCCGGCCGCTGGCCCGACGCCGACGATTTCTACCGGCTCCGCGCCGAGGCCCTGTACCGCGTCGCCGAGGCGGCCGCGCCGGAGTGGGACGGGGCGACGGTCGCGGCGGCGGTGCAAGCCGTCGATCGCTTCCGCGCCCGCCACCCGGGGGACCGTGCCGCCGCGGTCATGCTAGTCACGTTGCGCCTGCACGCCGGGCCGGACCGCACCGGCAACGCCGCGCACGCCGCCCGGGACGCCGGCCCGTTGCGCGACGCCGAGGCCGACCCGCTGGCGACCGCCGACGAACTCGAAGCCCTCGGCACCGTCTACCGCGTCAACGGCAAGTGGGCCGACGCGGTGCGGGTGCTGGAGCGGCTGTCGCGGTCCGCCGCCGTGCGGCCCGGGGCGGCGGTGCAACTCGCGCTGACGTACTTCGCGCAACGGAAATTCCCCGAGGCCCGCGCCGCGTTGGCGCTAGCCCAGACGTGCCCCCGCAGCCCCCAGGAACAGGCCGACTACGTCGCCGCCGTTCGCCAACTCGATCAGGAGACGCCGTGACCCGCCGCCCGCTGTTGACCCTCGTTTGCGCCGCCGCGTTGACCGCGGCCGCGCCCGCCCAGCCGCCCGCCGGGGCCAAGCCGGCTTCGACGCCGCAGGAGGACAAGGCCCGCGAACTGTTCGCCGCCGGCAAGCCCGACGACGCCTTGAAGCAACTGCAAGAGGCGGTCAAGGCGAACCCGAAGCTGCCGCCGGCGCGGGTGCAACTGGCCGGCCTGTTCTACCTGGCCAAGCAGGGCGGGGCGGCCCGGCAGAACCTCGAAACGGCCCTGGCCGAAGACCCCCGGCACCCCGAAGCCCTGCTGTTGAACGCCCAGTTCGCGCTCGCCGAGGGCCACGCCACGGACGCCATTTTCTCGTGCCAGGCCGCGATCGCGCTGGCCGCCGAGCCGCGCTGGGACGCCGCGCAGCGGAAGCAGTTCGTCCGCGAGGGCCGCATCGGGCTGGCCGCGGCGTTCGAGGCCCGGCGGGACTTCGCCGGTGCCCGGGACCAGTACGCCGCCCTGCTCGCCGACGACCCGAAGAGCGGGCTGGCCCGGTCCCGCCTGGCCGCGACGGTCTTCCACCTGGGCAAGCCGGACGAGGCGTTCGCCGAGTTGCAGACCGCGTTCAAGGACGACCCGGGGGTCGAGCTGCCCGAGTTGCAACTGTCCGCGTTGTACGCCCAGCGGGGCGACCTGGACAAGGCCGAGGAGGCCCTGAAGCAGGGCGTCGCCGCGCACCCCACGCTGGCCAAGGCGCACCGCGCCTACGCCGCCTGGCTGACCGACGTGGGCAAGCTCGACGCGGCCCAGCCGGCCCTCGACGCCGCGGCCAAGATCGACCCCGCGTCCAAGGACACGGCCGCCGTGCGCGGCATGTTGCTGCGGAACCGCAAGGACTACCCGGCCGCCGAAGCGGTCTTCGCCGGCCTGCTCAAGGACGCCCCCGAGAGCACCTTCGCCGCGCTCAACCTGGCGCTCGTCCAGGCCGAGTCGGGCGACCCGGTGAAGGTCGGCAAGGGGATCAAGCTGGCCGAGGCCGAGGCCCGCAAGAACCCGCGCAACCCCGAGGCGCTCGCGGTGCTCGCCTGGTGCTACTTCAAGTCCGACCAAACCGACGAGGCCGAGAAGTTCATCGCCGCGGCCGCCCAGGCCGGCCCGTTGAACCGCGACACCGGGTACTTCGCCGCCCGCATCCTGGCCGACGGCAACCGGACCCGGGAGGCGTACAAGGTCCTGCAGGACCTGGCGACGGCCCGCGGCGCGCACGTCTACCGGGCCGAGTCGGCCGCACTGCTGGCCGAAGTCGCGGCGAAGCTGACGCCGAAGCCGCCCGAAAAGAAGTGACGCCGCCCCCCGGCGCGGCGCTCGCCCCAGTTCGGGGCAGCGTGCCGGTTTTCGGGCAGCCGTCGCCTAACGCCGGGGCAGAAGACTTGTCCCACGGTGTCAACGGCCGCCGATCACCGCGTTCGTCGCCGCCCGCGCCGCCGCCGTTCGACCGAGACTTTTCCCGACTTTCCAGGGCAGGACGCCGGCCGTGCCCGCGCCCGGTGGGGCCGCGACCGGCCTCCGGCATGAAGCTTGCGTTGCGGGCATCGTTCGCAAGTCCACCGGATTTCACCCTCCCGACCCGACGCCCGCTCACTCCCCTGCGGGAAGGACTTTCCACGTGACACCGGTCGAATCCGACACTCCGTCCCCGCCGCCGCCGGGGGTCGTCACCCTCGTCGGGGCCGGCCCCGGTGCCCCCGACCTCATCACGGTCCGCGGGTTGAAGGCGATCCGCACGGCCGAAGTGCTGCTGTACGACGCCCTGGTCTCCCCCGAACTCGTCGCCGAAGCCTCCGCCACTGCCTTGAAAATCGCCGTCGGCAAGCGCGGGTACTGCGTCGGCTCGACCAAGCAAGAGCACATCAACGACCTGCTCGTGAGCTACGCCCGGTCGGGCAAGAGCGTCTGCCGGCTCAAGGGCGGCGACCCGTGCGTGTTCGGCCGCGGCGGGGAAGAAGCCGAGGTGCTCGTCGCCGCCGGCATCCCGTTCGAGTTCGTCCCCGGGGTGACCGCCGCGCTCGGGGCCGCCGCGTCCGCCCGCATCCCGCTGACGCACCGCGAGGTCGGCCAGTCGGTCACCTTCGCCACCGGCCACCACGACCCCGACTCGCCCGAGTGCAAGCTCGACTGGGACGCGCTGTCCCGCATGACGACGGTCGTCTTCTACATGGCCGTCCGGCACGTCGAGAAGATCGCCGCCCGCCTGATCGGGGCCGGCCGCGCCGGCTCGACGCCGGTGGCCGTCGTCACCGAGGCGACGACGCCGCGCGAGCGGGTCCTCGTCGCCACCCTCGACGACGTGGCCGCGCTCATGGCCGAGGCGGGGCTGCAAAGCCCGGCGCTCGTCGTCGTCGGCGAGGTCGTCCGGTACCGCGAACTCTTCTCCCACGCCCACGCCGCCGAGGTGACCCGATGATCCGCCTGAACACCATCACGGACGACGCCCCGGCGACCCGCCGCAAGCTGGTCATCATCGGCAACGGCATGGCCGGCGCGCGGCTCGCCGAGGACATCCTGGCCGCCGACCCGGGGCACGCCTTCGACATCACCATGTTCGGCGACGAGCCGTACGGCAACTACAACCGCATCCTCCTCTCGAACGTCCTCAACGGCTCGCAGGAGGCGAAGGAAATCTTCCTCAACCCCCTGGCGTGGTACGAGGAGAACGACATCACCCTGCACGCCGGGGCGCGGGTGACGGCGATCGACCGGGAGGCCAAGACGGTCACCGCCGGCGACTTGACCGAGAGTTACGACACGCTCGTCTTCGCCACCGGGTCGCGGCCGTTCGTCCCGCCGATCCCCGGCACGACCCTGCACGGCGTCTTCCTGTTCCGCACCATCGACGACTGCAACAACATCGCCGCCTTCGCCAGGGGCAAGAAGAAGGCCGTGGTCATCGGCGGCGGGCTGCTGGGCCTCGAAGCGGCCAAGGGGCTGATGACGCACAACGTCGAGGTCACCGTCGTCGAGATGGGGCCGTGGCTCATGGGCGTGCAGCTCGACGAGGCCGGCGGCAAGGTCCTCCGCGAGACCATCGAGAAGCTCGGCATCAAGGCGCTGACTTCGGCCAGCACCCAGGAGTTTATTGGCGACCGCGACGTGACCGGCGTCCGCTTCAAGGACGGCACCGAGATCGAGTGCGACATGGTCGTCATCTCGGCCGGCATCCGCCCCAACAAGGAACTCGCCCACGAGTTCGGCATCGCCTGCGACCGCGCCATCCTCGTCGATGACACCCTCGTCACCAGCGACCCGGACATCTTCAGCGTCGGCGAGTGCGCCCAGCACCGCGGCATGGTGTACGGCCTCGTCGCCCCGATCTGGGAGCAGACCAAGGCCCTGGCGCACCGGCTGACCGGCAAGAACCCCGACGCGGTTTACACCGGCTCGAAGCTGGCCACGAAACTGAAGGTCATGGGCGTCGAGCTGGCCAGCATGGGCCGCGTCTCGGACGTGAAGCCGACCGACGAGGTCGTGCAGTTCGCCGAACCCGGCCGGCAAGTCTACTGGAAGGCGATCGTCCGCGACGGCAAGGTGGCCGCGGCCTGCCTGTTGGGCGACCTCGGCCCGGCCGACGAACTCGTCCGGCTGTTCCTGTCCGAAGCCCCGGCCCCGGCCCGCCGGCTCGAAATGTTCTTCACCGGGGCGACCGTCCAGGGCGAAGAGTTCAGCCTGGCCGACATGCCCGACGACAAGCAGATTTGCGACTGCAACGGCGTCTGCAAGGGGACGATCGTCGCGGCCATTCGGGCCGGCAAGACGACCGTCCCGGCCGTCGGCAAGGCGACCCGCGCCGGCACCGGGTGCGGGTCGTGCAAGAAGATGGTCAAGGGCCTGATCGAGGCGATCAACGGCGAGGTCAAGGCCGACCCCAGCGAATCGTGGTACGTCCCCGGCATCCCGCTCGACAAGCCGACGCTGGTGGCCGAGGTCAAGAAGCGGGGGCTGAAAAGTGTGTCGGCGGTCCTCGTCGAACTCTCGACGCAGCAGGACGAGAAGACCAAGAACGGCCTGGCGTCGATGCTCGCGGGCCTCTGGGGTAAGGAGTACATCGACGAGCGCGACGCCCGGTACATCAACGACCGCGTCCACGCCAACATCCAGAACGACGGCACCTTCTCGGTCATCCCGCGCATCTACGGCGGGGTGACGAGTGCCGAGGAACTCATCAAGATCGGCCAGGTCGCCAAGAAGTACGACGTGCGCATGGTCAAGTTCACCGGCGGCCAGCGCATCGACCTGTTGGGCATCAAGAAGGACGACCTGCCGAAGGTCTGGGCCGACCTCGGGATGCCGTCGGGGCACGCCTACACGAAGGCCTTCCGCACCTGCAAGACGTGCGTCGGCAAGGACTTTTGCCGGTACGGCACGAACGATTCGACCGCTCTCGGTATCGCCATCGAGAAGAAGTACCAGGGCTGGGAGTTCCCCGCCAAGATGAAGCTGGCCGTGAGCGGCTGCCCGCGCAACTGCTCCGAGTCCACCGTCAAGGACTTGGGCATCATCGCCACCGAGGGCGGCGAGTGGGAGATCAGCGTCGGCGGCGCGGCCGGGGCGAGCGTCCGCAAGACCGACATCCTCTGCCGGGTCAAGACGCAGGAAGAGGCCATCGCCATGATCGGCCGGTTCTTCGTCTACTACCGGGACAACGCCAAGTGGGTCGAGCGAACCTACGACTTCGTGCCGCGGTTCACGATCGAACACCTGCGCGACGTGCTGGTGAACGACTCGCTCGGGATCGTCGCCGAACTCGACGCCGAGGTGGTGCGGACGTGCGACGCCTACGTCGATCCGTGGCTGGAGCGCGACAAGCCGGTGTACGCCGGGCAATTTGAAGACGTGCGGACGGTCCCCCTGCCGATGGCCTAACCTCACCCCCCAAACGAGTACCGACCGATGACCTCGACTCTGACCCGGCGGGTGCCGTTAGGCCCGCTCACGGACTTGCCCGTCGGCCTGGGCCACGCCTTCCAGGTGGGGGACACGCCGCTGGCCGTGTTCCGCAGCCGCGAGGGCAAGGTGTTCGCCGTCGAGGCGACCTGCCCGCACAAGGGCGGCCCGCTCGCCGACGGCATGATCGCGGGCGACCAGATCGTCTGCCCGTACCACGCGTTCAAGTACGACTCAGCGACCGGCCAGTGCGACCAGCCGTCCGCGTGCGCGCTCAAAACCTACGCCGTGAGTGTGGTGGACGGCGCGGTGTACGTGGAGCTTTGACCGGCGAGCCGGAAGCGTCAGCGCCCGGAGTCCTTCGCGTCAACAAAACCTCCGAGCGCTCACGCTTCCGGCTCGCCGGTCAAAACTCCGGGCGCTCACGCTTCCGGTTCGCCTGAATCCCGAGATTCGCCGCCCCCATGATGCCGCTGCCCACTGCCACCGAGACCTTCGCCCTGCGGACGCACTGCCCGTATTGCGCCTACCAGTGCGGCATCCTGCTCGGCGACGGCGACGGCCGGCCGCTGGGCGTCATGGGCGACCCGCACTTTCCCGTCAACAACGGCCAGCTCTGCATCAAGGGCTGGACCGCCCACACGTTGCTCGAACACCCGCAACGCCTGCTCACGCCGCTCGTCCGGGCCAAGGCGACCGATGCGTTCCAAACCGCCTCGTGGGATTACGCCCTCGACCTGATCGCCGAAAAGTTCGAGGCGATTCGCGCCGAGTCGGGGCCGGCGGCGCTCGGCGTCTTCGGCTCCGGGGCGCTGTCGAACGAGAAGGCGTACCTGCTCGGCAAGTTCGCCCGCGTCGCCCTGCGCACCCCGAACATCGACTACAACGGCCGGTACTGCATGTCGAGCGCCGCCGCCGGGGCCAACCGGGCGTTCGGCATCGACCGCGGCCTGCCGTTCCCCGTCGCCGACATCGCGCACGCCGAGGTGGCGTATCTCGCCGGGTCGAACTGCGCCGACACGCTGCCGCCGATCATGCAGTGGTTCGACTTGCAGAAGGCCAACGGCGGCCGGCTCATCGTCGCCGACCCGCGCCGCACGGCGACCGCCCGCGCCGCCGACTTACACCTGCAACTGAACCCCGGCAGCGACCTCGCCTTGCACAACGGCCTGCTCGCCATCGCCGTCGAAGAGAACCTCATCGACCGCGCCGCGATCGACGCCCGCACGACCGGCTTCGACGCCGTCCGCCGCACGGTCCTCGACTACCACCCCGCCCACGTCGAGCGGTTGACCGGCGTGCCCGAGGCGCAGATGCGCACGGCGGCGCGGTGGATGGCGGCCGCGAAGTCGTGCATGTTGCTGAGTGGCCGCGGGGCGGAGCAGCAGTCGAAGGGCGTCGATACCGTTCACTCGCTGATTAATCTGGCCCTGGCACTCGGCCTCATGGGCAAGCCGCACTCGGGCTACGGCTGCCTGACGGGGCAGGGCAACGGCCAGGGCGGCCGCGAGCACGGCCAGAAGGCCGACCAACTCCCCGGCTACCGCCTCATCGAAGTCGAAGCCGACCGCGAGTTCATCGCCAAGCTCTGGGGCGTCGAAGCCTCGGCGTTGCCGCGCAAGGGCAAGAGCGCCTTCGAGTTGCTCGACGCCCTGGGGCCGACGGGGATTCGCGCACTGCTGGTCGCCGGGTCGAACGTCGTCGTCGCCTCCCCCGACTCGCTGCGCATCGAGAGCCGCCTGCGCTCACTCGACTTCCTCGCCGTCAACGACAGCTTCGAGAACGAGACGACGGCGCACGCCCACGTCGTGCTGCCGGTCGCGCAGTGGGCCGAGGAGGAGGGGACGATGACCAACCTCGAAGGCCGCGTGATCCGCCGCCGCGTGTCGGCCCGGATGCCGCGCAACGTGCGCACCGACATCCAGGTTCTCCAGGGGTTGGCCGACCGGCTGGGCGTCGGCGAGAAGTTCACGTTCAAGTCCACCGAGGCGGTGTTCGCCGAGTTGCGGCAGGCCACCGCCGGGGCGACGGCCGACTATGCGGGCATCACCTACGCCAAGATCGACGCCACCGACGGCGTTTTTTGGCCGTGCCCCGACGAGGAGCACCCCGGCACGCCGCGGATGTTCACGGAGCGCTTCCACCACAAGGACGGCCGCGCGAAGTTCTTCCCCGTGACGCACCGCGCCGCCGGCGAGGAGCCGAGCGCCGAGTACCCGCTGACGTTGACCACGGGCCGGTACAAGGAGCACTACAACTCCGGCACGCAGACCCGCCTCGTCAGCCGCCTGGCCGCGGCGAAGCCGTCGCCGTGCGTGCAGTTGCACCCGCGACTCGCCGCCCGGCACGACATCCAGGCCGGGGCGACGGTGGTGATCGAGTCGCGCCGCGGCAAGGCCGAGTTCGTCGCCGACGTGACCACCGACGTGCGGCCGGACGTGCTGTTCGTGCCGTTCCACTGGGGCGGCCGCCGCGCGGCGAACGCGCTGACGAACGCGGCGCTCGACCCGGTCAGCCGGATGCCGGAGTTCAAGTACGCGGCCGTGCGCATCGCCGCGGTCAAGGTCACGACAGTAGGAGCCGGCGCGTGAAGAAGCGACTCGCGGTGATCGGCAACGGCATGGCGGCGGGGCGGCTCCTCGACGAGCTGACGCGCCGCAACGCCAACCTGACCTACGACGTGACCGTCTACGGCGAGGAGAAGCACGCCGCGTACAACCGCA
>JANYHV010000438.1 GCA_025362195.1 Fimbriiglobus sp. | reverse complement strand
GAGCGTAAGCGACTGGAGGTCTCCGACGCGAATGTTGTCGGAGACCTCCAGTCGCTTACGCTCCTGGCTCGCCGTTAGTCTTCGCCTTGGGCCTTGGTGAAGCTCGGCTGGCCGTCGAACTCTTGCAGCTTTTCGATGTGCGCCCACGTGGCCACGGCGGCGAGTTTGGGCAGCAGCGCGAAGATCGCCGCGTCGGCCAGTTCGCCGGCGTCGCGGAGCAGGAAGCGGCACTGGCTGGCGTCGGTGCAGTCGATCGTCGTGCCCTTGTCCGGGTAGATTTGCGTGCCCCGGTTCGAGATCATCTTGAGCTTCACCGGGCTGCCCTCGACCGCCGCTGCCAGGACCGGACCGAGCTTCGTCGGGTGGTCGGTGCTCTCGACGAACAGGTCGAAGCCGACGACCCGGCGGGTCTTCGCCACCACCGGGTCGGCCGCCTTCGGCACGGTCGGCATCTTCAGCGGCTTGTACTCGCGGACCTTGTACGTCGTGCTCTTGCGACCCAGGTTCTTGATCACCTCCGCGGCGAAGTCGGTCGTCTTGGCCGCCTTCGGGCTGTCGTACCCGACCACGTCGCCGGTCGGCACCTTGCCCTCTTCCATCGTCACCATCAGGGCGTGCTCGATGGCCACCGCCGCGTCGAATTCGTCCAGGTGCCGCAGCATCAGGATCGCCGACCCGAGGACGGCCGTGGGGTTGATGACGTTCTTGCCGGCGTACTTCGGGGCGCTGCCGTGGACCGCCTCGAAGATGGCGACCTCGCTGCCCAGGTTGGCCGACGGCGCGAACCCCAGCCCGCCGACGAGTGCGCTCGTCAGGTCGGACATGATGTCGCCGTTCATGTTCGTCGTGACGATCACGTCGAACTGCTCGGGCTTCTTGACGAGTTGGTGGCAGGCGTTGTCGATGATGACGTGCCACGACTGGATGTCCGGGTACTCCTTGGCGACCTCCTCGAAGGTCCGCTTCAGGGTGCCCTCGGTCATCTTCATGATGTTCGACTTGGTCGCGCACGCCACCGACTTGCGGCCCTCGCTGCGGGCGAACTCGAAGGCGATGCGGACGATCTTCTCGCAGCCCTTGCGGCTGATGAGTTTCAAGCACTGCGCGACGCCCGGCGTCTGCATGTGTTCGATGCCGGCGTACAGGTCCTCGACGTTCTCGCGGACCACGACCAGGTCGATGCCGCGGCCACTGTACGGGGTCTTGACGCCCGGCAACTCGCGCACGGGGCGGATGTTGGCGTAGGTCTCGAACAGCTTGCGCAGGGTCACGTTGGCCGACTTTTCGCCGTAGCCGACCGGGGTGCCGAGGGGGCCTTTGAGCACGCACCGGGTCTTCTTGATGCTGTCGATCGTCTCCTGCGGGACGCCGCTGGGGATGCCCTGCTTGAACACGCTTTCGCCGGCGTGGCGGACCTCCCAGGCGATCTTCGCCCCGGCCGCTTCGACGATCGTCTTGGCCGCTTCGACGCACTCCGGGCCGATGCCGTCGCCGGGGATGAGGGTGACCAGTTTCTTGCCGGCGGCGTCGGCGGGGAACTTCGACATACTTGCTCCGAACACGGGAGGGGGGGAGGGCGGGGATGTTCCCTGATGGGTAGCGGTTCGCCCCCGCGGAAGCAAGGGTGCCGGCCGGGCGGGGAACTTCTTCCTTCACCCGGCGCGGTTTTGCGCTAAAGTAACGGCATGGAACGCCTCAACAAGTTTCTCGCCCACGCCGGCGTCGGCTCCCGCCGGTACTGCGACAACCTCATCGCAGCCGGCCGCGTCAAGCTGAACGGCCAGGTCGTCGCCGACCTCGGCGTCAAAGTCGATCCCGTGCTGCAGCGGGTCTCCGTGGACGACCAGCCGGTCAAGTCCGAGACGCCCGTCTACTGGGTCGTCCACAAGCCGCCCGGCTACCTGTGTACCAACCACGACCCGAGCGGCCGGCCACTCGCCACGGACTTGATCCCGCACGTCGAGCAGCGCGTCTACACCGTCGGCCGGCTCGACGAGGCCAGCGAGGGGATGCTCCTCATGACCAACGACGGCGAGCTGGCCAACTCGCTCATGCACCCGCGGTACGAGGTCGAGAAGTCGTACATGGTGCTCGTCGCCGGCAAGCCCTCGACGGACGACTTGCAAAAACTCCTCGACGGCGTCTGGCTGTCCGACGGCAAGGTCAAGGCGAAGAGCGTCCGCCGCATCAAGACCCAGGGCGACAGCACCTGGCTCCGCGTCGTGCTGTGCGAGGGCAAGAACCGCGAAATCCGCCGGATGCTGGCCAAGCTGGAGCACAAGGTGCTGCGGCTCAAGCGGATCGCCATCGGCACGGTGCTGCTCGACCGCCTGCCCAAGGGCAAGGCCCGCAAGATGACGCTGATCGAACTCGGCGAGTTGAACAAGGTGATCGCGGAGAACGAGAAGCGGATCCAGAAGCGCATCGCCGCCGGCCTCGAAGAGCCGTCGGGGGAGGCGAAGCCGGACGGCGCACCGGTCAAGAAGGTCCGCCCGCGGATCATCCCCGGGCCGGGCATCGTCCCGCCGCGCGGCCGCACGTCCCGCCCGTTCGGCAAGCCGCCGCAGGGCGAAGGCCCGGGCCAACGCCCGCCGATGAACGGCCCCGATGGACCCAAGCGGTTCGACGGCCCCCGACCGGGGCGACCGACCGGACCACCGACGAACGGCCCCGACGGTCCCAAGCGGTTCGACGGCCCGCGACCGGGGCGACCGCGCCCGTCCGGCCCGCCCGGAGCGCGCCCGGCGGGCGGCCGGCCTAGCCCTGGCGGAAGTGGATTCGGGGCAAGTGCGGGCGGACCGCGGCCGGGCCGTCCCGGCGGGAGCCGACCGCCGCGGCCCCGGTAACCCCGGGGAATGCCAACACCGCCGGCCGGTCGCCGGCGTGCGACTGTGCCCGCGCCGTGAGGGCGAAGCGGGCTTCGGCGTAGAGTTGGTTCACGTCCCGGCAGTGCGGCGCGAGAAACTTCGCCTTCACGACGACCCGGTACGCTTCATCGGTGCGGCCCGACTCGCGCAAGCCTTCGACCACGGTCCGCAGAATCGCCGGCTTGCCCGGGGCGAGGTGGACCGCCCGGCGGAGTAGCCGGCGGCCGCGCACGGCCCGGTCGTTGCGGACCAGCGCGCGCCCGTGGGCGGCCAGGTACTTCGGCACGTCCGGGGCCAGGCGGTCGGCCCGGCGGTACGAGTGCAGGGCGAACCGGTCCGACCCTTGCGGGTCGCGCTCCCAGGCCAGCCCGAGGTCGTAGTGCGTCTCGGCGTGGGCCGGGGCCAGGCGGCGGGCGGCCCGCAGGTGCCGGCGGGCGGCCCGGTAGTTCTCGGCGTTGAAGTGCAACCGGGCGGCCAGGCGGTGCCCCAGGGCGGCGAGCTTGACCGGCGGCCCTCCCGCGGCGTCCGTGCCGGCGAGGAGGGGCTGAAGCGCGGCCAGCGCTTCCCGGCGACGGCCCGCGAGGGCGTGGTCCCGCGACCGGGTCCACGCGGCCTCAAAGAAACTGAGCGTCTTGCTCATCGCGCCGCCTCCTGCGGGTGTTCCTGCCGTGCCGTGCGACGGGGGCCGTTCTCCGACGACCTGCCAATCCTTGGCGGGCCGTGCGTCGGGGTTCGGCGCTCCGTGAGGGCCGGTTATAGCGGTTGCGCGGACCGGTCCGCAAGTCGAAACTTGGCAAAGTTACGGCAGCCCGCCGTCGTGCAGCGCCGTCGCAACCAGCACCCCCTGGACGCCCAGGTCGCCCAACCGCCGCACGTCCGCACGGTCCCGGACGCCGCCGCCGACCCAAAGTGCCACGCTGACGGGAAGCGTCGCGCGCACGGCAGCAATCTCGTCCTCGGCCGGCCCGCCCCGCTCGCCGACGCGGGCCAGGTCGAGCAGAATCACGGCGAACGCCCCGGTGAGGGCGTGCCCCGCGCGGGCCATGCCGACCACGTCGCGCGGCCCGCTCACGCCCAGCGTGCGCCACGCCTGCCACGGCCCGAGAAGTTGCCCGGCCTGCGAATCGACGGAGAAAACCGCGTCGCCGCCCCAGTCTTGCATCCCGCCGGCGACTTCCGGCCCGGCCAGCGTCTCGCTCGCGGCAATCGGGACCAACCCGACGCCCACGGGGAACGCTTCGATGTCCGCCGCGGTGCGCAAGCCGGCATCGACGACAACCCGCACCCCGAGTTCGCCGGGGAACGCCTCCCAGACCGCGCGGTTCGAGCCGACGCCCTGAATCGCGTCCAGGTCGGCGACGTACAGCGAAGTCGCGCCGGCCAAGTCGATCAACCGGCGGGCCAGCGCGAGCGGGTCTTCGGCGAACGGTCGGTACTCCGCGCGCCGCCCGCCGACGGCCCGAACCGCCCGCCCGGCCCGTAGGTCGAGAACCGGCACGAGGTGCATGAGAGTCCAGAGTACGGGTTGACGGGAGGAAACCGGGGCGACCCTTGCCCCGCTTCTATACTAGCCGTTTGCACGATTCCCGCCGTGGCCCCGACCGGCCGCGCGACCGGCCCCGAGGCGAGAAGATGTTAGTCGTGATGCGCTCCCATGCGACGCCCGCCGAGATCGCCCGCGTCGTCGAAACGATCGCCGGCCTGGGCCTGACCCCGCACCCGCTGCCGGGGGCCACCCGCACGGCCATCGGCATCACGGGGAACACCGGGGCCGTCGATAAGGCGCGGTTCGAAGTCCTGCCGGGGGTCGAGGACGCGATCCGCGTGACCAAGCCGTACAAGCTCGCCAGCCGGGAGATGCACCGCGACGACACGACGATTGCGATGCCGCAAGGGACCGTCGGCCCGAAGTCGTTCACGGTCATCGCCGGGCCGTGTTCGGTCGAGGGCGAGGGGATGATTCTGGAGTGCGCAGCGCACCTGATGAGCCGGGGGGTGAAGTTCCTCCGGGCCGGGGCGTTCAAGCCGCGGACCAGCCCCTACGCCTTCCAGGGCATGGGCCTCGAAGGCCTGGCGATCCTCAAAAAAGCCCGCGCGCAGACCGGCATCGGCATCGTCACCGAGGTGATGGACGTGGAGCACGCCGCCGCCGTCGAGGAGGCGTCGGACATCATTCAGATCGGCACGCGGAACATGCAGAACTTCAGCCTGCTGAAGCGGGTCGGCCAGTGCCGCAAGCCGGTGCTGTTGAAGCGGGGCATGAGCGCGACGCTCGAAGACTGGCTGATGGCGGCCGAGTACATCATGGCCGGCGGGAACTACCAGGTCATTCTGTGCGAGCGGGGCGTCCGCACCTTCTCGGACCACAGCCGGAACACGCTCGACCTGAGCGTCATCCCGCCGGCGAAAACCTTGAGCCACCTGCCGATCTTCGTGGACCCGAGCCACGGCACCGGCAAGCGCGCCTACGTCCCCGCGATGTCCCTGGCGGCCCTGGCCGCCGGGGCCGACGGCCTGCTCATCGAGACCCACCCGACGCCCGACCAGGCGATGTCCGACGGCGCGCAGTCGCTGGACTACCCGGCCCTGGACGCGCTCCTCGCCCAGATCAAGCAACTCGCCCCGTTCTTCGGCCGCCCGGTCTAACACCGACCCGGCGAGCCAGGAGCGTGAGCGACGGAGTTCGTCAGCGAAACCGCCAGTCGCTGACGCTCTTGACTCGCCGGGAATGCCTACAATCACTCCGGCACCCGATCCCGCACGAGTCACGCATGGCGAACGATTCCACACCCCGGCACCGCGTCGTCGTCATCGGCGGGGGCTTCGGCGGCATGTACTGTACGCAGACCCTCCGCCGGTCCCCCGTCGACGTCACGATCATCGACCGGCGGAACTTCCACCTGTTCCAGCCGCTGCTGTACCAGGTCGCCACCGGCGGGCTGTCGCCGGCCAACATCGCGGCCCCCCTGCGGTCGGTCTTCACGAGCCAGAAGAACGCCGTGACGCTGCTGGCCGAGGTGTCGGGCTTCGACATGGTCACGAAGCGGGTGCTCCTCCAGGACGGGGACGCGATCCCGTTCGACACGCTCGTCGTCGCCGGCGGCTCGACGCACCACTACTTCGGGCACGCCGAGTGGGAGGAGCACGCGCCGGGCCTCAAGACGGTCGAGGACGCGACCAAGATCCGCCGCAAGGTGCTGACCGCGTTCGAGAAGGCCGAGCGGACGACCGACCCGGTCGCCCGGCAGCGGCTGCTCACGTTCGTCGTCGTCGGCGGCGGGCCGACCGGCGTCGAGATGGCCGGCGGCATCTGCGAACTCGCCCGGGTGACGATGCGCCGGGACTTCCGCAACATCGACCCGGCCGTCGCCCGGGTCATCCTCGTCGAGGGCCAGACGCGGGTGCTCGGCGGCTTCCACGAGAAGTTATCCGCCTACGCTCTGAAAGCCCTGGAAGCCCTCGGCGTCGAGGTCCAACTCGACGCGCACGTGACCGAGATCGGCCCGGACCGCGTCGTCGTCAAGACCGACGCGGGCACGGCCGTGCGGCGGATCGACACCGAGACGGTCGTCTGGGCCGCCGGGGTCAAGGCGTCGCCGCTCGGCCAGAAATTGTCGGACGCCGTCGTCGCCGCCGGGGGCACCGCGTTCGCCGTCGGCCGGGCCGGGCACGCGAGCGTCGGCCCGGACTGCTCGCTGGGCGGCCGCACCGACCTGTTCGCCATCGGCGACATGGCCAGTTTGAACGGGGCCACCGGCAAGCCGCTCCCGGGCGTCGCGCAGGTGGCGATCCAACAGGGCAGTTACGTCGGCGACCTGATCCACCGGCGGCTCAAGGGCGAGAGCCTGCCGGGGCCGTTCAAGTACTGGGACAAGGGGTCGATGGCGACCATCGGCCGCCGCCGCGCCGTCGCCGACGTGGGGTTCATGCGGTTCACCGGGTTCATCGCCTGGCTCGCCTGGCTGGCCGTCCACGTGATCTACATCGCCCACTTCTCGAACCGCGTCCTGGTCCTGTTCCAGTGGTTCTGGAACTACGTCACCCGCAACCGGTCGGCCCGGCTCATCACCGGCGAATCGTCGGCGAAGGCGGTGGCCCACTGAAATCGCTCGCCCTAATTACCGGCGCGAGCGGCGGCATCGGCCGCGAACTCGCACTGCGGTTCGCCGCCGGCGGCCACGACCTGATCGTCACCGCCCGCCGCGCCGCCGCGCTCGAAGTCTTGGCCGCCGAGTTGCGCTCGAAGCACGGCGCGACGGTCCACGTCCTGCCGGCCGACCTGAGCGCGCCCGGCGCGGCCCGGGCATTGGCCGACGCCGTCGCCGCGCAGGCGCTCACCGTGGACGTGCTGGTCAACAACGCCGGCTTCGGCCAGTACGGGCCGTTCGCCGAGAGCGACCCCGCCAAGCTCACGGCGATGCTGTTGGTCAACGTCGTCGCGCTGACCGAGTTGACGCGGCTGCTGCTCCCCGGCATGGTCGTGCAGAAGCGCGGCCGGGTGCTCAACGTCGCCTCGACGGCCGCCTTCCAGCCCGGCCCGCTGATGGCCGGGTACTACGCGACCAAGGCCTACGTCCTGTCGCTGTCCGAGGCGCTGAGCTACGAGGTGCGGGGCACCGGCGTCACGGTCAGTTGCCTGTGCCCCGGCCCGACGCACACCGACTTCGTGGCCAACGCCGCACTCGAAAGCTCGAAGCTGTTCGACGCCCCCGGGGTCATGCCCGTCGGCCCCGTCGCCGACGCCGCCTACGCCGGCACCCTGCGCGGCGACCGCCTCATCTTCCCGAAGCTGATGAACCGCGTCGGCACCCTCGGTGCCCGCTTCCTGCCCCGCGGAATGCTCCTCCGCATCGTCAGCGGCCTGCAGGAGCGCAAAAGTCCCGGGTAGTGCTCCTAAGGCTCCGCCGCAGGCGGAGCCGTTACGTCGCCTTCAACGGCTTGCGGTCGTGGGCGGCGCGGAGGCGGTTGGCCGACTGCCAGAGGCGGGGGTCGCTCTGCAAGAACTCGACGACGTTCGCCGTCGAGAGGCCGAGGGCGGCGGCCGTCGTGCTGACTTGCGCCCCGGCGGCGGCGAGCACGTCCAGGAGGACCCCGGCGGCGGGCCAGAAGAGCGGGTGCTTCACGCCGAGGTCGAGCCGGCCGCCGGCGATCGCGCCGGCCAGGTCGGGGTGGGTTGCGGCGGTGGCGGGGTCGATGGGGTCGCGCCAGTCGAGGTACAGGGCGCGGCGGAGGCGGGTCAGGGCCTTTGCCTTGTTCGCGTGCTGCGACCGGCTCTCCTCGGCGATCACGAGCAGGCCGGTCGGCGGGTGCCGCAGGCGGACGGCCGAACTCGTCTTGTTGCGCTTCTGCCCGCCGGGGCCGCTGGCCCGGTAGGTATCGACCTCGCACTGGGCGAGCAGTTGCGGCTCGGTCAGGTGCGACCAGGTGCCCCGCGGCGGGCGCGGGCCGGCCGGCACGGCTAACTCGCGCCGACGGCGACCGGGGCGGCGTGCGACGCCGCGACCGGCGGGAAGTCGTCGAACGCGCCCTCGTCGGCCGTGATGATCTCGACGCCGTGCGGGGTGAGGGCCAGCGTGTGCTCGACGTGGACGCTCGGCAGGCCGTCCTTCGTCACGACCGTCCAGTGGTCGCCCAGGGCCTTCACGTCGGCCTTGCCCATGTTCACCATCGGCTCGACGGCCAGGACGAGGCCGGCTTCGAGGCGGAAGTCGTGCTTGCGGGTGTCCCGGTCCACGAAGTTCGGCACCTGCGGGTTCTCGTGCATGTTCCGGCCGATGCCGTGGCCGACGTAAGCTTCGACCATGCGAAAGCCGGACGTCTCGACGTGCTTCTGCATCCGGGACGCGACCTCGCTCCACCACTTCCGCCGGGGCAGTTCGTCGATGGCGATTTGCAGCGCCTCGCCGGCCACCCGGACCAGCCGCGCCCACTCGGGGCGGATGGTGCCGATGGGGATCGCAATCGCCCGGTCGGCGCACCAACCGTTGAGCCGGCAGGCGGTATCGACCTTGAGCAGGTCGCCCTCGCGCAGGACCCGCGCCTTGGGGATGCCGTGGACGACTTCTTCGTTGACGCTCAGGCAGGTGACGGCCGGGAACGGCACCTTGCCGGGGTACCCCTTGAACAGCGGGGTGGCGTCGTGGGATTTGTAAAACTTCTCGACGGCCTGGTCGATCTCGATCGTCTTGACGCCCGGCTTGGCCATGTCCCGGCAGATTTGCAGGGCGCGGGCGACGAGTTTCCCGGACTCGCGCATCAGCACGAGTTCGCGGGCCGACTTCAACTCGGGCGGCTTGTACTGTGTCGCTCGGACCATCTCGACGAACTCGCGGGGAGTTGTGAATCGTCACAGGGCATGAACGGGGAGACGCGCGGTCGTCGGCTTACGCCCCAGGAAGCGCAGGCCGGGCACCCACAAGGGGATGCCCCGACAAGAATTCGGCGGCGGCGGACCCGCCGGTGATCTTCGGCTCCGCCGCAGGCGAACCGTAGGGGCACCCCTCGTGGGGGTGCCCGGCGTTGACGACGTTCCGGCCGGAGGTGCTACTTCTTCGGCGGCGTCTGCTGCAAGGCGACGACGAGGACCTGAATCTTGGCCTCGATGCCGTAGCCGAGGGACAGCGGGACTTCGGTCAAGGTGTTGGCCTCCTTGATCGGCAGTTCCAGCTTGACCATGTCCGGCTCGACCATCAGGTTCTTGCCCTTGAGGGTCTTCGAGATCTCGACCGGGCCGATGCTGCCGTACAGGTGGCCGTCTTCGGTGGCGTTGGCCTCCATCGTCAGGCTGGTCAGGCGGCTGATCTGCTCGGCGAGGACCTTGAGGTCGGCGATCCGGGCTTCCTTGGCCTTCAAGACCTTGATCTTGTACCGGTCGAGGAGCCGCAGGTTGTGGTCCGTCGGGATGACGGCGAGGCTGTAGGGGAGGAGGTAGTTGCGGGCGTACCCGCTCTTCACCTCGACGAGGTCGCCCTGCTTGCCGAGGTGCGTCACGTCCTCGATCAGCACGATGAGCGTGCCGCCGTTCTTGCCCTTTTTGACCTGGTTCCGCTTGCGGACCTTCTTTTGGGGAAGGGCCTTGACGGCCGGCTTGCTCTTGTCGCCCTTCGCCTTGGGCTTCGTGACTGTCTTGGCCATCGCGGGGAACCTTCACAAAAAGTTGCCACGGCACCGGGGTCGCCCCCGGCACGCGGGTCATCGGTACGGATTAAAACGGGATGTCGCCGCCCTCGTCGTGGTCGTCGTGCGGGGCGGGTTGCGGCGGGGAGAACCCGCCCGGCCGGCCGGGGGCGCGGCTGCCGCCGGTCACGCCGCCGGCGGGCGGGGCGGACCGCGGCGGGGACTGCATTTCCATGTCGTCGTCGCCGGCACCACCGGACGACCCGCCGGCACCGTCCTGGCGGGGGTCGAGCAACTGGACGTTATCGACGACGAGCTTGTGCTTCGACCGCTTCGCGCCCGTGGTCTTGTCGTCCCACTGCTCGAAGTGCAGCTTGCCCTCGACCATGATCTGGCTGCCGCGGCGGCACTTGTCGCGGACCAGGTCGGCCAGCTTGCCGGTCTCGCCGCGGTTGAACGCCTCGCAGTCGAGGAACATCGGCTCGTCTTCCCACTGGCCGGTCTGGGCGTTCTTCTTGCGGTTGGTCACCGCGAAGCCGAACTTCGCCACCAGGCCGCCGTTCTGGAACGCGCGGGTCTCCACGTCCCGGGTCAAGCGGCCGATCAGGATCACCTTGTTCATGTTCGCCACGAGTCAATCCTCCGAGACGCGGTCGCCGACTGAGTGGGGGGCAGGGTAAGGAAGGAAGTCGCTTCGAGTGCCGCCGGCCGCGTCTGGGGTTTAACTTAAACACCGCCAACCGGGGCGGACAGGTCGGTAGCGATTACTCGGGCTTCTCGGCGGCCCGCTCCGGGCGGCGGCGGCCGGCCCCGGCGGCGGTGAAGGCTTCGCCCTCGGCCTCGCCGCCGAAGTTCGGCGTGACGTTGTCGCCCGCCGTGTCGTCCTGGAGGCCGCGGAGCGCGAACCCGGGGGTCGTGTCGTTCTGGGCCAGGTCCATCATCGTCTCGAGCCACCGGTAGTCGATGTGCGAGGTCATCAGCCGGAGGACGTTTTCGTTGATGGCGAAGTCCCGCTCGATGTCCCGCTGCTTGGTACTCTCGCACTTGTAGTAGACGATGTGGAAGGTCGCCTTCTTCTGCTTGCGGATCGGGTAGAACAGCTTGCGGTCGTCCCACATGCGGCTGACCAGGATCTCGGACCCGTACCGCTCCAGGGTGGCGTGCAACTGCCCCTTGATCGCGTCCGCGTCGGCGGCGAACCGGGTCGAGTCGAGCATGAACAGCGTTTCGTACGTCTGGATCGGCATGTTGGTCCTGGTCGTCTTGGCTAAGGTGTCAGCCTGGTTCGCCCGGCACTCGCCGCGGCGACCCCCCGACCACGCGCCGGGGGGAGTAACTCGTCACTCGGTCTTCGTCACCTTGTCTTCGGCGTCAGTCGGCTTCGGCTTCGGCGGTTCGGTCTTCTCCGGTCGCGGCGGCTTCGGCTTCTTCGGTTTCGCGTCCGGGTCGCCGGCGTTCGTGCGGTTCATGCACACGTCGAGGCCCTCGCGGACCCAGAGGAGTACCGCCTGGCCGGCCCGGGCGACCGCGTCGTCCGCCGCCGCCCGCTCGCCCGGTTTGAACCGGGAGAGGACGAAGTCGATCGCCTCCCCGCCGGCCGGCTGACCGACGCCGAGCCGCAGTCGCGGGTAAGCGTCGGTGCCCAGGCACTCCTGGATGTTCCGCAGGCCGTTCTGCCCGCCGTGGCTCCCCTGCCCCCGCAGTCGCAACTTGCCCAACGGCAGGTTGAAGTCGTCGCTGACCGCGAGCACGTCGGCCGGGGTCAGTTTGTAGAAGTCGAAAATCTCGCGGACGGCCCGGCCACTCAGGTTCATGAACGTCTGCGGCTTGACCAACAGCGTCGGCTCACTGCCGATTTTCAACTCGGCGACGAGCGACTGAAACTTCGCCCGGGCCGTCCCACAACTGGGGTCGGCGGCGAGGTAGTCGATCACGTCGAAGCCGACGTTGTGCCGGGTGCCGGCGTACTTCGCGCCGGGGTTGCCGAGGCCGACGATGATCTTCATGCGCCCGCTCCGGCCCCGGTCTCGGCGTTACTCGGCGTCGTCCTTGCCCTTCTTGGCGGTCAGGATGACCGGCTCGGACCCCTCCGCCGCTTCCGACGCCTCGGCCGGCTCGGCCCCGCCCATCTTCAACTGGACGACGACCATTTCCGGCGGGTCGAGGGCGACCACGCCTTCGGGCAGCGTCAGTTCGCGGACGTGGATCGGGTGGCCGAGCAGCAGGTTCAGGATGTCCACCCGGACGGCCTCGGGGATCGACCCGAAGGAGCACTCGACGTTGAGCCGGTGCAGAGGCTGGTCGAGGGACGCCCCGCCCGTCGTCTTGGGGCTGTTCCGCAGTTCGATCGGCACGGCCACTTTGACCTTCTCGGTCAGGTCGCGGCGCTCGAAATCGACGTGGATCATCTCGCTGCCGAGGTAGTCCCACTGGAGTTCTTTGATGAGGACCGTGTCGATCTTGCCGTTGATTTCGAGCCGGAAGGTGCGGGCGTGGAGGACGCGGATCGCCCGGGTCAGCTCGACCGCGTCGATGGCGATCTGGGCGACCGGCTCCTTGTGCCCGTACACGACGGCCGGGACCATGCCGCTCTTGCGGAGGCGTTTGGCGGCGCGGGTGCCGGTGGTGGTGCGGGCGTGAACGGTCAGCTTGGCAATATCCGACATGCGAACCTCTCGGGGCTACTCTCACGCCGGCCCAGGGGTTGGGAGTGGCGTTACCCTCGCACCCCGACCGGGTGTGTGTTGAACCAAAGCGTGATTATGGCGACATTCCGCGACTTGACAAGGCCCTTTTGGTGAGCCGCCCGCCGACCGGCGGGCGTCAGCGACTGGAGGTCTTCGCGTGAGCGACTGGAGGTCCCCGCATCAGCGACTGAAGATCGAGGAACCTCCAGTCGCTGACGCTCCTGGCTCGCCGGCGCACGATTGGCAGCGTCATTTCGCCACAAAATCGTTCGGCCGTGCGTTCCAGTTCGTATCATCGGCCCATGCTGCCCGACTTCCGCGACGTTGATCCCCGCGACCTTCGCGTCCCGCCGTCGCGGCGGCAGGGTGCGGACCCGGCCAAGTTGGCCCGGCAGATTTCGCGGTACGGCCGGTCGGACGCCGGAATGCCGGCCCCGTGGGTGTACGAGGGGTCGGACGGCGTCCTGATGCTGTACAATGGCGTCGCGCGGGCGACCCGAATCGCCAAGCTCGCCCCCGGCAAGTTGATCCGGGTCGAGGTGATCGGGAAGTTACCCAAGGCGCTCGCGGCCGACCCGACAATCGGAGACGTTCTCCCGTGACTTCCGCAACCCAGCAACAGCTCCTGGCGGCGCTCGCCGAAGTGTGGACCTTGTCCCCGGACGTGCGGCTCGGCCAACTCATGGCCCACCTCGGGTTCCTCGGCGACGTTCACCTCGGCCGCACCCTCGGCGACATTGACGACGACGAGATCCTGGACATTTTGGACCGGCACCGCACCGAGTTGGTGGCCCGCCTCCGGACTGTGCCAGAACGCCATCTCACGTAATCGCCGGCGCTGACCGTACCGTCGTCGGCCGCCGACACTGCGTACGAACCCTTGCGTCCCTTGCTCGCGCGTCGGGCTAACAAATCCCGTCGTCGCTCTCGGCGCGCCGGGCGTCGATTCGGGGCGTGGAATCCGTAAAGCGACACCGTTGTGCCGTCAGGATTCGGAGCCGTTGCGATGCGCGTCGGGATATTCGGCGGGACGTTCGACCCCGTTCACGTCGGGCACCTGGTCCTCGCCGAGCGCGTCCGCGACGAGGCCGGGCTGGGCCTCGTGCGGTTCTTGCCGAGTTACAAGCCGCCGCACAAGACCGACCGCGTGTTGACGCGGTTCGAGACCCGGTGCGACATGGCCGTGCTCGCCACGACCGGGCAGCCGGCGTTCGTCGTGGACGCCGTCGAGAAGGAGTTGCCGCCGCCGAGCTTCTCGGTGAACACGCTGCGGGAACTGGCCGACCGGCACCCGGGGGACGAGTTCAGCCTGGTCATCGGGGCGGACTCGCTGCACGACCTGCCGACGTGGTACGAGCCGCGCGAGTTGCTCAAACTCGCCGAACTGATCGTCGTGCCGCGGCCGGGGGTCGAACTGCTCACGGCCGGGGCGCTGGCCGCGAGTCTGGGCGTCGGGCCGGGGGACGTGCGGTTGCGGGTCGTGGCCTGCCCGCTCATGGAGGTCGCCAGCCGGGACTTGCGGCGGCGGGTGAGCGAGGGCAAGAGCATCCGCTACCTGGTGCCGCGGGCGGTCGAGGAGTTCATCCGCGAGAAGGGGCTGTACGCGGCCCGGGCGGATTAACGGGGCGGCGATTGCCGGCGGGGGCCGGAGCGTTCATAATGGGGTGGAAACCTCGCCCACTGAACCCCGAGTTGCCCGCATGGCCATCGAAATGCAGTGCCCGGCTTGCAAGAAGGCCTACCGCCTCAAGGACGAACTGGCCGGCAAGAAGGTGACGTGCGCGAACGCCGAGTGCCGGACCGTGTTCGCCGTCCCCGTTAAGCCCGGGACCGGCACCGCCCCGACCCTCGCGGCCTTGAAGAGCGGCGTCCGGCCGGTCGGGAAGCCGGCGGCCAAGCCGGCCGCGAAACTCCCGCCGGCCCCCGCGTTCGACGTGGAGACGGCCGCGCTCACGGCCTTGAACGACGACCCGGACGAGGTGCCCGTCGAGACGCGGGTCATCGGCGTCAAGTGCGACAACTGCGACCACCAGTGGACGGAACCCTGGGACAAGCAGGGCAAGAACGTGCTGTGCCCCGAGTGCCGCGCCCGCCAGCGCGTCCCCGTTCCGGCGGCCAAGGGCGGCAAGACCGACTGGCGGCAGGACGGGATGCCGGCCGGCCGGAAGATCGAACAACTCGCCAACGTCACCTCGTCCACCGATTCGAAGTACGTCGACGGCGGGTCGCTGCGGGCCGCCGGCCTGGGGGCCGAACTCGAACCCCGGCCGGTCTGGCAGAAGGTGTTCGTCGTCGCCTTCCCGGTCGTCGTCGTCACGCTGCTCGTGGCCAGTGTCGTCGCCTACCGGGGGTCCCGGGCGGACTCGAAGGAAGTCGAGACGATGGGCCTGGCCCTCAAGGACTTGCCGCCGGACGACTCGCTGCTGCCCAAGGCCGAAGTCCCGCTGTTCCGCGCCGGCCTCTTCATCGCGGCCGGGGAGTACGCCGCCCGCCGGGAGGACAAGGGGCCGAAGGACCTGGCCGACGCCATGACGCACTTCGGCAAGGCCCGCCAGGAACTCGAAGCCCAGCCGGGTTCGTTCGGCCGCGACGCTCTGTTCGCCGAACTCGCGGCCGCCCAACTCGCGCTGGGGGGCACGCAAGAGCAGGTCGATGCCGGCCAGCGCATCCGGTACGTCGCGCAGGCGGCCGGGTCAGGCCGGGCGCGGATCAACGAGAAGGCCCACGACGTTCAGGGCGAACTCCGCCAGACCTTCGCGGCCATGCTCAACCGGGAGCGGCCCGTCGCCCTGGAGGCGCGGTACGGGGTGCTGCGGCGGGTGACCCGCGACCTGGCCAAGGTGAACCAGGCCGACCTCGTCGAGCGGCTCGTGCCGGCCCTCTTCAACGACGCCGAACACCCCGAGGCGACGGCCGTGGCGATCTTCGAGGCGGCCAAAGCCAGCCCCGACCCGGCCCGCGCGAGCGCGTCGGTCGCCGCGCTGCTGCCGACGTTCGTCGCCGGCCGCGCGCCGCCGGCCCCGCTCGTGGCCGTGGCCCAGACCCTCGACCCCGTTCCGGCGGGCTTGAAAGTGCCGCCGTACTCGCCCGGCCCCGGTCCGCTCGACGACACCCCCCGCGCCACGTACGGCCTGCTGTTCCTGCTGACCAACAAGCCCGGCGAGGCCATCGAGGTGGGCAAGCGGCCCGGCCGGACCGACAGCCGGTTGCGGCTGTTGGCGCACGTCGCGGAGTTGACCTCCGAACCCGGCCCGGCGGTGGCCGCGGCCGGCGAGGTGTACGCCGCCGACGGCCGCAAGCGCGAGTTCGGCGAAGTCCCGGACGCCCTGCTCGTGCGGTTGGCCCTGCAAGCCGGCCGGGCGAACCAGCCGGACCGGGTCGATCAGTTCGCCAAGGGCGTCGGCCGGGACGACGTCCGCGCCTGGGCCCGGGCCGAAGGGCTGCGCGGCCAGTTCACGACCGGCCCCGCGAAGCCGGCCGCGGAGACGCTGATCGAAGTCCCGGCGGACCTCAAGGACGCCCGCAGTGGGACCGCGTGGGGCCGCCTGTGGATCGCCCGGAACAACGCCGCCGCGGGCGACAAGCGGCCGGCCGAAGGCTTCGACGCCTGGGGCCGCGGCACCTTCCGCCCCTACGGCCTCGCCGGCCAAGCCCTGGGCCTGCAAGACCGGAAGTGACGGCTCCGCGGAAAAACCCGATTCACCACAGAGCGAACAGTGTTGCCTCCAGCAAAACCGGACTCACCACAGAGTTCACAGAGCTAACAGAGCTAACAGAGCAAACCAAGAGAGATGCAGAGTGGCTCCGCCGGGCGAGAACGAACGACGACAGGGATTCGCCCTCTTAGCACTCGGTTCTTCTCGGTTTTGGTCTGCTCTGTTTGCTCTGTGAACTCTGTGGTGAATCGGATTTCGCTCGGGTTCACTCTGTGGTGAAATTCTTTCCCGCTGTCCCCCGAATCGGCCCGACGCGACGACACCCCGAGTGCCCCCCGTGAGCGAGCCGACCCCCGCCGAGAAACGTCCCCGTCCCGGGCTGATCGGCCCGCTCTTCGGCTGGGAGTTGGTCCGCCTGGCCCGCCGCGGCCAGGACATGCGCGGCCGGTTCATCCTGGCCGCGTGCCTGCTGTTCGTCCTCACCAGCTTCACCCAACTCTGGTTCTGGAACGTCAGCCCGGCCGACGTGTTCCTCGGCACCAGCCAGTCGATGTCCATCGAGGAGTCGGCCCGGTTCGGCCGGAGTTTCGCGCTCACCTTCGTCCTCGCCCAACTCGGCGTCATGATGCTGCTCACGCCCGCCTACGCCGCCGGGGGCATCTCCGAGGAGAAGGAGAAGAAGACCCTCGTCTACCTGCTGGTCAGCGACCTGACGAGCCGGGAAATCTTGATGGGCAAGTTCGCCGGCCGGCTCGTCTTCCTGTTGGGCATCATGTTCGCCGGCCTGCCGATCCTGTCGATGACAACGCTGTACGGCGGCGTGAGCATCAACTTCCTGCTCATGAGCTACCTGCTCACGGCCGGGACCGTGACGATGCTCGCGGCGATCAGTGCGGCCGCCGCGATGGTCACGGCCACGTACCGCGGGGCGCTCTTCCGGGCCTACGGGCTGACCGCCCTGTTCGTCTTCGCCGGGTGCGGCTTGGGGCCGCACTTCGGGCCGTTCGGCGCGGTCGTCTACCTGTTCACCGGGGAAGCCTCCCCGGCGATGTTCTTCGGCATCGGCCTGGGCTACCCGCTGGCCGAACTGCTCGTCGCGGCGGCGGCCGTCGCCCTCGGCATCAGGTGGACCCGCCGCTTGCGCGCCCACCCCCGGGACCTCGCCCGCGCCCGGGACCGGGAACGCCGCCGGGACCGGGAGCGCCGCCGGGGCCGACCCGACCGGCCGGCCGACGCGGACTTTGAAGTGATCGACGCGCCGCTCGAAATCCTCGACCCGACGGCGGCCGCACTGCCCGTCGCCCGGCGGCTGAGTGCCCCCGTCGTCGCGGAGCCGAGTGCCGGCCCGGCGACGGAGAGTGCGCCGCCGCGGCCGGCCGTCGCCCCGCGGTTGCGCCAACGCCTCCGCCCGCCGCCGGTGCGGACGCCCCTGCTGTACGAAGCCAGGCAGCGGCCGCGCATCGGCGACGGCGACCCGTTCGCGTGGAAGGAGAAGTACACGACCGGGAACAAGTTCACGTCCGACGACGAGTCGATCCGCGGCGTGCTCGTCGCCGTCGGCATCGCGGGCGGGCTGGTCATCGCCTTCGGCGGCTTCATCGTCGCCCTCGTCCTGCTGGCCAGCCGCTTCGGCGAGAGTGCCCGGTCGTTCGCCGCCGGCTTCTTCCTGATCGCCGGGAGCGGCAGTTTCTTCCTGTACCTGATCGTCATCGGCCTGGCCGCGACCGGGTCGGTCGTCAAGGAGCGGCAGCGGAACACGCTCGAATCGCTGTTGACGATCCCCGTGGACCGCCGGAAAATCCTGTGGCCGAAGTACCGCATTGCCCTCCGCCGGGCGCTCGCCTGGGGCGTCCCCGCCGGCCTGTTCATCCCCGTCGGCTTCCTGTTCTCGCGCGTGCCGACGGTCGCCCCGGCGGTGCTGGTGTTCGTCGTCGCCAGCGTGCCGATGATCGTCGGCTACGGGGTGCTCCTGTCGGTCCGCTGCCGGACGGCGACGAAGGCCGCCCTCTGGCTCCTGCCGGCCGTCGCACTGGTCACACTCTTTCCCCTTGCGTTGTGGGTCAACCTGAACGAACTGGACTGGGAGTTCTGGACCGTCCTGGCGTGCGTCCCCGCCGCCGTCGTCGCCCCCCTGGGCTGGTTCTTCTGGTCCCGCGCCGTCGCCGAGTTCGAGCGCGACGGCCGCAACTAAAATGGCTCCGCCGCAGGCGAATGTTAGCCCGACGCGCTAG
>JANYHV010000379.1 GCA_025362195.1 Fimbriiglobus sp. | reverse complement strand
TTCTGACGGTCCGGAGATCTGACGGTCCGCAGTTCTGACGGTCCGAACTCCGGGCGCTCACGCTTCCGGCTCGCCGAAAGTCCGCCACGAACCTTGACCTCTGCGACGATTTTCCGGGGTTCGCGCTTGACCGCGCGCGGCGGCAGTGTACAACTCAAGTCGTCACTGTACACGAGTTCACTAATTCACACGGCGGGGTGCTCCAGACGCTCCGCCCACGGGGCCGCGCGGCCCTCCGCAGGGAGCGACGGCCATGCCGCACCGACCACCGGTCGCCTACCAGGAGAACTTCTCCGGGTGCAGCGTCACCCCGGAGGAGTTCGCGTTTCTGAAGGCGATCGAGCGCTACCAGCGCGAGAACCGCCGCCGCTACCCGAGCTTCCGCGAGGTGCTGTTCGTGCTGCACGCGCTGGGCTACCGCAAGGTCGGCCGCGCCGAGGCCCCCGAGTTCGAAGTGCTGTTCCCGCTCGAAGCCGCCCTCGCCGAGTCCGCCACCCCCACCCCGACGGAGACGCCCCCATGACCTGGCTCGCCCGCCTCGACGGCGCGCTCAAGGCGCTCCGCACCCGGCCCAATTCCCACGCCCAGGCCCCGCCCCGGTTGGGCAACGTCCTCGCCCCGGCCTACGCCCCGGCCGCCGGCTGGTGGCGCGACGACCCGACCGAGCAACTCCGCCAGTACCAGTCGTGGGTGTACGCGGCCGTCAACGCCATCGGCCAGGAGGTCGCCCGGCAACGCCCGTACCTGTTCGTCAACACCGGCCAGGCCGAGCACGAGCAAGTGCCCCTGCCGCACACGCACCCCCTCTGCCGGCTGCTGAGTACGCCGAACCCGTGGCTGACCGCGTGGGAGTTGTGGTACCTCACCGTCGTCTCGCTGGAACTCACCGGCAACTGCTTCTGGTACGTGGCGTCCGACGCGGACACCGGGGTGCCGGCCGAGGTCTGGATCGTGCCGACGCCGTGGGTGAAGGTCATCCCCGACGCGAAGGAGTACGTCGGCCGGTACGAGGTCAGCGCCAACGGGGTGCAGACGGAGAGCTTCGGCCGGGACGAGATCGTCCACTTGAAGTACCCCAACCCCCTCGACCCGCACTACGGCCTGTCCCCGCTGCAAGCCAACGCCGTGACGGTGGACTCGAACCTCGAACTGTTGAAGAGCCGCTACCAGACCTTCCTCAGCGGCCCGCGGCCCGGCGTGATGTTGCAGACCGAGCAGACGCTGACCGACCAAACGGTGACGCGGCTGGAGGAGCGGATCGAGGCGAAGTTCTCGGGGCGACGTAACTGGCACCGGCCGATGATCCTGGAACAAGGGCTGAAGGCGTCGCCGTGGACGCTGACGCCCGCCGAGATGGACTTTCTCAATTCGTCGAAGCTGACCCGCGACGAAATCCTCGCCCTGTTCCGCGTGCCGGCCCCGATCACCGGGCTGGTCGAGAACGCCGGGCTGGGGTCGGACATCTGGACCGGGGCGCGGGTCATGTTCTGCGAGGGCACGATCCAGCCGAAGCTCGAACTGATCGCCCAGGTGTTGACCCGCGACCTCGGCCGGCACTTCGGCCGGGACATCACGATCGCCTTCCCGGACTGTTCGCCGCGGAACCAGGCGGAGCGCCGCCGGGACGACGAGCTGGACGCGAAGCTGGGCCTGCGGACGTACAACGAAATCCGCCGCTCCCGGGGCCTGCAGCCGTACCCCGACGCCAAGTTCGACGGGCCGATTCTACCGTAAGCACGTCCCGGCGAGCCGGAAGCGTCAGCGCCCGGAGTCTTCGGCGCGCCCGGAAGCGTGAGCGCCCGGAATCTTCGGCGCCCGGAATCTTCGGCGCGCACGAACTCCGGGCGCTGACGCTTCCGGCTCGCCCAAATCACTTCTGCGATACCCCACACCCCATACCCCATACCCGGTTCGGAGAACCCATGCCCGTCCAACTCGCCGCCCTGCCAAACGGCATCGTCAGCGGCACTCACCCCGCGGCGGTGACCCTGACCGTCGACGCCCGGCGGATGCACCTGCGGAGCGTCATCACGACCATCGACGCCGACAAGGCCGGGGACGTGGTCGTGCCGACGGGGTTGCGGAACGCCGAGGAGTACCTGCTCAACCCGGTGGTCCTGTGGGCGCACAACCGCACGCAGTTCCCGCCCATCGGGGCGTGCGAGTGGCTCGACGTGCAACCGTCAAGGGTCGTCGCCGAGACGCGGTTCGCCCAGAACGTGCGGTTCGCCGAGGACGTGTTCCGGCTGTACGAGCAGGGGATTTTGCGCGGCTGGTCGATCGGCTTCGCCCCGCGGCGGACCCGCAAGTTCGGCCTGCCGACCGGGCGGGTCGGGCTGCGGGTCGAGGACTGGGACCTGCACGAGTACAGCGCGGTGCCGATCCCCGAGAACCCCGGGGCGCTCACGGTCGCGCTGCAAAAGGGGCTGGTCCGGGACGCCGCGCTGCGCGACTGGTTGTCGCAAGTCCCGGACGACCGCGGCGGCAAGACGGTGGCCGCCGGCGACGTGCTCGGGGCGCTCGGCCGGGCCGGTTGAAGTCGGTGCGTGACGTTTCGCGTTCTTCCATCAGGAGTGGTGTCTCATGACGACAACGACGACGACGGACCAGTTCCAGAGCCGCGACGAGATCGTGCGGTTCATCGAGGAGCAGACGGCGACGGCCGTCGAGAAGTCGATGGAGAAGGCGGCCCCGCCGGTGGGCCGGGTCGAGCGGCGGGTGCCGTGGGTGACAGCCGGGCCGGTCGGCCAGGACTCGGCCGGGTACAGCGTGCTGAAGGCCGCGGCGTTCGCGCTGGGGTACGTCGGGGCCGACCAGGCCAAGGAGGAGATCCACACGCACCAGCAACTCCGCGACCTGTACGCCGGGTACGGCTTCCAGCCGCACCACGGGTCGCAGTCGTTCCTGGTGCCGCTGTCGAGCGAGTTGCTGCCGGTGTTCGAGCCGCAGGGCCGCCGGTTGCAGGCCGAGTTGCGGCAGAAGATGACCGCCCAGGCCGGCCGCTTCGACCCGGACGAGGCCGACTGGATCGGCCGGCGGACCGGCCGCGGCCGGCTCACCCGCAAGGCGATGACCCTGGCCGGCGAGTCCGACGGCTTCCTGCAAACGCCGGTGCTCGGCGAGTTGATCGAGCTGCAGCGGAACCTCGAAGCCTTCTCGGCGGCCGGGGCGCGGGAGATCGCCCTGCCGCCGCACGGCCGCGTCACCTTCCCCAAGCTGACCGGCAGTTCGACGGCCTACTGGGTCGGCGAGGGCACCCCGATCACCGAGAGCCAGCCGACGACGGGCAACCTCGAACTCCAGGCCAAGAAGTTGGGCGTCCTGGTCAAGTTGAACAACGAGTTGCTGCGGTTCGCCAGCCCGTCGGCCGAGGCGCTGGTGCGGTACGACATGGCCCGCGCGGCGGCGACGAAGGCCGACCTGGCGATGCTCGAAGGGACCGGCCCGCTGCAGATCAAGGGGTTGCTGACCTACGCCGGGCTGCCGACCCACGCCGCCCGGATTCTCGGGGCCGCCGGCGACACCTTCGCCCCGGAGGACGTGGCCCTGATGGAGGCCCGACTGCCGGACGCCATCGACGCCCCGACCGCCTGGCTGATGCGCAAGGCGCTGCTGGCGGCGCTGATGAACCGCCGGGCGGACGCGGCCGCCGAAGGGGACGGCGCGGGGCCGTTCGTCTTCGCCCCGTACCGGTCGGCCGCGGCCGGCCCGCCGGCGCAACTCTTCGGGACGCCGGTCGTGCGGTCGTCCCAGGTGAGCGAGACCCGCGTGAAAGGGGCCGCGACCGACCTGACCTACGCCCTGCTCGGGTACTTCCCGGACTGGGTCGTCGCCCGCCTCGGGGTGATGGAGTTTTTGGCGGGCAATCAGGGCGACACGGCGTTGCAGAACGACATGACGTACCTCCGCGGCATCCAGCACATCGACGCCGGCCCCCGCCGCCTGGAGAGCTTCGTCCTGTGCGACCAACTCAAGGTCGCGTAACGCCCCGCAACCGACGACCGGCGAGCCGGAAGCGTCAGCGCCCGGAGATCGACGCGCTCCAGTCGCTCACGCTCTTGGCTCGCCGGTCAAGGATTGCCGCGCTCAACCGGCCAGTCGGCTGGTGTCCGTTCAAGCGAGGGCCAGGATCGATGCCGCGGGGTCGGCGTCGAACGCCAACAGGTCCGGCAGGCGAAGCCGCAGGAGGTCGGCGACGGCCGCCGTCGCGCAGTTACCGACGCGTAACCAGACTACCTTGGGCGGGTGGCCGTACACGAGTGCCCGCTGCTCGAAGTCGCTGTCCTTCGACGCCACCGCGTACCCGCCCGCCGCGGCGAACGCCCACACCGCCGAATCCTCAGCGGCGGCCATCCCGAACGACCGGACGTGGGCCGAGCCGGGGTACTCTACCGCGATCACCGCCGCAAGCCGGGGCGACAGGTTCTGGTCGAACAGCAGTTTCACGCGGCGGGGACCACTCGGAGGCGGCGTTCGCGGTTGGCCGCGAAGGCCAGGCAGGCCCGGATGTCCTCGGCGGTCAGGTCCGGGAAGTCGGCGAGGATGTCGGCGGCGGACATCCCGCCGGCCAGGTATTCGAGCACGTCCTGAACGGTCATGCGCAGCCCGCGGATGCAGGGCTGCCCGCTCCGCTTGTCCGGCTCGATGGTAATCAGGTGGGCGTAGTCCATGCCGCCAGCGTACCCGGCCGCCGGACCCCGGTCAACGCCCCGCCGCGTGCCCGACCCCCTTGTTCTGTGTTCGCGCCAACACCTCCAGTCGCTGACGCTCTTGGCTCGCCTTGACACTGTTCGCCGCGCGCCGGGCAATCCGGCGCGCGGCGTTTTCGTACCCTTCGCCCCGAAAGGATCGCGCCGATGGCCCTCGTCAGCCCCACCGAGTTGAGCGTCTTCTTGCCCGGCACTGACATTGCCGACGCGCCGCTGATCGCCGAGTTGCGGGCGGCGGCCGAGTCGTTCGTCGCCGACTTTTGCGGCCGGGACTTCGCCGGGGGGACGTTCACCGAAGTCCACCCGGCCGCGGCCCGCATGGTCTTCCTGCGCAACTACCCCGTCCTCGCGGTCACCGGCGTCGCGGCCGGCGGCCTGACCCTCGACCCCACAGACTACCTCGTCCACGCCGACCGCGGGGTGATCGCCGTCCCGAACGGTCCGCCCGGGCCGGGGGAAATCACCGTCACGTACACGACGACCACCGCAGTGCCGCCGGCCGTGAAGCAGGCCGTCATGGACCTCGTCGCCCAGTGGTTCCGGCAGGTCAAGACGGGCCAGGCGACCGGGCACTTGAACGTACTGGCGGTGACGGCCGCGGACGGTTCGGCGACGCAATACCCCTGGTCGCAGGCCGCCGGGATGCGGCTCCCCCCGGCCGTCGCGCAACTCCTCCGCGCCCTCCGCCACCCCACGCTCTGACTTCGCACCCGGTTCGCGGCTGCGTTCGCGCCAACGCCGGGGGGGGGCGGGCGTTACAGCTTGCGGACGGCTTGCTGGACGGCCCGCCGGAGCACCGCTATCGTGACGCCCGGTACGCTTTCGCCAGTCTGGACCTCGCCGGGTAGCCTCATGGACGGAGACGGACCGGGTCGCCTGCCCGCCGAGCCGGCCGAACCGGCGACGACCGGAGACCCCGAAATCGGCTGGATCGTCGCGGCCCAGGCCGGCGACCGCGACGCCTTCGCCCGGCTCGTCGGGTGCTACTGGGACCGGCTGTACCGCTGGATGTACCAACTGACCCGCGACCGCCACAAGGCCGAGGACTTGACGCAAGAGACCTTCCTGAAAGTCCTGGCCGCGCTCGGCTCGTTCCGCACCGGCACGAACTTCCGGGCCTGGCTGTTCCGCATCGGGCACAACAACTTCGTCAACCTGAAGCGGGCCGAGCGGAAGAACGTCCAGACCCTGAGCGACGACCCGCCGTCCCGCGACCCCGGCACCCCGGACGGCAGTGCGGCCGACCGCGAATCGCTGCGGCTGGTCGCCCGGGCCGTCGAAGACCTGTCCGCCGAGTTCCGCTCGGCCCTGCTGTTGCGGGTGGACGACCAGTTGTCGTTCCGGGACGTGGCGGCGGTGCTGAATATCACGGAAGAGACGGCGCGGTGGCGGGTGTTCAAGGCCCGGCAGAAGCTCATGAAGGCGATCGGCCCCGGCCTGTGGGGCGACGACGCGGACGACGAACCGACCGAGGGACTGCGATGACCTGCGAGACGCTGCAACAGACCCTGACGGCCCTGCCCGACCCGCGCCGGCTGCCCGGCGACGTGGCCGCCCACGTCCGCGGGTGCGCGTCGTGTGCCCGCTTCCGCCGCGGCCTGATCGCGCTCGACCGGCTCGTGCCGCAACTCGACGTGCCGGCCAGTCCGCCGGAAGTCCGGGCGGACTTCCTCGCCGCCCTGGCCGCCGCCGACCTGCCGCCGATCATCGAGCGCCGCCGGCCGGTGCGGCGCGACTCGACCGGGTCGCTGTCGGCCCTGTGGGCGGCCCGCGAGCAGTGGCAGTACGCCGCCGGCGTGGCCGCGATGCTGACCGTCGGCGTGGGCGTCTGGTGGGTCTCGACCGGGGCGCGGCCGGCCGGCACGGGGGAAGTCGCCAAGCTGCGGCACGAGTTACTGTCGAAGGAAGTGAAACACCTGGCCGCGCTGACCCGGGCCGAGACGCCGGCCGAGCGGGTCGCCGTCTGGTCGGGTTTGGCCGCCGACCTGCACGCCGAGGCGAAGCTGGTGTACAAGGCCGCGCCGGACCAGGAGATGGCGTCGCTGAGCCGCATGTACGCGCGGACGGTGACCGAGGGGATCGTCCGCCAGGCCAAGCTGTTGCCGCCGGCGCTCACGCCGGCCGAACGCCTGCACGCCCTCGCCGACGCGGACGGCAAGCTGCAAGCCGCCGAGGCCGACGCCGAAGCGCTCTCGAAGGAAGCCCCGCCGGCCGCCCGCGGGGAGTTGACGAAGATGGCCGGGACCGCCAAGGCCGCCCGCGTCGCCCTGCAATCGATCATCCGGACGGGGGCCTAACCGCCATGAAACGCCTGACGCTGACGCTCGCCGCCTTCGCCCTGTTGTCCGTCTGGGCCGACGCGCAGACCGCCCCCGCCCCGGTCCTCGCGGCCGACCGCCTGCGGCTCCTGCACGCCAACCGCGACCTGCTCGAAGACCTGCTCGACCGCGGCCTGAAAGTCGGCAAGGCGGACACGCAACTCGACCGCGCCGACGAGTGCCGCCTGGCCCTCGGGACCCTCGCGGACGCCCTGAACCGCGCCACCGAGGAGCCGGCCGTCGATGCCGACCGGGTCGCCGAGTTGACCGACCACTTGACCGAACTGGTGCAGTCGGGGTTGGCCCCCACACTGGCCGAGGCGCGGGCCCGGGTGCGGGCCGGGTCGCCGGGCGCGGAGCAACTCGCCAAGATCGAAACCGCGGCGACGACCGACCTGACGGCCGTCCGCAACCAGTTCTTGCTCGACCCCCGCCTGGCCCGGTCGCCGAAGCTCAAGACCTGCCAGGAACGCCTCCGCGACGCCGTGGCCAAGATCGCGCCGAAAGAGTAGCCCGGCGGCGGAGCCGAAAACCTCGCCGAAACCATCGCATCCTCCTCCCCGGTCGCGGCCGGGCAATTCTTCTCCCACATCTTCCGGCCCCCTCGGGTACAATCGGTCGGACTCCGACGCGGCGTGACCGGGAGGACCCCCTCGATGCCTGGCCCGTTTCCCGGGATGGACCCGTTCCTGGAAGACCGCGCGCACTGGCCCGCGTTCCACAAGCTGCTCGTCGCCGCGCTCTACCAGGGGATGCTGCCCGGGCTGGTGGACCGCTACCGCGCCCGCGTCGGCGTCCGCGAGTACACCGCGCAGACGCCGCTGTTCACGTCGATGCTGACCGAAGACCACCGCGAGGAGTACCTCGAAATCCGGGCCCGGGACGACGGCCGGCTCGTCACCCTCGTCGAGGTCGTGAGCCTGGGCAACAAGACGACGGCGGTCGGCCGGGCGGAGTACCTGGCGGTCCGGGCCGGGGCGGTCGAGGCGCGGGCCGGGGTCGTCGAGATCGACCTGCTCACCCAGGGCCGGCCGACCTTCGACTACGCCCGGGACGGCCTGCCGGCCCACGACCAGACCGTCACCGTCACCCGCGGCGGCACCCCGGACCGGTACGAGATTTACACCGCGGCCGTCACCAAGCGGTTGCCCCGGTTCCGGCTGCCGCTGGCCGCGGACGACAAGGACACCATTTTCGACCTGCAATCGGCCGTCAACCGGGCCTACGAGCAGGGCGGGTTCGCCGACGAACTCGCGGCGGCTTACAAAGGCCCCTTGCCGCCCGACGTGAAACTCGCGGACGAGACGCGCGCCTGGGTGCCCGCGCACCTCGAAAGCCGCAACCTCCGCTAACCGGAAAGACCGCCGTCATGGACTCCGTCGCCTGCGGGGCCGTCGCCGTCATCGCGGCCGCCGTCGTCGGGGTGCTGCGCGGCCTCGACGTGCGGCTCGTGCTGCTCGCCGCGGCCCTGGCCCTCGGGGCGATCTCGGGGGACGTGAAGCCGATCCTCGGCCAGTTTTTGCGCACCTTCAGCGACGAAAAGTTCGTCGTCCCGATCTGCACGGCGATGGGCTTCGCTTACGTCCTCAAGGCGACCCGGTGCGACGCCCACATGGTCCGCGTTTTGGTCGCCCCGCTCCGCCGGGTCCGCTGGCTGCTCGTGCCCGGCGTGGTCGCGGCCGGCTTCCTCGTCAACATCCCCGTCATCAGCCAGGCGAGTACGGCCGTCTGCCTGGGCACGGTCGTGGTGCCGCTCATGCGGGCGGCCGGGTTCTCGGCGACCACCATCGGCGCGACCCTGCTCCTCGGCTGCTCCGTCGGCGGGGAACTGCTCAACCCCGGGGCACCCGAGTTGAACAGCGTCATGGACAAGGTCCACGGCGACCCCCGGCTCGTCGTGCCCCACGTGGCGACGCTGATTCTGCCGATGCTGGTCGTGTCCGGCGCGATCTTCTGGGTGTTGAGCCTGCGGCACAAGCCGGTGGAAGTGGTCGAGCCGGCGGCGGTCGAAGTAGTCGAGCGGTTGAACCCGTTGAAGGCCGCCGTGCCGCTCGTCCCGCTGGCGCTGCTGTTCCTGTCCGGGCCGCCGTTGAACCTGGTGACCATCGCGCCGGAGTGGGTCGGGGCCGCGCCGGGCGGGCGGGAGTACAGTTCGCGGCTGATCGGCCTGGCGATGCTGCTCGGGGTACTCGTCGCCGCGGTCGTGTCCGGGCGGGCGGCCAAGGGGTGCATGAAGTCGTTCTTCGAGGGAGCCGGGTACGGGTTCGCCAACATCGTCAGCCTGATCGTGACGGCGAACTGCTTCGGCCGGGGCATCGAGCAGGCCGGCCTGGCCAAGCACCTCGGCGACCTGATCGCGGAGTCCCCCGGGTTGCTGCACCCGCTGGCCGGGTTCGTGCCGTTCGCCTTCGCCTGGGTGTGCGGGTCGGGCATGGCGACGACGCAAAGCCTGTACGGATTCTTCTATGGCCCCGCGGTGGAACTGAACGCCGACCCGCTGGCCGTCGGCGCGCTGGTGGCCGTGGGCAGCGCCGCCGGCCGGACGATGTCCCCCGTCGCCGCCGTCGTGTTCATGTGCGCGACGCTGAGCGGCGCGAAGGGGCCGGACCTGGTCAAGCGCGTCGCCGGCCCGCTGATTGCGGGGCTGACGACGATCGTGCTGCTGCGAACGCTCGGGGTCATTTGAAGTGATCCGGCCGCCGTTCGTCGTCGGTTTTACCGGGGCTTATCGACGGCCGGGGGGGCGACGCGGTGGGCGTCGCGGTGGGCCTTGATGCGGTTGTGCAGGGTCTGGGGGGCGGGCGGGGTCATCGTCTCGGACTCACCGGCGATCAGCGCGGACAGGTCGGCGATGTTGACCGACGTGGCCTCCTCGTGGGCCTTCTTGGCGTGGATTTCCTGGCGGTCGATCGTGACGTGCGACGGGGCGTCGATGCCGATCTTGACGCGGCCGGGGCCGACACTGACGATGCTGATGGTGATGTTGCCGGCGATGACGATTTGTTCGCCGGGCTTGCGGGTGAGTACGAGCATGGCTTCCCTCCTGGAAGACTTTCGCGGGGGTCCGAGTGGGGTTCGATTCGGTGGGTTCAGGCGGTTAACACTTCACTCATCATAACTTACTTCTCCCGACAAGTCGAATTCTTACGGCCTGCGGGCAAAGTTTTTTGATTTTCTCGAAGTTTCGCCTCAAGCCCCGACCGGTCTTCGGCCGGGGGTCGGTAGTTTCACGACGTTTGGAGAATCTAGCAGCCGGTGTGCCAGAGTAAAAATTTCCTCGAGTGCCGTCCCGAAAGCGTCGGCGAGGCGATCTGGGGAAACTGTGGGCGATAATCGGGCACGGCACTGCGCACTTCGTACTTGTGGAGATTCGGCCCGGCCGGTATTTGCCGGTTCGACGCCGGGACTCGGACGCGACGGGGGGAAACTTCGCGGGGGGTGGCCGGCGTCGGCAAGTGGGGGGCGGCGCGCATGGGGACTGTGGCGATCGATCCGTTGATCCGTTCGATGGTAAGGGACGAGTCGCTGACGCGGGGGTTGGGGGACGTCGAGGCCCGCATGCTCGTCGATTGGCTCGTCGATTGGGCCGAACTCCTCGGGGACGGTGCCCGGTCCGACCCGGACGCGCAATCCCTCGTCCGGCGGCTGTGCCGGCGGGGCAAGGCGATCAGCCGGTTCGTGCAACTCTGGGTCGAGCCGCGGACCCGCGGGAGCGCCATGCAACTGGCCGCCGTCGAGCGGTTCGCCTGGCCGCTGCCGGAGTGCGGGATCGACTCGGCCGACCTCATGCACCACATCCTGGCGTGGGAAAATTCCCACCAAGTCCGGTGACCGCGTCCGATTGTGCGAATCGTTCGGCCTGCGGAGTCCGTCGAAGGTCTGCCGGTCCCGCCGCACGTTGGTGCCGGGAATCGGCCGGTTCCCCGGGGATTTGCTTCAGGCGGGGCGTCCGGGGCGAATGATGGCGGGGGAGAACGCCCGGGCCGACGCGTGCGGCGGCGGCCCCGACTTGACTTTCCCGGCCGGCTTCGCCTTGCCGGACCGCGCCCGGGTCGGGTAGGATGAGACAGATTCTAGCGATTGTTCCGCAAGCCGTACCGTTCCGAGGATGACGCCGTGAGCACGAACCCGCCGGCAAACCCGCCGGAAGCGGCTTCCAAAAATAAGTACGCCCGGAACATCGACGACGCTTTCGAGGAGGCGTCCAAGCTGGCCGGGTCGAACCTCGCGCCCACGGAGTTTTACGAGAAGTTCCTGACCGCCACCCTGAACGCCATCGACGCCCCGGCCGGGGTCGTCTGGCTACGGACCCCGCAGGGCTTCTTGCAAATCGCCTGCCAGGTGAACCTCGACAAGGTCGGCCTCGACAGTAAGCGCGGCGGCCGGCCGTGCCACAACGAAATCCTCCGCCAGGTCTTCCAGAGCCAGCCGGCGCGGCCGGTCATGGTCGAGCCGCAGGGCCGGTTGCAGGGGATGAGCGCCGAGCCGGGGGCCGTGCCGCCGGCCAACCTGACCGACTACTACGCCCTGTTCGCCCCGATCATCCAGCCGGACAAGACGGCCCTCGGCCTGCTCGAAGTCTTCCACGAGCCGTCCCTGGACGCCCGCGCGTACCAGACCTTCTTGCAGTACACGGTGCAGATGGCCGGGTACGCCTCGCAGTACCACGCCTTCTCGAACGCCCGCCAGTCGTCCGGGCTGGAGCGGGTGTTCACGCAGGTCGAGTCGTTCGCCAAGCAGATCCACGGCAGCCTGAACCCGACCGAGGTCGCGTACCACGTCGCCAACGAGGGCCGGCGGATCATCGAGTGCGACCGCCTGTGCGTCGGCGTCCGGCACGGCAAGCGGCCGACGGTCGAGGCGGTGTCCGGGGCCGACGTGGTCGAGAAGGCCAGCACGCACGTCCGGCGGATGCGCGAACTGTTCGACGCCGTGTTGCAGTACGGCGACAAACTCGTTTACAAAGGCGCGAAGGACGAGGGCCTGCCGCCGCACCTGTCGGCCGCGCTGGACAACTACCTGAACGAGAGCCAGCCGAAGTTGCTCATCGTCCAGCCGATCCGGGACGAGCGGGAGAAGGACAACGGCAAGCCGGCCCGGTCGATTCTGCTGCTGGAGAGCTTCAACCCGCCCGAGGCGAGCGAGCCGATGGTGGCCAAGCTGGACATCGTCGCCAAGCACGCCGCGTCGGCGTTGTACAACGCCTGGGACGTGCAGCGCATCCCGTTCCGGTTCGTCTGGTCGCCGATCTCGAAGCTGCAAGAAGTCCTGGGCGGCAAGGCCCGGCTGTACGTCGGCCTCGGCCTGGCCGCGGCGACGCTGATCAGCGTGGCGATGGTACTGGTGCCGTACCCGTTGAAGATGCAGGCCAAGGGCGAGTTCCTGCCGAAGCACACGATGTACGTCTTCCCGACGACCGAGGGCGTCGTCCGCCGCATCCTGTACAAGCCGGGCGACCGCGTCAAAGAGGGATCGACCCTGGTCGAGCTGTTCAACTCGGAACTGCAGCAGAAGTTGACCGGGGCGGAGAGCGAAATCCTGGGCGCGACGAACACCATCAGCGGCGTCGAACGCGCGCTGGCGGACAAGAGCCGGGCGAGCGAAGAGATGAGCCAGTACCTCATCACCAAGGGCAAGGCGGAAGCCACCGCGTCCACCAAACGGGGGTACGTCGACAACCTCCGCAAGACGAACAACGCGTCGGACACCACCGGCGCGTTCCGCGCCCTCGCCCCGCGCGTCGAGGTCGGCGTCCCCGGCGACTGGCAAGTCCTGTCCGACGACAAACGCGACGAACTGTTGAACCGCACGGTCAAGATGAGCGAGCCGCTGATGCGCCTCGGCGCGGTGGACGGGCCGTGGCGGGTCGAGTTGAAGATTCCGCAGCGGAACATCGGCCACATCGCCCGCGCGTTCGCCACCGACGGCCTGCACAAGAAGGACGCGGCGAACAAGAAGTACCTCGACGTGGACGTGCTGTTGACCAACCGCCCGGACGCCAAGTTCCCCGGCCGGCTGTACGACGAGGACATGAGCAAGCAGGCGGTCCCGAACCGCGACGACCACAACGAGAGCGAACCGATCATCCAGGCCCCGGTCCGGGTGAACCTCGACGAGTTCGGCCCGGACGGCCAGATCCCCGCCGAGTTGCGCGTCGCCGGGGTCGAGGCCCACATCCGCGTCCGGTGCGGCAACCACGCGATGGGGTACTCGCTGTTCCACGGCGTCTGGGAGTGGTTCTACGAGAAGGTGGTCTTCTTCTTCTAGAAGCCGGCGAGCCGGAAGCGTCAGCGCCCGGAGTTCCAGACTCGGGCGCTCGAACTCCGGGCGCTGACGCTT
>JANYHV010000377.1 GCA_025362195.1 Fimbriiglobus sp. | reverse complement strand
CCGGCGGCTCGCGCTGTCGTCCGACACCCGCCGGTTCGTCAGCCCGCCGCTCCCGTCGAACGGCGACTACACGTACAACTTCCGCGTCGAGTACGCCCGGAACGGCGAGACGATCAGCCGGACCAAGGCCGTGAGCGTCCGCGCCGGCGGCCAGTTCAGCGTCGATTTCGACGACGCCCTGTCCGGCCGCCCCGCCCCGCTCGCTCCGCAACCGATGCCGGCCGGCAGCAGCTCGACGCACCTGCCGACCGTCCCCGCCCCGGCCGCCACGGTCCCGGTGAGCGTGCCGAACCCCGTCCCCGGCAAGGTCACCACGCCCGAGCGGGCCAAGATCACGGTCAAGCTGAGCCGCGGCGCGACCCTGTACGTGGACGGCCGGAAGAACGACCGCACCGACACCGTCCGCGAGTTCACGACCCCGCCGCTGACCCAGGGCGCGGAGTACGCTTACATGCTCAAGGCCGAGATCAGCCGCAACGGCCAGCCCGAAACGCAGAGCGTCAAAGTCGTCTTCCGCGCCGGCGAAATGCAAACCGTCGATCTCACCCAGTGGCCGACCGCCCCCGGGACCGAGCGCGCCGCGAACTAACGACGACCGGCGAACCAGAAGCGTCAACGCCTGGAGGTGCTTCGATCTCCAGGCGCTCATGCTCTTGGCTCGCCACGAAACTTCAATCGACCACTTTGACCGGCAGCTTGCGCAGCCCGGCCATCCACGGTTGCGGCGTCATCTCCTTGAGCCAGTCGTTCAGGCTCGGGATGAAGCCGAGGTCTTCCAGGACGTGCTGCTCGGCGATGTCCCGGACGTGGACCTCGCGGCCGGCCGAGTTGGTCAGCCGCCGGCCGAAGATGTCCTCGATCAGGAAGATGCCGAACGCCGAGTGGAACACGCACCGGTGCGTGACGTCGGCGTGGACGGCCTTGGTGCCGTCGATCTTCTCGTGGACGGCGATGTAGTCCTCCGGGACGCCGCCCCACCGCCGCGCCGACGACTCCGCGTGGGTCCAGGCCTTCGCCATCACTCGTCCCCCAGCGGCACTTCGTAAATCCCGTACAACGGCCGCTTGTCGAACAACGACCAGACTTTTTCCCGCTGCGCGTCGGTGAGGTGCGGGGCCTCGGCGTCGTACCAGCGCGTCAACTCCTCGTCGTCCCAGTTCGCCTGCGGGGCGGAGCGCCAGGGGACACCCAACGCCAAAACCGCCGGAATCCTGGCAGTGTCCTGGAGCGCGAACGGGTTGGCCGCGCGCCGGGCGACCCGCATTAACTCCACGAGCCGGGCCTCGGCGACCGCCTGATCCGTGTAGACGCGGAGGGCGATTCGCGACCCGAGGTCGTAGCCATTCTGGTCGGTGATCGGGTTCCCGTACTCGTAGACCTGCCGGTAAAGCACGAAGGCGACGCGACTCACGGCGACCCCTCCGAGGCTTCGAGATCGACTTCGACGACTTCGAAGAAGAGCGTCTCGCCGATCGGCCGCCAGTGCGGCTCGGCCGCCCCGGCGCGCCCGTCGGTGTTGAATTCGTCGTACCCCTTGTGGCTGTCTTGGGACTGTCGCGCCGCGTTCAACTCCGCGCACCGGGCGTCGGCCTTCGCGCGGTCGCGGTAGACGGCGACGAAGTTCCCCCCTTCGGGGTCGGCGTCGAGCGCGGACTGGTCGTTCCAGCTCCAGTTCAGCTCCTGCACGACGTACCCCTTCGCCACCGCGTCTGGCACTTCAACGACCTCGGCGAAACGAATCAGGTTCATCGCCTCCCGCACCGCCGCCAGTTGCGGCTCGGTGAAGGTCGGTCGGTAAAGCTCGTACCAGGCGGCCCAGTCGCCGTTGGTCGCGCTTTCGCCGACGCCCGAAACGTCAAGCCCGGCGTCTTCGAGGTAGTCGCAGAACGGTCCCAGCGGGAACGTGCTCTGGAAGAACAGCGTCTCGCCGCCGAGGAGGAACGGGTTGAACGCCGGGTCGGCCCACGCCTCGGCGTTCGTTGCGTCGCAGGCGGCCACCGCCTCGGCGTAGGTGGCGTGCGTCCCGACGACCCGTGACATCGGCCCGCGGGTCTTGTGCGGCCGCTCGCTGTACTCGTACCGCACCCACTCGATCGTCCGCACTTCGTACCGCGGCATCGTCACCCCTCCGGAATCGCGCACACGCCGACGCCCGTCAATTGCCCCGTCGCCAGCACGCCGCCGTGGACGGTGAACAGGCCGGGGAAGCGGGACTCCCAGCCGGCGTTGGCGGCGGGGACGTACTGCCGCGCGTTCGCCTCGATCGCCACCACCCCCGGCAGGTGCGCCGCGAGTGCCGCACTGTGCACCAGCGACGCGCCGGGGCAGGTCAAGTCTTGCACGCAGCGGAACAGCCCGTAAACCTGGGCCGCGGCCGCCAGCAGCAGCGTTTGCGACTGGCCCTTGCACGCCTTGAACGCCGCGCCAGTGTACCCCATTTCCCGGGCCAACTTCAACGATTCGAGGCCGACCAGCGACTCGTCGATGACGACCGGTTTCAGTGCCGCCGCCGCGTGCATGACGTTGTGCCGGTTCGCCGCCAGGTCGCGGGCCGTCGGCTGCTCGACGTACTGCACCCGGTCGTAAGCCCGCGGCGACGACTCGGCGAGCCGCGTCAGCAACTCCACCAGGTACGCGGCGTCGGGGCAGCGTTCGTTGAAGTCGAGGGAGTACGCCCACGGCCCGCCGGTTCGCGCCGCCTCGGCGACGGCGTTGACGCCCAGGACCCGGTGCAAGTCCCAGGCGGGGTCGTCGCCGGCGAGCTTGATTTTCAGGTGCGTCAGGCCGTCCGTCGCAATCCAGTCCGCGAGCGTTTCTGGCAGTCCGTCGCCGACCGTCTGCGAAACGTCCGCCGCCGTCAGTGGGTCGAGCGCCCCGACGAGGTGGTAGACCGGCATCGTCGCCTGCGGTGTGGCGCGGACGTAGTCGTGCAACCGAAGCCCGGCGAACTCGGCCCCGAGGTAGTGGCCCAGGTCGTGCCGCAGGAACTCCGGCGTCAGCGTCTGGAAGGCGTTCAGCCCGAGCGCCTTGCCGTAGGCGTCGTGGACGGCCGCGTCGATCGGCGACGCCGCGACCAGGGTCGCCAGCGCCGGGATCGGCTCGCCGAGTTGCTGCCGGCGGGCGACGTGGTCGGCGGCCGTGGCGAACTCGGGTTCGAGCGCGTGCGCGATGTCGATCGGGTGCCCGGCGACCGTCGAGCGGGCATAAATCGTGGCGATTTCGTCGGCCACGGCCCGCATCGCGGTCAGGGTTTGGGCGTAGCTCAGCGACCGCGACGGGAAGGCCCAGACGTTGCCCAGCGGCATTGACCCGTGCCCGCGGGCAACCCGACCGCCGGCCAGTTCGACCGTGACCGCGGCGTTCAGGAGCGTGACCCGGTCCACGGTCGCGCCGCCGAACTTGATCGGCGTGCGGTAGCGGAACTCCTCGGTCGATAGTTCGACGTCCTTGACCCGCGCGTCGACGGCCATGCGAAAACCCCGTGCGAACCCTACGTTAACGGCACCGCTACGATACCGACCCGCCCCGCGAAAGGGCAGCCGATGACCCCCGACTGGCAACTCCCCCCCGGCGTCGATCGCGGCCTGCGCGACTACTTCGGCAGCGCCGAAATGGTCCGCGGGTACGACGAACAGATGGCCGCGTCGGCCCTCGCCGCGGCCGACATCGCCTTCTGCGAAGCCGCCTTCCCGAGTCCCGGCCGGCTCGTCGATCTCGGCTGCGGCACCGGCCGGCTGGCCGTCCACTTCGCCGCCCGCGGCTTCGACTGCGTCGGCGTCGATCTCAGTGACACCATGCTGACACAGGCCCGGGCCAACGCCGCCGCGCGGGGGGCGAACGTCGAGTGGCACGCCGGCAATCTGGTCCGACTCGACGGCCTGGCGTCGGCGTCCTTCGACTGCGCCGGGAGCCTGTTCAGCACGCTCGGCATGGTCCGCGGGGCGGGCCACCGCGCGGCCGCCGTCGCCGAAGTGGCGCGGCTGGTGAAGCCCGGCGGGCGGTTCGTCCTGCACGTCCACAACCGGTACTTCCGCGGCCTCGGCCGGCGGCGGGTGATGGCAATTGCCGTGAAAACGGCGTTCAATCGGCCGGACGCGGGGGACGTCACGATGCCGCAAGCCTACGCCGGGGCACCGCTGACGCTGCACCACTTCACCCGCCGCGGGGCGGCCGCACTCCTTGCGGCGCACGGCTTCCGCGTCGTCAGTGTCAACGCGGTGTCAGTGACCGGCCGCGTCCGCCCGGCGACCTGGCGCGACGCGTTGAGTGCTTACGGCTATTTGCTGCTGGCCGTGCGGACGACGGCGACGACGCCCTGAGTGCCGTCAACCGTGACGTCGTCGCCGCTGGCGAGTTGGCGCAAAATCCCGGGCAGCCCGCCGACCGCCGGCAGGCCGAACTCGCGGGCGACGATCGCGCCGTGGCTCAGCACCCCGCCGGTTTCGAGGATCAGCCCCACGGCCCTGGCGAACAGCGGCACCCAGGCCGGGTCGGTCGAGGGCGCGACGAGGACGAACGGCCCGTCCGGCGGCGGCGCGGCGGGGTCGGACGTGACGAACGCCGGGGCCGTCGCCCGGCCGGCACTCAGGCCCAACCCGGTGAACGTGGTCGCGCCGTCGGGCGGCGGCAGCGGCCGGCCGACGGCGTCGAGGTCGTCGGAGAAGAGCACCGCCGGGACTTCGAGCGTGAGCAGATCCCGCCGCCGCCGCTTGCGCCCGGCAACGGCCGTGGCGAAACTTTCGCCGGCCACGACTTGCGGCAGTTCGTGCGGTTCCAGGGAGAAGATGTCGTCGCCCAAGCCGTGCCGCGCGGCCAGGGTCGTGAGGACTTTGCGCATCACGGCGACGCCGAGAATCAGGTCGTTTTTCGCCGCCTCGCGCAGGCCGATGAACTCGCGCAGGCGGGTCGCCCAGGCGCGGGCTTGCGAGCGGAACTGGCCGGTCAGCCCCGCCGCGTCGGCCAGCGCCGCGAAGCCGTCGTCGGCCACCGGAGGCGGCGAGCCGAGGGCACTGAGGCGGGCGGTCAGCGCGGCGAAGTCGTCGGCCGCGGCGGGGGGCGGGTCCGGCAAGCCGGCGGGGTCTTCGGACCAGCGCGGCGCGGCCAACTCCATCTCGTTCGGCCCGCGGTGCCCGAAGTCTTTCAAGAAAATCGCGCGGTCCGACGTGCCTTCGGACAGTCGGCGCAACGCCGCGGCCAGGTCGCTCCCGGCCGGCGGCTTGGCCCCCGCGGCGAACGCCGTGAGCGCCGCTTGCGCTCCGGCGTCGCCGAGTTTGGGCGTCAACATCGCGGCCAGGGTCGTCCAGGCCAGGTCGGCGAAGATCGTGCATTTCAGGCTGTCGCGGGCGAACCCGACGAAGGTGCGCTCCGTCCACTCGTGCAGCAGTGTCACCAGGGTGTCACTAGAGTGCGCGGACCAGTCTTCCGCCAACGCGGCGCGGGCGGAGGCGCGGAACGGCGGGGCGATCTCGGTCGTGTACCGCCCCGCGAAGGTCGTCGACACCCGGCGGGCGGTCGAGGCCATCCGCGCGAGCCGCCACAGGGCCGCCGGCAGGTGCCACAGGCCGGGCGACTTGAACACCGGTTGCGGGTTCAGCGCGAGCTTCGGATCGGCTTTGTAGGCGGCAATCGGGTACTCGATCGGCGGCCGCGTGAACTGCATCCGCGGCATCCGCGCGAGGTTCGCCATCGGCCGGCCGGCGACGAGGTCGAAGGCACTCCCCGCCGCGGGGTCCGGCGTCGCCCCCAGGTCCCGGTTGGCCATGCCGAAGCCGCCGTCGGCCGAGACGAGGCGTTGAACCAACGCCCACGTCATCGGCGTCGGCGCGGGCAGCACCTCGCTCAGGCTGTAGCGCACCCAGACGGTTTCGCCCTGCCGGCGCAAGTCGTCGATCGCGTCCCGCCGCAGTTGCGCGCGCCCGGCGGCGGTGAGGGTCGTCACCGGGCGGGACTGGAGCAGGTACAGTTCCCCGCCGGCGAACGCCCATTCGATGTCCCGCGCCGCGCCGCCGGCCGACGCCTCGACGCGGACCGCCAACGCGGCGAGTTGTGACAGTTGACTGTCACTGAGACACAGCGCGTGCCATTGTTGCGGTGGCACCTCGGCGTCACCCTTGGCCGTGACGCGGACGGCCTTGTCCCCGGCGGCGCGGCTCAGGACTGCGCCGGTCGCGCGGGACACGGTGTACCGGTCGGGGGTGACGCGGCCGGAGACGACGACCTCGCCGAGGCCCCAACTCGCCTCGACGCTCAGCCGCGCGCCGAGCGGGTCGGTCGGATCGACGGTGAACATCACCCCGGCGGTGTCGGCGTCGATGAGCCGCTGGACGACGACGGCCATCGCCACTTCGCCGCCGACGGTCTGCTTGCGGCGGTAGGCTGTCGCCCGATCGGTGTGCAGCGACGCCAGGCACTTTCTGACGGCCTCGACGACGGCGTCCGCGCCGGAAACGCCCAAAAACGTGGCCTGTTGCCCGGCGAAGCTGGTCTCCGCCCCGTCCTCGCCGAGGGCCGACGAGCGCACGGCGACGGTGCCCCCACCGAGTTTCGCGTAAGCCGCGCGGGCCGCCTCGGGGTCACCGCCGGCGGGGATCACGAAGCCGTCGGGCACCGGCAACCCGGCCGCGAACAGGCGGGCGAGTTCCGCGCCCTTGCCGCCCAAACTCGCGGCGTCGGCGGCGGTCGCGGCGGCGAAAAAGACGGCGTCGGTCACGTCGCCTCCCGCGTCAGGATGGCCCGCAGCCGGTCCACGATCTCCTCGACCGTCGGCTCCGCCAGGCCCTGCGTCGCCCAGCAGTCGGCGGCACCCGCGAGCAGGGCGACGGCGTCGGCCCGGCGGGCGTCCACCGGCGTCAGTGTCACCCCAATGTCACTGCCGGTCGCGCCCGTGAGCGCGGCGCGGGGCCGGGGGTGGCCGTCGAGGGCCTCGTTACACAGGCGGTCGGCGTCCCGGTTCTGGCCGCGCAACACGTGCGTGAAGGTGACCGCCCCGAGCCGCCGGCAGAGCGCCGCGGCCTCGGCGTTCAGGGCCTTGAGGTCGGCGTTCTTCACCTTGTACTCGCCGCGCATTTGCTTGACGAGGAGTTCGCTGTCGCTGAAGACGGTCAACTCGCGGACGCCGTACGCGCGGGCGAGTTCGAGGCCGCGGATCAGGGCCGTGTACTCGGCCACGTTGTTGGTCGCCGTGCCCAGGCGGTCGCACTCGTCGATGGTGTCGTGGCCGGGCCGGCGGAAGACGACGCCGTAGGACGCCGGGCCGGGGTTGCCGCGCGACCCGCCGTCGATGTGGATGGTGGCCGAAGGCATGGCGTGTCCGGGGCAGGGGCTGGGCCGATAGAATACCGGCAATTCTAGTGGAGAACCGCGCGTGGGCGAACCCTGGCTGCTCATCGAAACGTCCGGCCGCGGCGGGTTCGTCGCCCTAGCCGTCGGCGGCACCGTCGTCGGCACCCGCGTGCTCGACCCGGGCCGGCGGCAGAACCGCGACCTGGCCCCGTTCGCCGGCGAGCTGTTGGCGGCCGCCGGGCTGACGCCGAAGTCGCTCCGCGGCGTCCTGGTAAGTGTCGGCCCGGGGAGTTACACCGGCCTGCGGGTCGGCCTGATCTCGGCCAAGGTGCTCGCCTACGCCGTCGGCTGCGAGTTGATCGCCGTGCCGACGTTCGCCGCGATCGCCGCCCTCGCCCCGGCGGAATTCGACAAAGTCGATGTGATCTCGGACGGCTTGCAAGGGCTGGTCTACTGCCAGCGCTACGAGCGGGCGGCCGGGGTCATGGCCGCGGCGAACGCGCTGCAGATTGTGCCGCTCGCGGACTGGGTCGCCGCCGGGCCGACGGCCGTCAGCGGGCCGGGCGTGTCGCTCGCCGACGCGGCCCTCGACGCCGGTGTCGTCCGGGTGGCGGTCGAATTGAGGATGCCGACGGCGGCGAGTCTGTTCGCCGCCGGCCTCCGGATCGCGCCGGTCACCCGGGAAGAATTGTTCGCGCTCGAGCCGCTATACCTGCGGCCGAGTTCGGCCGAGGAGCAAGCGGCGAAGCGGGCCGCGAATCTCGGCGAGCGGCCCGCGTGAGTGGGCCGTTCCCGCCTGAAATGGGGGAATGCAAGCTGCGCGAAGGTTCGGGCGCTCGCTGGTGTCAGTCACTCGCATGTCAGGTTGGAACAGCCCACTCACGCGGGCCGCTCGCCGTCGCCTGCGGTAGAGCCTTAGCAGCAGCCCGCGGTGCCGCACGCGGTCGCGCCGACGGCGGGGACGCCGCACAGCTCTTTGGCCAGGCAGTCGGTGTGCTTCGTGCCCAGGTGCAACAGGACGCCGCGGGGGGTGATCTCGGCCGCGGCGACGGGGTACTGCGACACCGCTTCGCCCTCGTACTCGACCTCGACCGGCAAGTCGCCCGACTTTAGCACCGGGCCGGCCATCGCCAACACCCCGGCCAGTTTCGCGGCCGTCAGCCGGTGGTCGGTGTCAGCCGCGACCCAGACTTGCAACAGGCAAGTGACCGCCGACCGGTGCGTCCCGCCGCAGTCGATGAAGTCCTTCTGGACGCGGCCCACTTCGGTCACGTGAAAGTGCGCCGGCACGAACTCGCCGCCCGGCAACATCAGGTGCAGGCCGCCGGTATCGCCCGCGGACAGGGCGGCGTGCAGTTCGTTCACGGTCATCGGAAAGTCCTCGACGGTGGTGGCTCGGCGACACCGTCGTTGTACGAGGGGTCAAACGCACTGGGGCCGGGAGCGATTCGTCACTCCCGGCCCCAGTGCGTTTTCGCGGTCGAGCGCTACCGGCTGACGACGGTCAGCGGCTTGGCGTCGTAGGCGGCCACGGTCACGGCCGTCGTCAGGTCGGCGCGGCCCTGGCCGTTGCCGACGTAGACGTGCCACTTGCCGGCCGGCAGTTGCGCGAGGAAGTTGCCGTACTCGTCGGCCGTGACGCGAACCGCGTCGGCGTAGTCGGCGTCGTTCAGGAACACCAACTTCGCCCCGGCCTTCGGGGTCGCGCGGTCGCTCCCGACGACTTCGCCGCGGACGGCGCTCGCCAGGCTCGTGGTGCGGGCGTTGACCGTGCCGGTGAACGGCTTGGCCGGCGGCAGCGGGGCGACCGACTTCGACCGGTTCACGCCCTGCGGCTCCAGGCGCTCGTCCATCTGGACGTTCGGCCGGCGGCCGGGGATGACTTCGACTTGCGGGGCGCGGCCGGACGAGGACGGGGGCAGCCCGCAGTTCTCGCAGTCCGACGAGTACGACCGCGTCGTCGGCCCGGTGATCGTGGTCACTGGCGTCCGCTCGGTCACCTTGCGGCGGACCTCGGTCGGCACCATCTTCATGCGCTCGACGTACCGCGTCACCGTGTTGCACTCTTCCTTGCGGACGTACCGCGTACACGGCACGCTCACGTCCTCCAGGCAGCCGGCGGCGTTGCGGTAGCGGCGGGTCGTGTAGGTCGTGACGGGGTCGAAGTAGTAGCTCTTCACCTGCACGCTGACCGGCTCCGAGACGAGCGTCGGCTTCTCGACGGTGATGACCTCGTCGTAAGTGTTTTCGACGTAACTGGTCCGCGACTGCGAGGCGACCGGGGCCGGGGCGTAGTACGCGGAGCGGGTTTCCCGGGGCCGGCAGTTCCAGCACGCGACCTGGAAGACGTTGTCCCAGCCGGCCTGGGCCGGTGCCCCGCACAGGGTGAGCAGGGCGGCGAGCGGGGTGGCGTAGCGAAGCAGTTTCATGGT
>JANYHV010000369.1 GCA_025362195.1 Fimbriiglobus sp. | reverse complement strand
TACTACCGGCGGGACCCGCCGAGCGCAAGTCCCGTGCCACACCAACTGCGTAAGTCCTAAACCAAATTCAAGTTTTGGTCTTCTCCGCGACTCTGCGTCTCCGCGGCAAAATGTTTTGGTTCAGAATGCCAGCGACGGAGTCACTTCGCCTTTAACTCCTGGCCACTCGTGATGGCGAAGTAAAAGCCGTGGGGGTTGTTGCCGTTGGCGACCTTCAGCGTCACCGTGTTGACGCCGGCCTTGAGCGTCACCTTGACGGTGTGTTGCTCCGGCGCGGCGGCGAGGCTTTGGCTGTGCGTGTACACCTCGACGCCGTTGACCCAGAGCTTCGCCCCGTCGTCGGTGCCGAGCAAGATCGTCGCGTCCTGGGCGATGGGAGAGTCGAACTCCTTGCGGGCGTAGGTCGCCGAGTTCGCCGCCTTGTCGCCGTGCAGCGCGGCGAGGTCGAAGTAGGCCGTCGCGGTCTTGACGAGCCGCCAGTCGGCCGGCTTGTCGTCGCGGGCCAGCGCCGCCTCCATGCTCGCCGCGGGGAACGGCCCGGCGATCATCCACGAGTCGGGCGTCAGCGACGCGGTTTGCAGCTGCGTCAGGTACTCGACGAGATCGACGAGTTCGTCTTCGCTGAGCGTCGCCACCAGTCCCTCGGGCATGATCGAGATGAGCGACTTCGACTTCTTGTCGATGTCCTTGACAGCAATCGCGTAGTCCTTGCCGTTGGCGTCGCGGACGGTCAGCGCCGTCTCGGTTTCGCCGACAAGTAGGCCACTAATCGTCTGGCCGTCGGCGGTGGCGACCGACCACGTCACGTACTGGTCGGCGATGGCTTTCGACGGGAGCAAGATGCTCTCGAAGAGGTTTTCGCGGCTGCCCTTCTTGCCGACCATGCTCAGGTCGGGGCCGATCTGGCCGCCCTGACCGCGGACCATGTGGCACTTCAGGCACTGCGACTCGCCGGTCAGCGACGCCGCGAGCAGCTTCTTGCCGTTGGCCGCGTCGCCGGTGCGCTTAGCGAGTGCGGCGGGGCTGGGCAGGTTCTTGGGGTTGAGCTTGCCGGGGGCGGGGAACAGCAGCGCCGCCTTGTTCCGCTCGCCCTGGAACGGCGAGTTCCGTAGCAGTTTGCCGGCGTCGGCCGAGAGGGCGTCGGGCAGTTCGTTCTTCTGCTTGGCTTCGAGAAGCCACTGCGTACCGGCGCGGTTGCCGGCCAGCACGGCGAGGGCGACGCGGCTCAGTTCGGCCGCCGCCTTCGGAGCGAGGACGGCTTTCTTGAGCGAGTCGAGCGCCTCCTTGCCGGTGGCGTCCGCCTTCGAGCCGGCGGGCAGCATCAGGCCGATCGCCTTGACGCAGTCGATGGACAGCGGGTTTTCCGGAGTGCCGATTTCGATCAGCGTCTTCAGGCTGTCCGCTGACGGCAGTTGCCCCAGCGTGCGGATCGCCTCGACACGCGTCGGCGTCGGTTGCTGGGCGTCGCGCGCGATGGCGGCGACTTCGGCCCGGCCGGCGAGGAACTTCGCAGCAGCGACGAGTTGCAGCCCCGTCAGGCGGGTCGCGTCGCCCTTGAGCATGGCCGTTGTCGCGGTGGCGAGTTCGCCCGACTTGGCGAGGCCGTTCCACTTGGTCGGCAGGAACAGCCGTAGGTTCTCGAGCGCCCGCGCCTTGACCTCGGCCGGCTGCTCCGACGTGAGCAGCGCCAGCATCGACTTGCCGGCGTCGAGTTCGGGGCTGGCCGCGAGGATGTCGACGATGCGGGCCTTCTGCGTCGCCGTGAGCTTGCTGTCCTTGAGAAGTTCGCCCATCTTCGGCAGCATCGACTTGGGCCGCAACTCCCAGACGAGGTCGGCGACCTTGTCGTCCCACTCGGGGAAGTGCGTGCCGAAGCCCGCGAGGATGGCGTCCCGCCGCGCGGGATCGGTGCCGCAGGCGATGTTGATGGCGGCGCGGTAGAAGATGTCGCTGCCGTCATAGAGCTTAGCGAGCCTGTAGAACCAGTTGACCGACTGCTCGCTCACGGCAACGTCGCGGAACTTGATGAGTTCGTCCCGGCACCGTGCGGGACTCGCGAGCACGGCCAAGGCATCCATGGCAGCGTCGCTTGACTGAATCGGCTTTTTGGGAAGCTTCGGCTCCGCGTCAACGCGAACACTCGACCGCCGAGGGATGTTCTGGGCGGTGGCGTCCGCGGCAACCTTGTAGCCCTTGTGCCCCGTCGGGGTGACGCGGTAGATGCGGCCGCGGGTCCAGTCGCCCATGCCGTGGCCGCCGACGCCGGGGTCGTACCAGTCGGCGACGAAAACACTGCCGTCCGGGGCCGTACAGATGTCCGACGGGCGGAACCAACTGTCGGTGCTGGTCAGCATGTTGACCTTGTCGAGTTCGTAGCCCGCGCCCTTCGGCTTGCGGGTGAACGCCCGCAACTCGCGCGGGCCGGCGTCGGTGTGCATTAACGTGTTGTGGTACTGCTTGGGCAACAAGTTACCTTCGTAGAACTGGATGCCGGTCGGCGAGCCGAAGCCGGTGCGCAACGTTTTGTGGACGATGCCCGGCTGCTCCTCGTGCCAGTGGGATTGGCCGGCCCCGCGGGGGAAGTAGCCGTAGTTCCCGCCCGGCAAGACGTGACAGATGCGGGTTTGCTGGTTGCCGTCGTCGTCGTTGTCCGAGAGCCAGATTTCGCCGAAGCTATCGACACAGGCTTCGTAGTTGTTGCGGAAGTTGTGGGCGATCAGTTCGAGATTGTTGCCTTGCAAATCGCAACGCCAGACGGTCCCGGCCTGGCAGTCGGTCGTGTTGCTGACAAACTTGCGACCCTTGCCGTCGGCCGATTGCAGACCCTTTAATCCCTGATCGCCGACGGTGAAGTAGATCTTGCCGTCCGGCCCCATGTGCAGGCCGTGGACGCCGTGGTCGTGGTCGAAGCCGCCGAAGCCGGTGAGAAACTTCTTTGGCGGGCCGTCGGCCTTCGGCTCGTCGCCGGAACAAGTGAATTCGAGGATGTCGGGCGACTGCGCCACCAGCACGCGGTACCCAGCCTTCTTGCCGTCCTTGACCCGCGGAATCGCCAGCACGCTGAGCGGGCCGTACAGCTCCTTGCCCTGGTAGAACACCTCTGACTTGTCGGCCTTGCCGTCGCCGTCGGCGTCGATGAGCACGACGATGCGGTCGCCGGCCTCGCGAAGGATCGGCCGGTTGAAGTTCTTCCGCCGGTAGTTGACCGCCTCGGCGACCCAGACGCGGCCGAGGTCATCGACATCAATGGCCGTGGGGTTGATCAGCATCGGCTCGGCGGCGAACAGTTCGACTTGCAGGCCCGGCCCGGCGGTCAACGTCGAAATCGACTTGTCCGGCGGCACCTGGGCGGCGGCCGGGAGGCACGCCGCGGCGACGGCGACGAGGGAGAGGAACCAACGCGACATGGGGGAAAGCCCTGGGGGGTGGGGGTGGACGCCCACCAGTATAACCGACGCGGCTTTGCGGTGCCAATGGGCAGTGTCGTCGATTAGAATGCGGGTGCCACCCAACCGGAGGAGCGAACATGAGCGTGCAAGTCGAGGAGATGCCGAACGAAATGGAGGACGAGGTTGCGACGACGGTTCGCACTCTCGCGGATTTGGTGTCCGACTTGGGCGACATCGACTTGAGCCGCATTTTGATGGTCCCCGCCCCTGGCACTGCGACCCTTGAAGATGTCGAGCGTTACAAGTGCGAACTCATCGACGGCACCCTGGTGAGGAAAGCCATGGGCTTCCGCGAATCGCTTTTGGCCTTCTTCATCGGCCGCAAGTTGGGGAACTACGCCGAGGACCACGAACTCGGGGTAGTCCTCGGAGCCGACAACTTCTTCCAAGTCTTTGAGGGGGGGTCGCGCGCCCCCGACGCGTCGTATGTCGCCTTCGCGAGCCTCCCAGGCGGCAAGCTCCCGACGAAGCCTGTGCCCGCTCTCGCGCCGGACATTTGCGTCGAAGTTCTCAGTCCGGGCAACACGGTTGCCGAGATGAAGCGCAAGCGCACGCAGTACTTCACCTCGGGGGTCAAACTCGTCTGGGTCGTGCATCCCGTCAAACGAACGGTGACCATCTACGAGCAAGACGACCAAGGAACGGTGCTTCAGGCGACGGACACGCTCGACGGCGGCAAGGTCGTGCCTGGCTTCACCCTAAGTTTGGCCCGCGTGTTCGGCGAGTTAGACCGCTGACGGACGCTACCCCCACCGGACGCGGTCCGTAGAAAGGGGAGTTAACGCCTCCCCGCCCCCCGTAGGTTCTGCGTATGATCCCGATCGACTTCACCGGCAAGGTCGCCCTCGTCACCGGCGTCGGCGACAACGAGAGCTTCGCCTGGTTCATCGCGAAGTACCTCGCCGCGGCCGGGGCCAAGATCGTGCTCGCCTCCCACCCCCGCGTCTGCGGGATAGTGGACAGCTTCCTGACCCGTGACACCGACCGCGACTCGCGCGAACTGCCGTACGGCCGCGGCGAGTTCAAGGTCGAAAAGCTCGTCCCCTGTGACGCCAGCTACGACACGATGGCCGACGTGCCCGAGGAGATCCGCACCGACCGCCGCTACGCCAAGCTCAACGCCGACTACAGCATCGAGGGCATGGTCAACGCCGTCGGCAAAGAGTTCGGCGGCATCGACATCCTCATCCACTCGATTGCTTTTAGCCGCGAGATCACCAAGAGCCAGAAGGACACGAGCCGCAAGGGCTACATGGAAGCGCTGGGCATCTCGGCCTACTCGCTCACGAGTATGCTGCGCGCCGCGGAGCCGTACATGACCGGGCGGCCGGGCGGGGCGTCGGCGGTGGGGCTGACGTACATCGGCGGCGACCGCGTCATCCCCTACTACGGCGGCGGCATGTCCACCGCCAAGGCCGCGTTGCAGATCGACGCCAAGCAACTCGCCGCGACATTGGGGCCGAAGGAGATTCGCGTCAACCTGATCTCGGCCGGCCCCTACGCCAGCCGCGCCGCCCGGAGCATCCAGCCGGGCAAGATGGAAGTCTCGATCGAGTACGTCCGCTCCCGCTCGCCGCGCCCCAAGGCGATCGAACCGAGCGAAGTGGCCGCCGCGACCGTCTTCCTTTGCTCCCCGCTCGCCTCGGCGGTGACCGGTCAAATCCTCTACGTCGATAACGGCTACCACGTCATGGGCATCTGACCGCCGATGCCCGCGCCTTGACCAAAAAGTCGTTGACGCGGGCCGTGTCCGGCGACTCGGGCAAGACCGAGGCGTCGAAGGCGGCACGGAACTCGGCGTCGAGTTCGGCCCGCCGCGCGGCGATCTCCTCCCACGACCTTTCGCCGCGGCGAATCGCCAGCAACTCGTCGCGGTGTTCGCCGACATCGACGAGGATTTCGCCGGTGCGGGCGGCGTGCAGGCCGCTGTGCAGCAGGCGGATCAGGTGCATGGCGTGCTTGGCGCGGAACGGCTCGCCGGCGCGGACCTTCCGCTCCATCAGGTGGAACTGGTTCAGCGAGTACCCCGAGTACGTCGCAATCAGCCGGCGACTCAGGAAGCACCGCCGCAGCGATATCAACTCCTCGCCCAAATCGTTGGCAACAGCACGACCGGCGACCACAAGGTTTCGAGGATCGTCGGGTTGCCTTTCAGTGCTTGCGTCAGGTACTTTTCGATCTCCCAGTCGATGGTGACGATCCCGTCGATGATCGACTCGACCTGTTCCGGCGGCTTCGTCAGCGACCAGTCCCACGTCGCCGGGGGCGAGTAAATCCCGCGGCGGTCCTCGTCCGATTCCGGCGTGCTCAGCCCGAAGGCCCGCGACCCGGTGACGACCCGCAGAAAGACGAACGGCTGCACGTCGACACTCATCGGCGGGCCCTCCCCGAGACGGCCACGGCCATCACGAACGCCGGCACCAGTGGCATCAGCGCGAGTGCGGCGACCGTCGTTTCGGCCCCGTAGTGCATCTGGTCGAACAGCCGCAGGACGAACGCTCCGCGCGACGGCGGGTTGACGAGCTTCGACGCGCTCACTTCACCGAGTGACAGTGCGGTGACAGCGACGACGGCCACGAACGCCGCCGACCGCGCCGCCGGCCAGCCGACCCGTCGCCAGTCCTCCCACGCCGTCAACCCGTCCAGCCGGGCCGCTTCGCGGAGTTCGCGCGGCACGGCGAAGAGGGCGGGCATTACGACGACGAGCGCGAGCGGGAAGAACCGCGTGACGCCCACCCAGACCGCCGGCAGCGGCGACGGCTGGTCGTAAAAAGCCGAGCGCACCGGCGGAAAGTCGGGGCCGACGCCGAGCCGGTCGAACGCGGCCGCTTCGATTTCGACGAGCACGCCGATGGCCTGCTTGAGGCCCAACCCGACGACCGGCCCCGGCGTCACCGCGAGGATCACCCCGACCCCGACGACACCGGCCAACATCAGTTTCGAGCGCGTTGCCGACCAGGCGGCGACGAGGGCCAGTGACACCGCGATGACACCGACGGCACCACCCTCGGCCCAACTGGACGCGAGCACCCGGCCGTCGGTTCGCGCGACCTTGTCGCACGCCCCGGCGAACGCCCCGAGCGACCATCCGCCCGGTCCCGCTCCGCCTCCGGCCGTCCAGGCGAGCGCGACGACCGGCAGGACGACGAACGCGGCGAGCATGATCGTGAGGCCGGCGACCCCGACGCCACGGCACCACGCCGGCCACGCGGCGGCGGGGGCCGGTCCGGACTCGGTGGTCGGTTCCGCCAGTCGCGCCACCGAACGTCGGGCAACGAGGAGGGCGACGGCCAGCGTCAGCAGCCACGGCGGCGCGGTCACGGCCAGCGTCGCCCCGACGCCGTCGGACGCGCCGACGAGTTGCGTGTACACCTCCTCGGCGAAGGTGCGGACCATCATCGCGTCAGTCACGGCAATCTCCGTGAGCGTCTGCAAGCTCACCCACGCAGCCCCGGCCAGAGAGCCGAGCAGGATTCGCGGCCACAGAACGCGGCGGAACAGGGCCGCCGGCCCGCCGCTGACCAGGGCCTCTTCCTCCAACCGCGGGTCGGTGCGGCGTAAGGCCTCGGAGACGATGACGACGACCCACGGCCACCCGGCCGCCCCGTGGACAACCCCCGCCGGCAACAGCCCCTGAGTCCACGGCCGCCAGGCGACTTCGCCCGACGCGAGCGGCGACCAGACGCCGAGGACCACTTGCCAGGCGACTGCGGTTACCGGGAGCGGCACGAACACCGCCGCCACGACGAGACATCGCGCCAGACCCGAACCCCAGAACCGCAAGCGCTCCAGGACGAAGGCCGCAAACGCACCCGCCGGCACCGCGACGAGGCAGGCGATGGCGGCGAGCGCGATTGAGTTGAAGGCGAGTTGCGCGAGCCGATCCCACTCGGCGAACGCAGAAGTCGGCGCAGTGAACGCCGCCGCGACGGGGCCGACGAGCGGCACGAGTAGGACGCCGAGCAGTAAGAAGGTCGCGGTTCGCACGGGTCACCGCCTTGGGCGTGCCATCAGCCGGCCACGCTGTAGTAGACCGGCGGCTCGACGACCGACGGCAATCCGGCGATGTGCCGCACGGCCGCGCGGAAGCGGCCCGTTTCGGCCGTGTGGGTCATGATGACGAGCGGCACACCGTGCGCCGTCGTAGCGGATTCTTCGTGCTGGATGACCGATGCGATACTGATGCCCTGCTCCGCGAGCATGCGGCAGACTTCCGCCAACACGCCCGGTTGGTCGGCCACGCTGAGCCGCAGGTAGAAGCGGCTGCGCACCTTTTCCGACGGCGTGAGCGTGAACCCGCGCGGGGCGGTGGACCACAATTTGGCCGCGGCGAACGTCCGCTGGGCGCGGCCGACGGCGAGGTCGAGCAGGTCGGCGACGACCGAACTGGCCGTCGGCATCATGCCCGCCCCCGGCCCCTGGTACAGCGTCTCGCCGACGATGTCCCCGGTCACTTGGATCGCGTTGTGCGCGCCGCGGACCTGGGCGAGCATGTCGGTGTGCCGGAGCAGCACCGGGGCGACGTGGAGGGCGACCTCGGGGCCGTCGGTCCACGCCTCGGCGAGCAGCTTGATCGTGTACCCCAGTTCGCGGGCGAAGCGGATGTCGGTCGCCTGCACGCGGTCGATGCCGACCTTCTCGATGTCGCCGGACTTGGGGGTCACGCCGAAGGCGATTTGGGCCAGCACGGCGAGCTTGTGGGCGGCGTCGCTGCCGTCCACGTCGAGCGTCGGGTCGGCCTCCGCGTAGCCGAGCCGTTGGGCCTCGCCGAGGGCGTCGGCGTAGCTCACGCCGCGGTCGGCCATCGCCGTCAGGATGAAGTTCGACGTGCCGTTCAGGATGCCTTGCAGTGCCGTGACTTGGTTGGCCGCGAGGCTCTCGGCGAGCGCCCGGATGATCGGCACCCCGCCGGCGACCGCCGCCTCGAAGCAGACGACGCGCTCGGCCTTGCGGGCCGCTTCGAAAATCTCCGGGCCGTGCGCCGCGAGCAGTGCCTTGTTCGCCGTGACGACGTGCTTCCCGGCCGCCAGCGCCGCCAGGACGACGCCCCGCGCGACCGTCGTGCCGCCGACCAACTCGACGACGACGTGGACCGCCGGGTCGGCAATCGCCACCTCGCTCGACGTGCCGACGAGCGCTCCCAGCACGGCCGCGTCGCGGGGCTTGCCGGCGTCGCGGACGACGACGTGCCGCAACTCGACGGCCCGGCCGCCGCGTTGGGCCAGGCGGTCGGAGTGGTCGCGCAGGATGCGGGCGACCCCGGTGCCGACGGTCCCGCACCCGACGAGTGCCACTCCCAGGACTTCTGCCATGCGTCGCCTCCGAACCCGTCCAGGAATCTGGTTGGTTTTACGGCGGGCGGTCGCGCGGGCAAGACTCACCGGCCGGTGAACAGCACGCACCCGGGGCCGAGAAGCAGTTCCAGTTCATCGACATGAATTGTGGATGCGTTGATCCAGAAGTCGCTGTTGATCTTGAACTGCGCCGCCTTCCCGGACACGTCGCGGATGCTCAGGTAGACGGGGCACGACCCCTTGTTGCGCCGCAAGACGTTGGCCACGCCGTCGAGCTTCAAGAGCATCGCCTCGTCCTCGGAGTACGGGATGCGGATGACCAGCCCGCGGGTCAGTTCGGTGCGGGCTTGCTCGATCGTCATGACCTTCTCGACGATCACGTCCGACTCGCTCGCCCCCTCGCGGCGCTCGAGTTTGCCCTCGAACAGCAGGATCGCGTCCTCGACCACGTCGTCCTTGTAGTGGGCGTACTGGTCGGTCCACATCACCAACTTTGTCTGCCCCGTGAAGTCTTCGAGCTTGAAGATGGCGAAGCGCGCGCCCATGTTCCGGCCGGCCTTGATGACCCGCGTGTCGAACGACGTGACCATGCCGCCGACGCGCACTTCCGTGCCGACCGCCAGCTTGCCGAGTTGGGAAACGTCGTGCGTCCGGAAGCGGCGCAACTGCTCGTCGAACTGCGCGAGCGGGTGGCTCGAAATGTAGAAGTCGAGCGACTCCTTCTCGAACTTCAGCTTCTCCAACTCCGGCCACTCCGGCAGGTCGGGAACACCCTCGCCGAAGCGGTTCGCGGTCGCGGGCAGTGTCGCCACGGCCGACGTGTCGTCGTCGAAGATGTCGAGCAGGTTTTTCTGTCCGCGGCGGCGGTCGGCCGCCTTGTCGTCGGCCGCTTGGACGGCGCGGGACAGGGCCATGACGCTCGCGGCCCGCTTGTTCTTCCCGAAGCAGTCCATGCCACCGGCCTTGATGAGCTTCTCGACGGCCGCCTTCGTGACGGTGCGGATGTCGATCCGCTCGCAGAAGTCGAACAGGTCGCGGAACGCCCCGCCGGCTTCGCGCGCCCGGACGATCTCCTCGGACGCCCCTCGGCCCAGCCCCTTGATCGCCGTCAGCCCGAAGACGATCTTGCCGGCGACGACCGTAAAATCAGCCTGCCCCTTGTTCACGTCCGGCGGCAACACCTCGACCCCCATCCGCCGTGAGTCGGCGATGTGATCGACGAGCATGTCCCGCTTGTTCCCGTCGTCAATTTCACTGCTCAACAACGCCGCCATAAACTCGGCGGGGTAGTACTGCTTCAAGTACGCCGTGTGATAGGTGACATGAGCGTACGCGGCGCTGTGACTGTTGTGGACGATGACCCCGTCCGCGATGAAGTTGTGATCGACATCGACGGTGAGGTCGAAAGTCGCCTCGTGGCCGGCCGGCACGACAGACACGACGGCGTCCCAAAACATGTCCGAGTCTGCAAGTTGGGCGAGCCTAACGCAGCCGAGAGCCGCCGCGACTCGGGCGACGGTCCCCCGCCGGAAGCCGCGCTTACCCGGAGAGCCGTTGCCGGTGAACTCCTTCATGCTGACGCCGGACCGCTCTTCGAGCTGGACCCACGTCCAGCCGAGACGCTGCCGCTCGTCGTTGACCCACTCGCGGACGCCCGGCGGCACGGTGTCCTTGCTACTCAAGCCGCGGGGCGTGGCGGCGACGTAGTCCCTCAGCAGGCCGACCGCAGCGTCTCGCCCCACGCAGTGCGGGGCGAGATGCCGCAGGAAGGCTTCGACGGACCCGTCCCCGAGCAAGTGGACGGTGTAGCCGGGCTTGACGCCGCCCCGGTAACGGAACTGCTTCTGGGACACGCGGCCGACGATGCCGAACCGCAACAGCAGGTGCTGGACGTCGTCCGCGAGTTGCCGCGACGACGTGGCATAAAAGGGGACTTTGAGTGTCTGGTTGGCGATGAACCCGTCCCCGGCCCACAGGCGGCCCAGGAAGAGTGCGAGGTCTTCGTCGCAGAGCCGGAAGACGCCAAGTGGAACCCGCTTCGCCGTCGCCTTGAGGCCGAGGATCCCGAGGGCCTTGGCCCAGCGGTACGCCCCCGAGCGGGCCGGGGCCGCCGTCGCCACGGCCGCGGCGGCGACTCGCGTCACCCCCCGCACGAACTTCGCGTCGCGGCCCGTGTTGACGTGGACTTCGAGTCGCCTGCCCTCCGGCCGGGCGTAGACGCGGGCGACGGTTTCAGGGAACTGGCCGGCCGCTTCCGCGAAGTCGTCGATCGCCTCCCGGACGTTGCCGAAGAAGTAAAGCGTCGAAGGGTGGCAGGTATTGCCCTCGGCAATCAGGCCGGCGAGGACGACGAGTTCGTGCCGGGGCCAGTCGTCGCCGCCCTCGACCGTCAACCGGCGCGGGGCCGCGAGCCGGTCGCCGGGCTTCAAGTCGGCCAGGTTCGTCCAGCCGTTGAGCGTCCGGAACGGGTGGTTCGCGGTGGCGGTGACGACTTTGCCGAGTCGCGTCGTCAGTCGGAAGACCGGCTTTCGGCCGTTGGCAAAGGCCGCCGCCACGGCCCGCGGTCGCAGTCTCCCGTCGCCCCCCAGAGCGTGGACGGCGAACGCCCTCCCGGTCGCGACGAGTTCGCCGACCGTCGTGACTTCCCCCGTCATCGCGTCGCTGACCCTCGTTCCCGCGACGACACACTTGTTGAAACCGTAACCTCCGAACTTGACGATCTGCTCGAAGATTTCGAGTGCCTTCGCCGGGCCGACGCCGTTGACGCCGCAGCCGCGGATGAAATCGACCTTGCGGGCGTCGATGATGTCTTCTTTTTTCTTGCTGATCGCCTTGATACAGGCGTACGCGCTCGACAGCTCGATGCCGCCGAGGCGGTTCAGCATGCGCATGACCTGTTCTTGGTACACCATCACGCCGTAGGTTTCGCCGAGGATTGCCTCCATGATCGGGTGCGGGTAGTCGGGCTTCTTGCGGCCGTGTTTACACTCGATGTACTCGTCCACCATGCCGCCTTCGAGCGGACCCGGGCGGTACAGGGCCGTACACGCGACGATGTCGCGGATGTTGTCCGGCTTCATCCGCTTCAACAGCTCGCGGATGCCCTCGCTCTCGAACTGGAAGACACCCTTGGCGTCCCCGCGCTGAAGGAGTTCGTACGTCGGCCGGTCGTCGAGCGGCAACTTGTACACGTCGATCGCCACGCCGTGCGTCCGCTTGATGAGCTTCAGGGCGTTATCGACGAGGGTTAAGGTTCTTAAGCCGAGGAAGTCCATCTTGAGGAGGCCGACCTTCTCGATGTCCCCCATTTCCCACTGCGTCGTGACGACGATGTCGCCCGGGGCCTTGTCGCCGTCCTCGCCCTTGCGGGTCGCCCGTTGGACCGGCACGAAGTCGGTGATCGGGCCGTTGGCGATGACCACCCCGGCGGCGTGCGTGCCGACCCCGCGGTTCATCCCTTCGAGCCGGCGGGCGATGTCCACCCACTGCCGGACGGTGGGGTCGTTGTCGTACTCCTTGCGGAAGTCCGGCGACTGCTCCAGGGCGTCCTTGATGGTCAGCGAAATCGTGCCGCGCATCGGCACCAGCTTGCACATCACGTTGACGCGGTCGAGCGGAATGTCCAGCACCCGGCCCACGTCCTTGAGCGCGGCTTTCGCGGCGAGGGTGCCGAAGGTGCCGATCTGGGCGACGGAATCGCTGCCGTACTTTTGCTTGACGTACTGGATGACCTTTTCGCGTCGCTCCTGGCAAAAATCGATGTCGATGTCGGGCGCTTCGGACCGGTTGGGGTCGAGGAAGCGCTCGAACAGCAAGTCGTAGTCGAGCGGATCGACGTGGCTGAGCCAGAGCAGGAAGCAGACGATCGAGCCGCAGCCCGACCCCCGGGCCGAGCACGGAATGCCCTGCTCGCGGGCGAAGCGGACGAAATCCCAGACGATGAGGAAGTAGCCGGCGAAGCCCATCCGGTTGATGATGCCGAGTTCGTGGGCCAGGCGGTCCCAGACCTCCGGCCGCGGGTCGTCGCCGTACCGCTCCTTGACACCCTGCTCGCAGAGGAGCCGCAGGTACCCCTCTTGCGTGTGCGGCTCCGGCTGCTTGAAGATCGGGAAGTGCCGCTTCTTGAAGTCGATCGAAATGTCCACGTTGGACGCAATCGTGTGACTGCGCGCGACGGCGTCCTCGAACCCGGGGAAGAGGCCGTACATGTCCTTGGGCGACCGCACGTAGTACGGGTTCGGCAGCCGGCCCTCGGGGTACTGTTTCTTGCGCGGGTCGCGCTTCTTGCCGGTGTTGATGCAGAACAACACGTCGTGGGCCTCGGCGTCCTCGGCGCACAGGTAGTGGGCGTCCGACGTGGCCACCAGCGGCACGCCGACCTTGGCCGCGATCTCGACGGCGACCGGGGTACACTGGTCTTGCAGGTCGATACCGTTGTTCTGTAGCTCGACGTAAAAGTCGTCCTTGAAAACACTCTGATACCACTGGGCCAACTTGGTCGCGTCCGCAATGCGGTCCTTCAAGATGAGCTTGTTGAACTCCCCGGCCAAACACCCGCTCAGGCAGATCAACCCCTCACTGTGGGCGGCCAGAATTTCGGCGTCGATGCGCGGGTTGTAGTAGAAGCCTTCCAGGAAGGCGATGGACGACAGCTTGATGAGGTTCTTGAACCCGGTGTTGTTCTTGGCGAGCAACGTCAGGTGGCTGTACGCCTCGCCCTGCCGCGCGGCCTTCTTCTCGCGGCGGTCCCCCGGGGCCACGTAGGCCTCGTACCCGATGACCGGGTTGACGCCGTTGTCCTTGCACGTCTTGTAGAACTCGATCGCGCCGTACAGGTTGCCGTGGTCGGTGATGGCGAGCGCGTCCATGCCCAGCTTCTTCGTCTGCTGGACGAGTTCCGGGATGCGGTTGGCCCCGTCGAGCAGCGAGTAGTGCGTGTGCAGGTGGAGGTGGGCGAACTTGCGGTCGGACATCGCGTGGCGTCTCCGGGGCGTCCCCGTATTTTACGGGCCGCGCGGGATACCGTGCGAGTCGCCGGGTGCCAAGACGAAACAACCCGGCGGTTCGGCCGGGTTGTGCGGGTCGGCGTCGATCAGCCGCGGTCAGTTGCGCGGCTCCGGCTCCGCCACCAAGCGGCCGAACCGGGCGAGGAGCATTTGCACGGCCTGGATCGTTTGCCACTCGTTGAAGCCGAGCTTGACCTCGGTGCCGTCCTCGTTCGCGTCGATGTTCTCGACGGAAATCGTCACCCCGCGGTGCAGGTAGTCGAAAATCTCGGCCAGGCGGGCGGACTGGGCACCCGACAGTTTGTTGGGCATCGGCGGGATGTCCTCGTCCCGGGCGCTCCACTCGGGGGGGAGTTGCGCGTCGATCTTCTTGGACGGCAGTTTGCCGCGCCCGCCGGCCTCGGCCAGTTCGTTCGCGCGGATCGTCTGGACACCGCCACCGGTCCCTGCCGACGCCTTCGTGTACGACGCCCGGCGGGCTTCGATTTCTTCCATCGTGCCGTACAGCAGCATCGTGCGGCCGATGGACAGTTGGTCCCCGGCGCGGAGCCGGCGGATCTGGACCGTCGCCCCGTTCACGCGGGTGCCGTTGGTGCTGTCGAGGTCGGTGAGGATCGTGTCCCCCTCGTCGAACTGAATCTTGGCGTGGTACCGGCTGACCCGTTCGTCGTTCAGCCGGAGGACGTTCCCCTCCTCCCGGCCGATCGTGACGGGCACGGGCAGGTCGCGGAAAACGCGGCCCTTATCGACGCCTTCGAGGACGAGAAACGTGACGGTTGTCATGGGGGGTCCTGGAGTGGCCGCAGGGTCCGGTCGGGGCGCGGGTCGTGTGACACTGTTTTAGCACACGGCCGGCGAGGATGCTTCACGACTCATGAGGAAACCCCGAGTCCGGAGGATTTCGTGGTTAATCCAATTTATGCACTTCTATTGTCGGCGATAAATCTCGACTGGGAAGCGAAAACTGCGCGAATCTGCCGCAGGATCGCAACTTCGTCCCCGTCCGCGCGAACCGTCGTCCCGCCGCCCAAGCCGCGGAACCACGTCAATTGTCGCTTGGCGAACTGCCGGGTCCGCGTCTGGATTGCCTCCGTCGCGGCGGCCAACGTGACCTCGCCCCGCAGCACGCTCCTCAACTCCGGGTACCCGAGTGCCTGCCCCGCCTCGCGGCTCGGCGGCTCCGGGAGTGCCTCCAGCGCGCGGACCTCGTCGAGCCACCCGGCCGCGACCATTGCCTCGACGCGGTGATTGATGCGGGCGTAAAGTTCCGGCCGGGGCCAGTCCAGGATGACGCACGGTAACGCGGCCGGCGGCAGGCGGGTCTCGCCGGGCAGGGTGAAGGCGGGGTTGTCCCAGGACTGTTGCAAGACACTGATCGGCCGGCCGGTCAACGCGAAGACTTCGAGCGCCCGCGCGACCCGGCGCACGTCGTTGAAGTGCAATCGGGCCGCCGTCCGGGGGTCGCACGCGTGCAATCGTTCGTGGGCGGCGGGGCGGTCGGCCTCGGCTTCGGCTTCGAGGCGGGCGCGCAACCCCGGGTCGGACGGCGGCCCGTCGAACAAGCCGCACATCAGCGCCTTCAAGTAGAACGGCGTGCCGCCGACGAACAGCGGCCGCTTACCCCGACCGCGGATCGAGTGGCACGCCTCGTCCGCCGCCGTCAGCCACCAGGCGACGTTGGCCGACTCCCACGGCTCCAGCACGCTCACGAGGTGGTGGCGGGCGCGGCCCAACTCGTCGGCCGTCGGCTTGGCGGTGCCGATGTCCATCCGCCGGTAGACGGTCATCGAATCGGCCGCGACGATCTCGGCGTTCAAGCCTTCGGCGAGGTCGAGGGCCAGCGCGGTTTTGCCCGACCCGGTGGGGCCGGTCAGCAACAGGGCGTCGGCGAAGCTGGCGGGGGTGGGCGGCATCCCGGTATGTTATCAGCTACCCGACCGCCCCCGAGGACGACCGCGTGAACCCGCCCGCCGGCGTGCTGCTCCTGAACCCCGCCGTGCCGCGCGGCGGCTACCGCGCCGCGATGTTCGACTTCGACGGCACCCTGTCCCTCTTGCGCGAGGGCTGGTCACGCCTCATGGCCGAGTTGGGCCGCGACCTGATCCGCGAGCGGCACCTGACCGCGCCACCGGACGCCGAACTCCTGCCCGAGTTGGAACGCGAAGTCCTCTTGCTCAGCGGCCGGCCGTCGATCTTCCAGATGCGCCGGCTCGTCGAAGACATCGCCCAGCGCGGCGGGGATGCCCCCGACCCGGAGGACCTGCTCGTCGAGTTCCACCGCCGACTGTTCGCCGCCGTCGGCCACCGCAAGGAACTCGTTCGCCAGGGCCAACCGTGGACGCCGCGCGGCACGCACGAACTGTTGCGCAACCTGAAGCGCCGCGGCGTCGCGCTCTACTTGGCCAGCGGCACGGTCATCACGCACGTCCGCGAGGAGGCCGACTTGCTGATGGTCGATCACTTCTTCCGCGACCGCTTCTACGCCCCGGCCCCGGATTCGACCGACTTCCGCAAGGCCGACGTGGTCGCCCGCATCCTGCGCGAGCAGGGCATCACCGGCCGGCAACTCCTCGGCTTCGGCGACGGCCACTCGGAGACGGTCGAGGTCAAGCGCGTCGGCGGCACGGTCGTCGGCATCGCCAGCGAGGAGCCGCCGCGGACGGGCCTGCACGCCTTGAAACAGACGATGCTCACCGAACTCGGGGCCGACTTGATCGTCGCCGATTACGCGACGCAGGCCGACCTCGTCGCCTGGCTCTTCGAGGAGACGTAATGCCCTTCCCCCAGTTCGACCGCAGCCGCCTCGTCGTCAAGCCGCTCGCCGACCGGCAGCACGACCTGACGCTCGACGTAATCCAGCCGCTCGACGCGCCGGTCACCTTCACGCACCCGTCGCTCGAAATTCTGGGCCGCCGGCTGAAGTCGGCGCGGGCCAACGACGCCGCGCGCATCCTGATGATGGGCGGGCACGTGATCCGCGCCGGCACGCAACGCTACCTCATCGACCTGATGGACCGCGGGTTGATCTCGTTGATCGCCATGAACGGGGCGGGGCCGATCCACGACTACGAGTTCGCCCTGATCGGCCGGACGACCGAGAGCGTGGCGCGGTACGTCCGCACCGGCGAGTTCGGTTTGTGGACGGAGACGGGCCGCATGAATGACATCATCGGCGCCGGGGCGAAGGCCGGCCTCGGCTACGGCGAGTGCCTCGGCAAGGCGATCCACGAAGGGCCGTTCCCGCACAAGGAGATCAGCATTCTCGCGGCCGCCTACCGCCGGGGCGTCCCGGTGACCGTCCACGTCGGCATCGGCTACGACATCCTGCACGAGCACCCCAACGCCGACGGCGCGAGTCTCGGCGCGGCGAGTTACACCGACTTCCTGATCTACGCCGAGCACGTCCGGTCGCTCGAAGGCGGCGTCGTCTTGAACTTCGGCACGGCCGTGATGGGGCCGGAGGTGTACTTGAAAGCCCTGGCGATGGCCCGCAACCTGGCGCACCAGGACGGCACGACAATTACCGACTTCACGACGGCCGTGTTCGACCTCCTGCCCCTCGACGACGACTTCCGCCAGCAGGCCCCGAAGTCCGACCCGCGCTACTTCTATCGGCCGTGGAAGACGATCCTGGTGCGGACCGTCGCCGACGGCGGCGAGAGCTATTACGTCGCCGGCGACCACTGCGACACGGTGCCGGCGTTGTGGAAAGCGGCGATCAGCTAAGCCTTCGCCACCGTAATCGTCAGCGTCTGGCCATCGACGCTCGCCGTCGTCGTAAACCCTTCGACGCCCTCCGGCCAGGCGACCGCTTGGACCTCGCCGGCGATGGTCGCCCGGTGGGTGGCGATGGCCGCTTGCAGGTCGGGGTTCGCCGTCGCCAGTACCAGGGCGATCTTGTCGGACACGTCGAGGCCCGCTTCCTTGCGGGCGTCCTGCACGAAGCGGACGACCTCGCGGGCCAGGCCCTCGGCCTTCAACGCGGGGGTAATACGGGTGTCGAGCGCCGCCTGGGCCAACTTATCGACGACCCCGGTGAAGCCCGGCTCGGCGGTGAACTCGAAGGTCAGGTCGCCGGCGACGAGTTCGACCCCGGCGACCGTCGCCGGGCCGTGCCGCAACCGCGTTTGCAAGCCGACCGCGTCGGCCGTGGCGAGTTCGGCCTCGGCGTCCTTGAGCTTCGGCCCGAGCTTCGCGGCCGCCGTCTTCTTGTTGAGTTTCGCGCTGGCCGTGAGCAGCGGTGTCCACGGGTCGTGGAGGGTCAGGGCCTTCACGTTCAACTCGTCGCACACCAGCGGGGCGAACAGTTCGACGGCGCGGCGGTCCGCGTCGTGTTCGGAGGAGACGGTTAGCGCGGCCAGCGGTTGGCGGACGCGGACCTTGGCGGCGTTCCGGGCGGCGTGGCCCAGGCCGACGATGCGCAGGACGGCGTCCATGTCGGCCGAGAGTTGCGGGTCGCTCAGGGTGGCGTCGGCCGTGGGGTAGTCGAGCAAGTGAACCGACTCGGCGTCGCGGTCGGTGCGCAGGTTCTGCCACAACGTCTCAGCCAGGAACGGGACGCACGGCGCGATCAGTTGCGACAGGGTCTTCAGCACCGTGTAAAGCGTCTGGTAGGCGGCGAGTTTGTCGGCCCGGCCGGCGGGGTCGAGTTCGGCGGACTTGCTCCAGAACCGGTCGCGGTTGACGCGGATGTACCAGTTCGACAGCTTGCCATCGACGAACTCCTCGCACGCCAGCGCAAACCGCATCACGTCGTACCCGGTGAACGCCTCGCGGGCCGTCGCCGTGAGGCTTTGCAGGTCGGACAAAATCCAGCGGTCGATGTCGCGCCGTTCGGCCACCGGCACTTCGGCCGCGGAGGTGTCGAAGCCGTCGAGGCGGGCGTAGTTGACGAACAGGGCGTAGCAGTTCCACAACTTGAGCACGAATTTCGCGCGGACTTCGTCGGTCGGCTCCGGGCCGAAGTTCAGGTTGTGCGCCGGCGACTGGCGGCAGTACAGCCAGCGGATCACGTCCGCGCCGATCGCCTTGTACTTGGCCGTGAACCGCTTCCGCGGCTCGCCCTTGACCTCGACGGCCGACTCGGTCAGCGTGAGGAAACCCTTGGGCAGGTGCTTCGCGGCGGCCTTGGCGTCGTCCTTGGGCGACAGGTCGGTGAAGAGTTCGTAGCCGTCGTCGGCCGCGCCGATGAACTCGACCGAGTTGCCGTCGGACTTGTGCATCGGCTTGCCGAACTGGTCCTGCACCGTCGCAAAACCGAGCAGCGTGCGGAACGGGGCCTCGCCGTCGCCCATCATCGTCGAGAGGGCGAGCAGCGCGTAGAACCAGTTGCGGAACTGCCCCGGAAAGCTCTCCGTGATGAAGTCCGCCGGGTACCACTTCCGCCAATAGTCGCGGTCGGTCGCAAACTTCAGCGTGCTGAAGGCCACGATGCCGGCGTCGAGCCAGGGGTTGCCGACGTCGGGCACGCGGCGCATGCGGTTGCCGGTGCGCGGGTTCACCAGCACGAGCTTGTCGATCCACGGCCGGTGCGGGGTGTGCCCGACGAACTCGTCCCAGCCCTCGACGGCTCGCGCTTGCAACTCCGCCATCGACCCGATCACGTCGAACTGCGTCGGGTCCTTCTCGTCCACCCAGATCGGCAGGGACAGGCCCCAGTAGCGCTTCTTCGAGATCATCCAGTCGCCCATGTTGCGCAGCCAGTCGCGCTCGCGGGCCTTGCCGTTGACGCTCTCTGGGAGGAACGTGACCCGGTCGGCGACCTTCATGATTTCGCCGCGGAAGCCGGTCTCGGTCAGCCGCTCGCCCATGTTCAAGAACCACTCGTCCACGAGCCGGTAGATCAGCTCGGACTTGCACCGCCAGCAGTGCGGGTAGCGGTGGACGTAGCGCTCGACGGCGAACAGCCGGTCGCGCGTCTTCAACTCGTCGAAGACGATGTCCACGGTCGCGGCGTCGGAGGCGAGGTGCCCCGTGAAGGGGCCGAAGCCCTCGACGAAGCGGCCGTCGTCGCCCAGCGGCGCGACCGGCGGCAGGCCGTGCTGCTTGCCCCAGGTGAAGTCGATACCACCGCACCCGGGGGCCGTGTGGACGATGCCGGTGCCCTCCCCTTCGGTCACGTCGTCGCCGCCGCTGACGACCCGGTGCGCGTCCTTCGCCGTGACCGCCGGGCACCAGCCGTTCTGCTGCACGATTTGCGCGACTTCTTCGGGGAAGCCGTAGGCCGAGTTCGCGGCCGGCAGGTCGTCGAACGGGCCGTCGTAGGCCCAGCCGATCATCGCCTCGCCCTTCACCTCGCCGACGACCTCGACCGGCTCCTTGCCGGCCTTCGACTTGAACATCTGCTCCAAACTGACGAGGTGGGGCACCTCCTTGAGCCAGTCGCGCTTGCCCTTGGCCGGGGCACCGTCCTCGTCGGCGTCGGTCGAACTCGCGGCCATGCGGTCCTGCTTGAAGACCCCCTTGGCGACGTAGTAGACCTCGCCCTTGAGCCGCACTTTGAGGTACGTCAACTTCGGGTTCACCGCCGCGCCGACGTTACTGGTGAGCGTCCACGGGGTCGTCGTCCAGGCCAACAAGTTCTCGCCGGAGCGGTCGCGCAGGGGCAACTTGACGAAGGCGGCGCGGTGCTCGACGAGCTTGTACCCCTCCTTCATCTCCATCTCGGACAGGCCGACGCCGCACCGGCCGCACCACGGCATCACGTCGTACCCGCGGGTGACCATTTTGCGGTCGTGGCACTTCTTGAGGAAGCTCCAGATGGTCGTGTTATTCGCCTCGGACATCGTGAAGTAGGAGTGCCTGTCGTCCGGCGACTTGGCCCAGTCGGCGTCGGTGCGGTCCCAGTTCATCCAGTAGCCGAGGCGGATCGACTGCTCGGTCTGCACCCGGGCGAAGCGGTTGACGCGGGCGATGCACGCCTTGACGAAGCGATCGACGGACGCCTCGGGGTCGCCGGGGACGAGGTTCTCGATGTCCCGCTTCGACTTCAGGCCGAGTTCCTTCTCGACCTCGACCTCCACCCACAAGCCCTGGCAGTCGAAGCCCTGCTGGTAGCGGAGTTCGCGGCCGGTCATCGAGAAGAAACGGTTGTAGGCGTCCTTGTAGGTGCGATTCCAGGCGTGGTGGACGCCCATCGGGTTGTTGGCCGTGATCGGGCCGTCGAGGAACGACCACGTCGGCTTGCCGGCGTTCAACGCCTTCCGCTGCTCGAAAATGCCGCGGGCGTCCCAGAAGGCGAGGACGTCGCGCTCCAGCTTGGGGAAATCGACCTGACTCGTCTCGACCTTCTCGAACGCCATCGGCTCGACCTCGCGCGGCAGGGGTGGGCTTCCCGGGTCATTAAACGGAAAGCCCCCGGCCAGTGAACTGGCCGGGGGCTTTCGGGTGGACTCGTGCGGTCAACCGCCGACGACGAACGGGTTGCCGCCCTTCGCGCCCGGCCCGCGGTCTTTGCCGCCCTTGCCGCCCTTATCGCTCTTGTCCGAGCCGGTGCGATTCCCGCCCGACGGCGGCCCACTCCCCCGCGTCCCGCGTTCGGCCGGGGACTTTTCGGCGAGGGATTCCTGGTCGCGCTTCTCGATGTCGATGCGGTTGAACCGCAGCCACTCGTCGGCGGTCAGGTAGCCGTCGGCGTTCAGGTCCATCTCGACGAAGTCGGCCGACTTGCGGCCGTGCCGTCGCCACTCGTACAGGCCGATCATGCCGTCGCGGTCGTCGTCCATCTCGGTGAAGAAGCCCGGCACACCTTTGGGCAACTTGCCGAACCGGGAGACGCTCACCCGGCTGGTGTCTTCCTCCTCGGCCCGGTCCCGGTTCCGACCGCCCCCGCTCGGAGTCGGGTTGAACTCCTGGGGCGGCACCGCCATACCGCCGCCGGGTCCGCCCGGGGCACCGATGCCCCCGCCGCCGGCGAACCGCTGGGACATGGCAGTCTTGTACTCGGTCGCATCGACCTTGCCGTCGCCGTTGGTGTCGAACTGGGCGAACATCGGCTTCATGCGGTCGGACGCCTCGTCCATCGTCACGAACCCGTCCTTGTTCTTGTCCATTTCCTTGAAGCGGGAGTCCATGAAGTCCGTCCCTCCAGCGGCACCGCCCATCACGGGCTGGCCGGGCACGGCCGAAGGGGCAGCCCCGGGCGTGAATTGACTGCCCCCGCGGCCGCCCGTGCCCCCGCCTTGCGCGACCCGCCGGGCGTAGTTGGCTTTGAACTGGTCCTTGGTCAGGATGCCGTTGGCCGGGATGGGGTCGCCGTTCTTCTCCATCGAACTCTTCATCCGCGGGTTCGTGTTCAGGTCGATGCTGTCCTTGCCCTGCGACATGAAGCCCCAAATTTGGTCCGGGTCGGGCGGGCCGCCCCCGAAACCCCCGCCGCCGAAACTGCCGCGACCGCCCCCGCCGGACGGGGGTTGGCCCTGCCCTTCGTCCGCCGACAGCAGGATTAAGCCCGTAACGAGGACGGGGAACAGGACCCATTTCATTTGGCGGGCGGCGCGACGCATCACGAAACTCCGGGGCGGGTTGCGCGGGCAACTCATCGGGATACTATAAGCTCAGCCGAAAAATCGAGTCAGCCCAATTCGCCCACGTCTCACCGCTCTTTCACGGGTCACCCCGGCGCGTCCCGCCCGCCGCGCGGAACCCGCTACGCCACCGGGTTCGTCAGCGTGCCGATGCCGTCGATGGTGATCTCGACCACGTCCCCGCTCGACAAGGTGAAGTCGTCCGGCGGCACGATCCCGGTGCCGGTGAGGAGCAGTGCCCCGCAGCGAAACTCGTTCTCTTTGAACAGCCACTCGGCCAAACTCTCCGGCGTGCGGGAGAGTTGCGCGAGGGTCGTCGTCCCCTCGAAGCCGACCGCCCCGCCGCGGCGGATGACGAGGCGGATGGCGATCCCGGCGAGCGGCGGGAGTTCGCCGACGAGGGTCACGACCGGGCCGATGGCGCACGACCCGCGGTAGATTTTCGCCTGCGGTAGGTAGAGCGGGTTTTCGCCCTCGATGTCGCGCGAACTCACGTCGTTGCCGACGGTGTAGCCGACGATCTTGCCGGCCGGCGAAATCACCAGGGTGAACTCCGGCTCGGGGACGCTCCACTTGCTGTCGGCCCGGACGCGGATCGGCTCGCCGGGGGAGGCGACCCGCTCGGGCGTCGCCTTCAGGAAGAGTTCCGGCCGCGCGGCGGTGTACACCTTGTCGTAAAACTGGGCCGCCCCGGCCGATTCCTCCTCGCGGGCGACCTTGCTCCGCTTGTACGTGACCCCGGCCGCCCAGACCTCTTGCCGGTCCACGGGGTGCAAAAAGGTCAGCCCCGCGACCGGCTCGGCGACGGCGTTCGCGCTCAGCGTCGCGGCGGTCGCGGCCGGGTCGGGCGAGTGCAGCAGGTCGGCGAGAGTGGCGAACCCGCCGGCCGCGAGATCGACCTCGTGCGCGTGGTCGGTGTGCAGGCTGACGACGGCCACGCGGCCGTCGGGTCGTCGGATTTTGGCCAGGGGCATCGGGGACTCCATTCGAGAGAGGGCGGTGATCGGTGTTCTACAACGTGCCCGGTCGGCGACCAAACCCGCGTCGCCCGCCGGCCACCGCGTCCGTATCCTGGAAGGGTTCCCGTCGCCCCGGAGAGTTGCCCCGGCATGGATGATCTGCTCGCCAAAGTCGGCGTGATCGTGCGCAAGGTCTTCGACCTCGACAACCCGCTCGCCTTCCTCAACCCGGACGTGTGGCGAGACGTGCTCGGCAAGCCCGAGATGTTCTGGGCGGCCATCGTCGTCCTCAACGCCATCGTCTTCACGGAGACCGGCCTGCTGATCGGCTTCCTGTTGCCGGGCGACTCGCTGCTGGTGGTGACCGGCTTCGTCGCCAGCCAGAGCGGCTGGAATCTGCCGATCCTCATCGGCACCCTGAGCGTGTCGGCGATCGTCGGCGACAGCGTCGGCTACTGGATCGGGGCCAAGGCGGGGCCGCGCATCTTCTCCCGGCCGGACGGGCGCATTTTCCGCCAGTCGTACATCCAGAGTGCGAAGGACTTCTACGACCGGCACGGCGGCAAGACGGTGATCCTCGCCCGGTTCGTGCCGATCGTGCGGACGTTCGCGCCTGTCGTGGCCGGGGCCGGCAAGATGAATTACCGCACCTTCCTGGCGTACAACGTCGTCGGCGGCGTGCTGTGGGTGACGAGCATGGTCCTCTTCGGCTACTTCCTGATCGACCTGATCGACCCCGTCCTGCAGCCGGTCTTCGGGCCGAAGTTCACCATCGCCAAGCACATCGACAAGATCGCCATCGTCATCATCGTCGTGTCGGTCCTGCCGATGCTCGTGAAAGCCGTCAACTCGTGGCGCAAGCCGAAGGCCGAGTCCGCCGCGACATCCGTCACCGTGTAACCTTCTGCGACACCCCATACCCCACACCCCATACCCGAGGACGAGATGCCCGCCGCCGGCCTGAACACGTTTCTTCACGAACAACTCACCGGCCTCAAGGTGCAGGGGCTGTACAAGGCGGAGCGGCACATCGCCACGCCGCAGGCCGCCGCGATCACGGTCAACGGCCGGGCGGTTGTGAACTTCTGCGCGAACAACTACCTGGGCCTGTCGAACCACCCCGAGATCGTCGCCGCGGCCGAGGACGGGTTGAAGACCTGGGGCTACGGGCTGTCGAGCGTCCGCTTCATCTGCGGCACGCAGTCGATCCACAAGGCCGCCGAAGCCCAGCTCGCCCGGTTCTTCGGCAAGGCCGACGCGATCCTTTACATCGCCTGTTTCGACGCCAACGGCGGGCTGTTCGAGCCGCTGCTGGGCGAGACCGACGCGGTCCTTTCGGACGCCCTGAACCACGCCAGCATCATCGACGGCGTGCGGCTGTGCAAGGCGAAGCGGCTCCGCTACGCCCACAACGACATGGCCGACCTGCGGGCCAAACTCGTCGAGGCCAAGGACTGCCGGTTCAAGATGATCTTCACCGACTCGGTGTTCAGCATGGACGGCGACCTCGCCCGCCTGGCCGACATTTGCGAACTGGCCGACGAGTTCGACGCGGTCGTCGGCATCGACGACTGCCACGCCACGGGGCACCTCGGGGCGACCGGCCGGGGCGCGGCGGAGGAGGCCGGGTGCCTCGACCGCATCGACATCATCACCGGCACCCTGGGCAAGACCCTCGGCGGCGGAGCCGGCGGCTTCACCGTCGCGTCGGCCGAGGTCGTCGATTGGCTCCGCAACCGCTCGCGGCCGTACCTGTTCTCGAACTCGGTGCCGCCGAGTCTGATCGCCGCGGGGATGAAAGCCCTCGACCTCGCGGAGACCGCGACCGACTTGCGGGCCACGCTCAAGGCGAACGCGGCGCGACTCCGGGCCGGTCTCGAAGGGGCCGGGTTCACCGTCAAGCCGGGGCCGACGCCGATCCTGCCGGTCATGCTCGGGGACGCGACCGTCGCCGCGAAGATGTCCGAACGGCTGCTCGCCGCCGGGGTCTACGTCGTCGGCTTCAGCTTCCCGGTCGTGCCGCAAGGCCAGGCCCGCATCCGCATTCAGGTGTCCGCCGCGCACACGGTCGAGCAGATCGACCACGCCATCGCCGCCTTCAAAACCGCGGGCCGGGAACTCGGCGTGGTCGGCTGACGGCGGCCGGCCGCGCCCGTTCTAGCGGGTGTAGCGGGGGTGACGGGGTTGCCGCCGGGCGAACGCGAAACTCGGGCCGCGGCCGGTTGCACGGTGGTGTTCATTTGCTAAGTTATGTCAAACTCCGTCGCCCTCCGGCCCGGAAGGAGTACCCGCCGTGACGACACTTGCGACTGCGAAAGGCTCGGGAATGGAAAAGTACCTTTGCTACGGTGCGCTCGGCGTCGCCGGACTCATGGGACTGCTGTTCCTGCTCGACCTGATCGTCGGCTTCCCGTTCGGCGGCGGCCCGTTCATCGCCCCGGACGTCCTCGGCATCCTCGCCAGCGGGGTCGTCGGCTTCCTCGGCTTCAACGCCATGAAGGAACTCAAGTAGTCTTCGCCCGCGCGACCCGCACCATCTCTTCGATCATCCCCTCCGTCGTGTGCGTCGTCGCCGTGCCCGCGACGCGGACCCCCTGCCCTTCGGCGACCGCCGCCGTCTCGGGGCTGATGGCGATCAACTGCGTCTCGCCGCGCTCGATGCGGCCCAGGATCGTCGCGTCCATCGCCGCGAGCAAACTCCGCGCGATGTTGGCACTGCTCAACGGCACGAAGCTCACTTCGCCCCGCCGGAGCGCGTCCATCGGTGCGGAGGCCGGGTCGAGCACGTTGACCTGCGTGTAGACGGTCACCTGCTCGACGCGAGCGATCTCCGCCAACCCCGTGCGCAACTGCTCCCGCCCCTGTTCGGCCCTCGCCAACAACAAGCGTTGACCGCGAACGTGCGGCGCGAGGGCCGCAACGAACCCCTCGGAGCGGACCGACGTTTCGGGCACGAGGTCCGGCGTGATGCGGTACTCGCGCAGGGCTTCGGCCGTCTTCGGGCCAATCGTCGCAATCCGCACGGTGCCGAAGTCGCGCAGGTCGCGGCCGAGGGCTTCGAGCCGCTTGACGAACCCGTGGACGCCGTGGGCACTGCTGAAAACCAGCCAGTCGTACAGCCCCTCGCGCAGCTTGTACAATGCGGCGTCGAGCGGGCCGAAATCGTCCGGCGGGCGAATCTCGATCGTCGGCAACACGAGGGGCACCGCGCCCAGCCGTTCGAGCTTGCGGACCATCCCTTCGACCTGGTCGCGCGGCCGGGTGACGAGCACGCGGCGGCCGAACAGCGGCTTCTGCTCGAACCACGAACTGGCGGCCCGCAGGTCGATCACGGGGCCGATCAGGATCAACCCGGGCGACTCCAGCCCGGCCTGCCGCCGCGCGCGTTCGAGGTTGTGCAGCGGGGCGAAGGTGGTCCGCATGTTGCCCATGCTGGCCCGCTCGACGATGGCCGACGGGGTGTCGGGGTCTTTACCGTACTTGACGAGTTCGGCCACGATCAGCGGCAGGCGGGCAATGCCCATGTAGATGGCGAGCGTGCCGGGGAAGCGGGCCAGCGCCTCCCAGTCGAGCTTGCCGCCGGGCCGCGCGGGCAGTTCGTGCCCGGTGATCAGGGCCACGGCGCTCGCCTGGTGGCGGTGCGTCAGCGGGATGTCGAGGAAGGCGGCGGCGGCGAGCGCGGCCGTCACGCCGGGCACGACTTCGTACGGGATGCCGGCGAGCCGCAGGGCTTCGGCCTCCTCCCCGCCGCGGCCGAACACGAACGGGTCGCCGCCCTTGAGCCGGACGACGATCTTCCCGGCGGCGGCGGCGGCGGCCATCCGCTGCAGCGTGTACGGCGTGCGGTCGGCCGTCTGCCCAGGTAGGTCGCGGACGCACAGGCACTCGGCGGCCGGGTTGGCGAAGTCGAGGATGCGCTTCGGCACGAGCTGGTCGTACAGCACCACGTCGGCGGCGGCCAACAACTCCGCCGCGCGGAGGGTCAGCAGGCCGGGGTCGCCGGGGCCGGCACCGACGAGGAACACGTGGGGGTCGGCGGTCGTCATGCGGCCATTATAAGCGCGGGCCGTCCCCGGCGACTCCTTCGACCGTCAGGCGGAAGCAGGCCCCGGTGCCGCCGTCGGCCGGGCGGTACGTCAACCGGCCGCGCAACTGCTCCGCCCAGTGCCGGGCCAACGCCAGGCCCAGGCCCGCCCCGCCGACGGCCGCCGCGTCGGCCCGGTCGCCGCGGCGGAACGGCTCGAAAATTCCGCCGCGCTCGGCGGCCGGCACGCCGGGGCCGCGGTCCTCGACTTCCAACGCCACCCGCCCGCGCTCGTCGGGCCTGGCCCAGAGCCAGACGCGGCCGTCGGCGGCGTCGCGCGAGTACTTGCGGGCGTTGTCGATCAGGTTGCCCAGCACCTGCTCGGCCATGCCGACATCGACCCGCACGCACTGCCCCGGCGGCACGAGCGAATGCACGACGAGCGTCTTGCCGTCCCCTGCGCACCGCTCGGCCCAGGTCTGCTGCACGACATTCAAGAGGTCGGTAACGGGCACCGATTGGAGCGGGGTTTGGACGCGGCGGTTTTCGAGCCGGGCGAAGTCGAGGACGTTTTCGACCAGCCGGTGCAGCCGCTCGGACTCGCCGGATAGCGTCTGCAAGTACTCCTTCCGCTTGGCCTCGTCGCCGTCGAGCAGGCCGGACGTGAGCAGGTCGAGGTACAGCCGCAGGGTCGTGAGGGGCGTGCGGAGTTCGTGCGTCACAGCGGCGACGAAGCGGATGCGGCGCTCGCTCAAGTCGAGCAGCGCGTGCCCGCCGAACCCGACGGCGGCGACAGCGAGCAGGACCGTGGCCCACGAAATCAGCAGGGCGAGCCGCAAGGGGGTGACGCCGAGCGGGGTCGGGTCGGGGGCGTCGCCGGGGTCGAGTTGCGCCGGCAGCGCGGTCATGGCGCGCTCGGGCGTCAGCGACTCGGCGACCAGGACCGGCGTGAGCGTGGCGTTCGGGAAAAGGTCGGCGACCTGCTCGCGCAACACCGCCTGGACGCGCGGCCAGTCGAGCAGCACCCCCTGGTAAACGGTCTTCGCTTCGAGGTGGGCGGCCCGCACCAGCACCAGGCATTCTCGGCCGTCGGTCCCGGCTAGCCACTCGGCCCGCATCGGCCCGACGTGGACGGCGACCGGCGGGAGCGTCGGCGGCCTCTTGCGCACGGCCCGGCCGGCGGCGATCACGTCCTCGGACAGCGTCACGATGCCGTTGCGGGCGACCGCCGAGTCGGGCGTCGAGCTGTTGCCGAACCCCATCCCCGGCCCGGCTTGAAAGTTCCCCAGACCGTTCCCGAGCTGTCCGAACTGGCCGCCGCCGAACCCGCCGGCAGAGTTCAGAGCGCCTTGTCCGTTGAATCCGCCGCCGAAGCCGCCTTGCCCGCCGCCCTGGCCCCCGCCGAAACCACTGCCCGGATTGACGGCCCCGGGCGCAGTGCCGGGCCGTTCCATCAACTGCTTACTCGCCCGAACGCGGGCGTTGTACTCGTCAGAGTTCCCGGCCGGAATTGGCACGGCTTGCTGCATCGTTGGCGGTGCCGGCGCTTGCGGTGCGTTGCGGTTGCCGGAGTTGAAATTGTTCCCTGGGAGATTCGTCGGATTGACTGCGTCCGGTGGCACGACGGTGGTGTTCGATCGGCCGACCCCGGCGACGGCTTCGGGGGCAACTCGCGGCCGGAGCGGATTCTCCCGGCCGGCGTCATCCGGCGCACTCGCCCCGCGCGATTCCGCCGCCGCCAGGAGATCGGCGACGGCGTCGAGCGGCTTCGACAAACTCGGCTCGGCCGCGTCCGGGACCGGCACGACGAACGCCCCCTCGAAGCCGGTCGCCGGGTTGCGGACCGCCAGCCGGGCGACGGTCTGCGGCACGGGGAAACCGGATCGCAACTCGTTCAAAAGTTGGCCGCGCTCGGCCGTGACGTTGGCGAGGCCGACGGAGTTGCGGAGCGACTCGGCCAACTCGTTCGGCAGGACTTGGGGCGAGGTCCAGCCGGCGTCGGCGTCGAGTTGAAAGTGCAGCGGCATCCAGTCGGGCAGGTCGGTCGCGAGCAGCGGCGACGGCAGCCGGATGCCGTTCCCGGGTTGCGGCGGACCGTTGAGGTCGGGTGCCGGGAAGGCGGCGTGCAGAGTGGTGTAGTGGGCGTAAGGCCGGCTGTTTTCCAGCGCGATTGCCGGGAAGAGTTGCCCGTCGAGCCGCCACAGGGCGAGCCGTTCTTGACCCGCGACTTCGGACGCGACGGCCGCCCGGCGCTGGGCCGCCTCGACGGACAGGGCCGCCGCCGTCACCCACGCCAGGCCGCCTAGCACTAGCGCGACGAGGCCGGCGTACAAGCCTTTCGCGGCGGCGGGATTGAGCAGGCGGCCGGGGATTCTCACGGCATTCCCTCCGGCAGCGTCAGCCCGGGGCCGGCCATGTAGCCGTGCGAGCGGACGGTCAGGATCGTCTCGGCCGGGTCGCCGCCGGCCGGGTCGCGGAGCTTGCCGCGCAACCGGGCGACGTGCATGTCCACGGTCCGCGTTTCCAGGCCGGCCGTACCGATGCCCCAGACGCGGCCGAGGATTTCTTCCCGGGCCACGGCCCGCTCGCGGTGTTGCAGCAAGTAAGTCAAGATCGCGGCCTCCGTCTCGGACAGCTCGCACCGCGTGCCGCCGGCCCAGCGGACCTCCCGGCGGGCCAGATCGACCGTCCCGCCGGGGACGCCGACGTGCGTGAACGCCTCGGGCTTGCGGGTCGTGCGGCGCAACACGGCTTCGACGCGGGCCAACAGTTCGCGGGCGCTGAACGGCTTGACGACGTAGTCGTCCGCCCCGAGTTTCAAGCCCTTGACGCGGTCCTCCTCGGTGCCCCGCGCCGTCAGGACGATGACCGGGCGGTCGGGGTGCGTGCGGCGTAACTCGGCCAGCACTTGCAGGCCGTCGCGCTTCGGCAACAGCAAGTCGAGGAGGACCAGATCGACGCCGCCGGCCGACGCTTCGATCAACCCGGTGACGCCGTCCGCCGCCTCGGCCACGTCGTACCCGGTCAGCCTGAGCGCGTCCACGACGCCCCGGCGGATGGCCGGTTCGTCCTCGACGACGACGATGCGCACCTTCGACATGGACGGATTCTCTTCCCGGCGAGCCGCCCGCGTGAGCGGGCAAGTTCTGGCGTGTCAAAGGTCAGAAACCGCCCGCTCACGCGGGCGGCTCGCCAACAGCGGTCACTTGGCCAGGATGGCACCGATGTTGACTGATTTCTCGAACTCCATCTTGTACTCGTAGTCGATGCTCATCGCCTTGTCCCCGTTCTGCTTCGGATCGACCTTCACGTCCCAGCGGAGCAGGTTTTTCGGCCGCTCGTCGCGGGCGTACAGCGTGTCCTTGCTCAGTTCGGTCTCGCCCTTGAGCATCATCACGGCGATGGTTTGCGACGCCTCGGCGAACGGCATCCGGTCCACGACTTGCACGTCCACGGGGGTCGCCTTGTAGCTGGTCAGCAGGATGCGGTACTTGAAGTTCAGCACCTGGTTGCCGCCCTGGGTGGTCCGCGTCTTGTCCATCAGCTTGCGGGACACTTGCAGTTGCGGATCGACGCCGAAGCCGAGGGTGAACGGCTTGCCGATGGCGACGAGCGGCATCCGCGTCTGGCCGACGAAGTCCGTCCCGAGGTACATCGTCGCCTCGCCGGGGAGCAGGATCATGTCGGTCGTGTTGGTCAGGTCGGCGATGCGGTAGACGTTGCTCGTGAGCAGCGGCACGGCCTTGTAGTAGAATCGCGAGGCCAGGTCGAGCTTGGCGATCTCGATGACCTGGTCGTCGCTCCGGGACGGCAGCGACAGCTTGGTTTTCAGGTGGTAATTGACGCTCGGGCCGTCGATGTCCGTGGTCACCGCGAGCTTGCCGACTTCTTCCTTGGTGGCGAGCAGGTCGCGGTACTGGTCGAGGGCGGCGGCGCTGTTGGCGAAGTTCGTGCCGTTGCTGGCGTCCTTGTTGTTGAACGAGTTCTGGGCCTGCGACCGGTTCGCCCGCGACTGGTCTTCGAGGCTCTTCAAGTACGAGGTCGGGGACGGCATCCCGCCGCCGCCGCCGCCGGGCATCCCCGGTGCGGGGCCACTCGACCCCGGCGGGGCAAGTGCCTGGTTCGAGTTCAATCCTTGCCCGCCGAAGCCGCCCTGTTGCCCGCCGAAGCCGCCCTGGCCGCCGCCGAAACCGCCGCCGCCGAAGCCGCCCGGGTTGGCCGCGCCGGGCATTCCCGCGACGGCGATTTCGAGGCTCCGCAGGTCGGGCGGCGAGGCGTTCAACAGCGGTTGGGCCGTCGAGAGGACGACGTTGACGTTGGACCAGTCTTCGCCAGTCTGCTGGCTCACGGAGGCGAGGTAGTCGATCGTCACCGGGTCTTTTTCCTTGGTGCCCGCGCGGAGTTTGTACTGCGGCCGCCAGGTGACGTTGCCGACGAGGTAGTTCAGGCGGATCGTCGCCGGCCCGGCCTTGGTCTTCTCGACGACGATGATCGCGTCCCGCTCCGTCCGCGAGGTCCCGCCGGCGACCTCGCCGAGCCGCCGCTTGGTGAACTCGGTTTCCTCGGTGATCGTCTCCATCTGCTGCTTCATGACGACCTCTTCCTTGGCGGCCTTGACGCGGGTCTCGCGGATGAAAGTCACGAGC
>JANYHV010000343.1 GCA_025362195.1 Fimbriiglobus sp. | reverse complement strand
GAACTCCTGCACGATGGCTTGCTCTACACAGTCACCGTGCCCAAACTTGATGTCCAGGTTTGTACGTCTTGTAACGTGCGCAATTGGCCCTACGAGGCGTCGGAACGCGTCACGGACGCCCTTCGGGTCGCGGCGGGCATCTTGATGCCTGCCGAAATCCTCGCGGCCCGGCTCCGCCTCGGGGTCACTCCGGAAGAACTCGCGGCGCAATTCGAGGTTTCGGAGGCGGAATACTCGCGCTGGGAGTCCGGCGGACAACTCCAGTCGCGGGCGAACGACAAACTCCTCCGCCTCTACTTCGCCGACCCGGCGCGCTTACGCGGCGACGTGGCTTGGCCGAATGTCGCAACAAACTCCCCCGAGGTTGCGACGGCGATTTCCGGTCCGGAAGCTCGCTATCTCGATCTTTAAGAAACCGGGCACAGCAGGGTGCGTCGCTTACGGCCCGGACGCGGAGAACATCGCGTCGAGGAGTTCGGTTTGGCGGGTGGCGGCCGCGTGGCCGTCGCAGTAGAGGACGTTGAAGACGCCGTCGTGCCGGCGGACCGGGTAGTGTGTCGCGTCGGCGTCGAGGGCGTAGCCGCCGCCGGGCTGCCGCCACGGGCCGCGGGGCGCGGCGACCTTCGAGTTCGCGCACCCCGGCGTGCGGCCGTGGTCCCAGACGGTGACGACGTTCGACGTGCCGTTCGACAGGTGGTCGAGCCGCTTACCGCCCGGCCCACCCGTCGTGTAGTTCATGGCGTAACTACACTGAAACGGCTGACCGAAGGTGGTACTCGCCGGGTCGAGATCGCCGCCGCGCGGACACTGGAAGACCTTCAGGTTCTGCTCGACGTAGGGCCACAAGGTGCCGCGCGGGAAGCCGTCGTCGAGGGTCTTGCAGACGGTCGATCCCGGCCGGTTGTCGTACGGTGCCCACCAGACTTCGCCGGGGCCGGTGTACGTCGTCGGACTGGTCAGCGAGTTGCAATCGCCGTCCGGCTTCGCACCGGTGAGCGGGTCCGCCGTCATCAAGTCCGGGCACCGCCGGTACTTCGGCAGCGCCCCGAGGGTGTCGTGGAAGTGGTGGCAGGCGACGCCGATCTGGTGCAAGTTGTTCGCGCACGCCGACCGCGCCGCCGCCGCCCGCACCTTCTGCACGGCCGGCAACAGCAGCCCGATCAAGAGCGCGAGGATGCCAACGACGACGAGCAGTTCGATCAGCGAGAACGCAGGACGCTTCGTCATCAAGGCTCCTGAAGTGACAACGAAACGTGACCTTCCCGGCGAGCGGCGGTGCGTCCGCCCGCCGGTCCGGCCTGCACGGGCGAGCCACGACCGGCCGGGAGTTTCCGGCGCACGCACGGGGCCGCCGTCACCATCCCAGGCGGGACCGGCGGGCGGGCGCACCGCCGCTCGCCGGGAGCGATGATGATCCTAATAAGGGACCGCGCGCTCGCAGTCGTACGCGCACTCGGGAGACGCCTCCCGCAGGGCCTTCACCCGCCCCCACGCCTCATCCCACGACAGCTCGCCCGACAACCATTCCGGTTCCCGCCCCGGCTTCCGCTCCCGAACGCGCCAGATGGCGAGGTCGGCGACTGCCTTGGACTCGAAGTACACGTCCAAGAAGCGTCGCCACCGGTCGCCGGAGCACCACGCCTCCAGGGTAGGCGACTCGTGCGGGGTGAACACCAAATTCCAGGGGTCCGCCGGGTCGTAGTCACGCGGGCAGTAAACGACGGACGTTCCCGACGACGGGTGGCTGAGCACAACGAACCCCTCGTAGACCTCGCCCGAGTACCGGGCCACCCAGACCCGCACCGGCCGCGGGGGCGTGAGCAGCAACTCAGTGACGTGGTCGAGGACGCGGGCGTCCCGGAGCGCCGCCATGTCGTTGCGAACCAGTGCCGCCACGTCCGCCGGTTCCATACGACCTCCTGCCGCGAAGCTCAGAGCTTGACCGTAAAATTTAAGCTGCTTCAGCCGTAGCTTATTAAGCTACGCCGGCCGTAGCTTAGCTCCGCCGTGGCCACAACCTCATGGCAGTACTTGACTTCGGGTGAACTTTACGCGAGACGGGAGACCGCGTACTGGTCCAGTTTTGCATCGACGCTGACGAGAGTGGGGCCATCGGCCAGTGCCTGAGCAACCAGCAGGCGGTCGAACGGGTCTTTGTGCCCGGCGTAGAACGGCAATCCCGCCACCCGTGCCGCGTGCCGGGGTTCGACCGGCAGAACGCTGAAACCGTACCGAATGAGACAGAGGTCGAGGAAGTCTTCGTAGGGGCAATGGAGGGCGAGTTTGCCGATGCTGACCTTGATGGCGATCTCCCAGTACGACGCCGGGCTGATCAGGATTTCGTTCGCCGGGTCGAGAATTAACGCCCGCGCGGTCACGCTCAGTTGCGGGTCGTCCAGGACGTACCACAACAAGATGTGCGTGTCCAGCAACAGTCTCAAGGCATGTACTCCGCGAAATCCTTGAGGTGGTCGTCGTCGTCGGCCACGATGGTCATCATGCCCTTGCCCAGCCCGGGGCCGGGCCGGGGCGTCGTCGGCCGGTGGTCGCCGACGATGCGGGCGACGACGCGGTCCCCGTCCGTCACGACGACCTCGTCGCCGGCGTTCAGTCGGCGGACGATCCCCTTGAGGTCGGCCTGGGCTTCTTGCAGCGTGATCGTTGACACGACTTGCTCCTCCGGGCGATTTTTACGGCTTGCTCATGCCGACGAAGCTGCCGTCGTTGTCGCGGGCCAAGGCCCACAGGAACGCGCCGACTTCGGGGGACTCGAAGAAGAAGCCGACGGCGTTGATGCGGACGCGGGTGCCGCCGACCGGGTGGTTCCAGGTCGTCCGCAGGGTGCGGAGGATGTGCTTCGACAGGCGGTCGCTGCGGTCGCTGCTGGACACCGTGCGCTCCTGCTCGGGGGTCAGGCCGGGGCCGCTCGTCGGCAGGCCGTCGCTCAGCAGGTAGACGGTGTCCAGGCCGGACGGGCGGAGGCGGAAGGCCAGGTCGAGGGCGTCGTACATGTTCGTGTCGCCGTCCGGGTTGACTTTCATCAGCGCCGCGCGGACCTCGGTGACGCTCGCCTCGCCGCGGTAGGCGTGCCAGCCGGGGCCGAGAAGCGGCTTGGCGTCCCGGGAGAAGAGGATCACCTGGAACTGCTCCAACTCGGCCAGGCTGCGCATCACCTTGGCCAGCGTCTCGACGACCGTCGGCCACTTGTCCGGGGCGGGGGTCTTGTCGTCGATCAGCTTCATGCTGCCGGAAATGTCCACGAGGAAGACGACGCGGCGGCCGGTCAGGGCGATGCCGGCGAACCGCGAGTCGGTCTCGGCCTTGAGCTTGTCGAACTTGTCGGCCAGCTTGGCCTTCTGCCCCTGGAGGTCGATAATGGTCACGCGGGCGGTCGCCAACTCGTCGCCGGACTTGCGCATCGCGGCCAGGTTCGCGGTCGCGGCGTCGGCGGCCAGGGCGGCGGTCTTGAGCTTGGCGTCGAGGTCGTCGAGTTGGTCCTGGGCCTTCTTCACCTGCAGGGCCGAGTCGTCGCGCTCGCGGGTCTTCTCGCGCAACAACTTGGCCAGTTCGGCGGCGGCCTGTTCGCTGGCGGTGAGTTTGGTCGCGGCGGCGGCGGCGGCCTTCTGCTTGCGGGCGAGCAGGTCGTTCAACTCGGTCGCCTTGGTCGTCGCCCGAAGCAGGTCGCTCTTCGTGGTCGTCAGGTCGGCGGCGGCGCTCGCCAGGCGTTCGGCGTTGGCGTCGCGCTCGGCGGCGGTGGCCAAGTAGCGGGCCTGCAAGTCTTCGAGGTCCGCGTTGAGCTTGCGCCGGGTCTGGTCGAGGTCGGCCTTGGTGGCGATGAGTTCGGCCTGGCGGGCCTTCAAGTCGCCTTCGGTGCGGGCGAGCAGGGTCACGGCGTCGGCGTTGCGGGCCGCCTGCGACTTGGCCTCGCGGGTGCTCAGGAGCCAGAGCAGGGTGACGCAGCCGAGGGCGCAGCAGAACACGTCGAGCATCCACATGCTCACGAGGCTCGGCGGCTTGTGGCGGGTTCTCACCGGCGCGACTCCCGGGACTTCGGGGGACCGAACGTGCGGCCGGCGGCCGGCTCGTCGAGGGGGACGACGGAGTCGAGGAAGCCGCGGCCGGCCTGGCCGGCGAGCCGGCGGAGGGCGAGCGCCGCAGCGGCCTCGGCGACGGCGTGCGGCGGCAGGGCTTGCACGCTCGTCGATTCCGGCGACGTGCGGTGGACCGCCGCGGCCAACCCCGGCAGGCGGGCGGCGGCGTGCGTCAGCCAGACGGCCGTCGGCGGCAGGGGCAGCCCGGCCGACCGGACCAGGTCGAAAATCCCCTCGGCGGCCGGCCGGGCGAGCGGGGCGCAGAAGGCGTCGAACTCTTCCGGCTGGTGGACCAGGTCTTGATACCAGTGGGCCGACCGCACCGTCAGCGCGACCGGCTGGCCGGCGCGGACGCGGTCGAGGGCCACTTCGAGTTGGTCGTACAGGGCCTGCTCGGCGTCGGCCGAGTCCCGCGGGTCGCGGCGGCAGAGGCGGACGCACCGGTCGGCCATCGCGTCGAGCAGGCGGTCCTTCCACAGCCGCACGGAGCCGCGCGGCCAGACCCCCGAGGCGACCAAAGTCGCGGCCCCCGGCTCGACGCTCAGCACGCTCGCGGTCAGGGCGAAGTCGTCGGCGTCGATGACCACGACCGACACCGGGCCGTCCGGGTCGCGGGGCAGCGGGACGACCCACTCGGCGCGGCCGGCGTCGTCCGGTGGTGCGGTCCCGGTGAGGTGCGCCGCGCGGTGAGCGACGACGGCGAGCGCGGCGACGACCGTGCCCCGGACCGGCAGCTTCGCCTTCACGGCCAGTTCGGCGACGGCCCGCGACTGCACCGCACTGAGGTACGACGGCACGGCCAGTTCGGCGGCGTCCGTCTCGGCGGCGACGGCCGGGCGGACGGCGTCGAACACCGCCGCGAGTGCCCCTTCGGGCGTGAGCTTGACGCGGTCGGCCTGCCACAGGGTCGCCTGGCCGAGGAGCGGCAAGAACCCGGCGCACACCAGGTGCGGCGACTTGCGGCAGACGCCGACCGCCGCCCCGCCGATCGTCGGCGCGCGGCCGCCGAGGTGCAGCATCATCGGCAGGTCGGTCGTGCCGTGGGCGTCCAGGGCGAGCGGGCGTTGCCGGCCGGCGGCGGAACTCACGCCCTGCAACCGCGTCGCGGTCAGGTCGAGGCCGACGAGCTTGCTCGTGTCGCCGGGCGGGCCGGGGCGGGGTTTACCGGGCGTGCCGAAGCCGAACATCCGTCATCCTCGGGGGCACGGGGAGAGAACACGGGGAACCTTACCACGCGTCGCCGCCGCCGGCCGGGGCCGACAGTTCGGCCGGGTCCGGTTTCGGGTCGTACAGCCGCAACAGGAGGTGTTCCTGGCAGTAGTCCTGGCAGTCGATGATGAGGGTTTCTTCGGCCCGCTGCACGGCGTGCAAGAGGTACATCAGCACCAGGCTGAGCGCGAGCGCGATGAAGGTGCAGTCGAAGGCGATGCCGAGTTGGTCGGTCGCGGCCTTGATGAATTTCGAGATGTCCGCCTCCTGCGACCCGGCCATGCTCATGCCGCCGGCCAGGCCGCGGACGGTGCCCAAGAAGCCGATCGCGGGGATGGCCCAGGCCAGGTAGTTGACGGTGCCCATGCTCGTGACCAGCCGGCTCGACTCGACCTCGGCCTGGTTCCGCACGACCTCGGCCACGTCCGGCGCGGACTTGCTCACGGCGTACTTGTTCAAGCCCAGCCGGATCATGTTGCCCAGGACGTAAGGCCCGCTCCGCGCGGCAATCGCCTCGACCTTGCGCGACAACGGCCGGGCGTCTTCGGGCAGCACCCGCGCGCCCTCGTCGGTGGGCAGGAGTTCGAGGAAGAACGCCTGCCGCTGGCGGGCGACCTCGCGGCGGCGGGTCAGCAGGATCAGCCCCGCCCAGGCGAAGCAGACGTAGCACGCCGCCTGTTCCGGCCCCAGCAGCAGCCGGCCGACGCGGTCGGGCGTCCACTTGGCCAGGAAGTCCTCGCGGGTTTCGGCGGACGCGGTCGAGTGCCACAGGGGCACGACGACGGCGGCGACGACCGCGAGCGCGACGAGGAGCAGCACCCACTCGCGGGACGGCCGCTGGCTGGACGGGATCGACATCGACTCACCTCGGGCCGTGCGAGCAACAGCCCCCCATTGTCCCCGCCGGACGCGGCGGGTCAAGGAGTCGTCTCGAAGTGGTAAGATTTTCCGGCGACCGACGCGGGAGCGGCGGCTCTTGTTAGCCCGACGCGCGAGCGAGGGACGCAAAGGCCGTTGAGGGCGCGATCGCCGAAATCCGGGTAGTGGCTGATCAGTGTGTTGATGGTGCCGGAGCGCCCCCGCTCACAGGCTCGAAAACATCCCTCAATACACTGGTCGGCCACTACCGGATTGTGATGCGGCGGGCGGGCCGAACCACGTTGAACCTTTCCCCGGCGGGAGGTGTCTGCACGGCATTCCGTAAAACAGGTGCCGAACGGGGGTGTTGACATGCCGACCGAACTCAGCAATGCAGTGGGCGAAGGCGACCTTAGAAACGATCCGTTCACTGCTGGACGCCGGGGCCGACATCAGGTACGTCCGGCCCAACGGCTACACCGTCACGATCGACGTGATGCACGGCCGCTCGCTCGACGACGATTCCCAGCTTCTTCCCGTCCTGCAACTTCTCGTCGAGCGCGGGGCAGACCTTAACGCGGTCAGCGACTACGGCGAGTCGGCGCAGAGCGTCACGTCTCGGGTGGGCCGGTTCGACGCTGTGGCCTTCTTGCTTGAGGCCGGAGCGAACCCCGCTCCCCTCGAATGGACTCCGCTCCACCAGGCTGTCGCCCTGGGGTCCGTTGCGGACATCAAGGCTCAGACCGATGAGGGCGATGACCTGTCGGCCCGCGACCGCTGGGGACGCACGCCGTGGCTCCTGAGCTTGCACACGGGCGACCTCGCCAAAGCCGAACTTCTCTTGTCTGCTGGTGCCGATCTCCGGGATCGTGGCCGTTGCGGGAAGACACCGCTCATGTACGCGGTCGAGAAAGGTGACTTGGTGATGTTCCGGTGGCTACTCGAAGGTGGGGTGGATCCGAACGGGGCGGATGAATACGGGGGAACGGCCCTGATCGAGGCGGCCGGCAATGGGGCCGTGGAGTGCGTGCGGTTGCTCTTAAATGCCGGCGCGGACGTGCATCTCCGGAGTGACACCGACTCAACCATCCAGTCAGCCGGTAATCTCGAGACCGCCCGCACGCTGGTTCAGGCGGGTGCCGACCTTGCGGACGTCAATGCCGAGGTGCGGTCCGAGGTGACACGGAACCCGTGCGACGGGTCCATCGACTGCACGCCGGGCGAGTACCGCGCGGCCAAGCACCGGGCCTTCGGCACCACCAACCCGCAGCCGATGAACCTCCCGTTTTGGAGAGCGATGGTCACCGGTGGATCGCCCGCTTACCACGCACGGGCCGAGTTCGATGAGGGCAGGCTCGGCGACTCGGCAGTCTGGTGCTTCGACCGGTTCGGGAAATCGTTCACCGAACTGCCCGACGGCAGGGTGATCGAAATCGCGGGCGAGCACGAAGACTTCTACGACCCCGACTTCTGCATCTACAACGACGTGATCGTCCACAGGGGCGATGGCACGTTCGACATCTACGGCTACCCCGAGGACGTCTTCCCGCCGACCGACTTCCACACGGCCACGCTGGCCGGTCGATGGATCTATGTCGTCGGCAACCTGGGCTATCACGGGGAACGACGGTTCGGCACGACGCAGGTGTGCCGGCTCGACACCGAAACCCTGGCCATGGAGTCGGTCGAAACGACGGGCGAGCAACCGGGCTGGATCGGCCGCCACAAGGCGAAGCTCGTCGGGGGCCGGGTCGAAGTGGTCGGGGGGAAGGTGTGCGGGTGGTCGGACGGGAAGGAAAGCTACGAGGATAACACCTCCGGGTACGCCCTCGATCTGGGGACGATGAGTTGGTCAAAGGCCACGTGAGACTCGCGCGTCAGGGGCCTCAACTCGCTACCCGAAATCCGGACCGTCAACGTCCGCCGACATTGCCAACGACCTTTGCGTCCCTCGCTGGCGCGTCGGGCTAACAAAAATTACTGGTCCGGGCGTTCGGCGACGGCCATCATGCAGTCGCTGGCCCCGAGCAGGTACGCCAGCCAGGCGGCGAACTTGGCCACGGGCTTGGCGGTGAGGGCGCGCTTCCACAGGGCGGCCCCGGGGGTGCGGGCGGCCAGGCGGGCGCTCGACCGCAGCCAGTCCGAGTGGCGGACCTGGCGGACGCCCTCGACGCGGAACCCGGCGGCGGTCAGCATCGTCGTCAGGGTGGCCGAGGTGAAGTGCGTCAGGTGCCGGGGCAGGTCCAGCGCGAACCAGTCCGGGCCGAACGCGCGGGCCGGCCAGCTCGCGGCGTTCGGACAGGCGACGATCAGCCGGCCGCCGGGGGCGAGCACGCGGAACGCCTCCCGGAGGATGGCCAGCGGCTCGTGGACGTGCTCGATCGACTGCCACATGGTCACCACGTCGAACGAGCACGGGGCCAGGGCGGGGTGCGGGAGCGACCCGGCCAGGGTGTGCAGGCCGAGTTCGGCCTGGACGCTGCGGACCGCGCCGACGGCCGAGTCCAGGCCGGTCACGGCCCACCCCTGGTCGGCCATGCGCTTGAGGTAACTGCCGCCGCCGCACCCGAAGTCGAGCAGCCGGCCGCGGCCGACCCAGGCCAGCGACCCGTCCCGCTCGGGGTGCCGCCGGCCGGTCCACCGGCCCCACGCCGACCGGGGGGCCGACGCCCGCCCGGCCTCGCGGAGCTTGCGCGGCCGGCGGTGCGGGCGGTAGTCGTCCGGGTAGAAGTCGGCGATGCACCCGGCGTCCGGCCGGGGGTTGGTGAACAGGACGGCGCACGCGCGGCACTGCACGACCGCGAACGTCAGGGGGTCCGAGCCGGCCCGCGGGTTGGCGTCCGGGGCCTCGCACGCGACCGCCGTCTCGCGGGCACCGCACAGCGGGCACGGGGCGTCGTCCCAGGCCACCGCGGGCGGGGGCGGCGCGAGTCGGAGCGGGGGAGTGCGGAGTAACATCGGGGGCGTCCTGCCGGAGAGCGTCGCCGGTTTTAACCCGCCGGCCGCGCCGCCGTCAAGTTGAAGTGCGGCGAATCTTCGTTCGCCCCGGGTTTCCGACCTGGCCGGCCGTCTAGAAATGGGCTGCGGCTCCCAGAGGACCGCTCGCACCACCATTCCCCCGGAGATTTGTCATGTCGTCCAGTATGCTCAGGCTCCTCAGCAACATTTGCTTCGGCGGCGGCTTCGTGTCGATCCTCGCATCCATCGCCATCTGGATGCTGTCCAAAGAACCGGACGCCGCCCACGGCGAGCGGTTCGGCATCTTCGTCGGCCTGTGGGCACCGACCTTCTTCGCCCTGTCCGACCGGTTCGACCGGTACGCCACGTCGAAGGCCCGCTCGCTCTAACCCGGCCGCGGGTCACTCGTCCTTGGCCGCGAACAGCTTCGCCCACCACGACCGGCGGGGCGTCCGGTCCGCGTTGATGTACTCGGTCACGGCCCGGGCCAGGACGCCGGCGTTCTTCGGCCGCTCGGCCGCGTCGGCGGACAGGCACGCCTTGGCCAGCGCGACGAGGTCCTTCGGGGCGGTACACCGGTCGAGGGTCGCCGTGGCCGACGAGATGTCCCCGGACCGGACCCGCTTGAGGACCGTGGACACCTTGCCCTTGTGCGGCGGCAGGCCGGTCAGGATCGTACACAGGATGCCGCCCAGGCCGAACACGTCGCTCTGCTCGGTGGCGACCGACGCCCCGCTCGCCTGTTCCGGGGCCATGTACGCCGGCGTGCCGATGGCCAGGCCTTCCTCGGTCCGGCTCAGGTTCGGTACGCTCATCTGCGTCGTCCCGTCGGCGTCCCGCGGGTCGGCGTCGGGGGACCGGGATTGCGGCGACGCGAGCACTTTCGCCAGGCCCCAGTCGATCACCTGGACGCGGCCGTGGTCGGACACGAGCACGTTGCTCGGCGTCAAGTCCCGGTGGACGACGCCTTTGGCGTGCGCGTAAGCGATGGCCAGGCAGACCTTCTCGAACAGGGCCAGGTGCCGGTCCAACTCGGCCGCCGGCTTGCCGGCCAGGAGGTCGTGCAGGGTCCGCCCGCGGACGTACTTCATGGCCAGGAACGGCCGCCCGTCTTCCAGCCGGCCGACGTCGTGCAGCGGCGGGATGCTCGGGTGGTGGAACTGGGCGTGGATGCGGGCTTCCTGGAGGAACCGGACGACGGCCGTGGGGTCGGTGAGTTGCTCGCCGCGCAGCACTTTGATCGCCACCTGCCGGCCGAGGACCTTGTCCGTCGCGGCGTACAGGCTGCCCATGCCGCCGCTGGCGATCCACTCGCCGATGGCGTACCGGTTGTCGGACACCGGCAGCGCGGCCCAGCTCAGCCCGGCGGCGTCGCCGAGGGCGTGCAGGTCGGTCAGGAGCAGGGCTTCGAGCGACCGATCGGTCACGTTCGACCGGTAGAACGGCGTGACGGCGACGAGTTGCGTTTTGGGCGGGGGGACGTCGGGCATGGGTCCACACTGCGGCGTGAGGCGTCGGAGTTTGTGGAGTCGGCGGACCCGGGACATCCCCGGTCCGACACCATAGTAGCCCACGCCGGCCCGGGGGAGCGCCGAAAATCCAAACGGAAGTTGTGCCGACTGTCGGGATGTCCGCCACGCCGCCCGCCGACCGGCGTCACCGCGCCCCGCGCACGGCCGGGGCGTCGAGGTCGAGGCGGTAGAGGATTTGGTTGTAGTTGTACCGCGGCGTCTGGTACGCGTTGCCCGAGAACTCGTTGGTGTACGTCCCTTCAAAGTGGACGGTGCGGCCGCCGTCGCGGTCGAAAAAGGCGTGGTGGCTGACGTTGTAGAACGTCTGCTTGTCGTGCGACGCGACCTTAACCGCCCTGGCGAACGGCCCCGTCGGCGCGTCGGCCTCCGCGCACCAAACCTCGCCGAGGTGCGACGTGCCGCCAAGTTGCCCGGCGAGCAGCAGCCACTTCTTACGGTAGGCGTTCCAGCGCACCGACCCCGTGTGCAGCGTCACCCGCTTCGTGGGGTCACCGGCGTCGGCCGGCAGGAAGCGGGCGTCGGCCGCGGCGAGTTTCCCCGCCTCGACCCACGCGCGTTCCTCCTTCGACCCCGTCGGCGGCAACCCTTTCTGCCAGCGCCACACCGGCTTGCCGTCCGCGCCGAGGTCCGGCAAGCCGTCGGCTTTGGCACACGTGAACGCCTCGTACTTCGCCGGGTCGAGCGCGTCGGCCAGCGTCGCCGGGACGCGCACGTTCGGGTTCGGGCTGCCGAACAGCAGCCACTTGACGCCGGCCATTTCGTGCAGAATCGGGTGCCCCACCGGCCGCCGCCACGTCTCCGCGAGCGGGAGTTGCTTCGCCGGCACGAGGGTCGCCGTCGCGTCGTCGAACACGGCGACGCCCTGCTCGAACTCGCCGCCGAGGCCCTTGCGCCGCGAGTAGTGCCCGGCGAGCTTTTCGACGCCCGCGCCGTCCGGCACGGTGAACAGCGCGAAGGTCCAAATCACCCCCTCCGGCCGTTCCTTCAACGGCATCATCGCCCGCGTGAAGCCGGTCGCCGCGTCGGTGAAGTAGTCGTAGGCGACGCCGTTCGCCGGGTCGAAGTCCGGCGTCGGCAAGGGCGTCGTGGCCCCGGCGGTGCGGAACAGGCCGAGCGGGTAGTCGAGCCGCGAGGTGTCGCCCCACAGCCAGTAAACCTTGCCCCGGTAAATCGCCGCCTGCACCGAGTCCTGCCCCGCGACCCGCCCGGGGTGCGCCGACTCCGTCAGCGGCACCGGGTGCCCCAGCAAGACCGTGTCGCGGAACAACCCCTCGCCCGTCAGCCGGCCCAACCGCTCGGCGACAATCGTCCGCTTCAGCTCGACCTCGCTGACCGCCCCCGCGACCGGCGTGACCTTCACCCCCCGCACGCCGAAGCCGTCCTTCGCCGCCTCGTAGCCGTGGCCGCGGACGCTCAGGAAGAGTTCCCGGCCCATCAGCCCCGGTTCCTGGAACGCGACCCGCCCGGCGTTGTCCGTGACGAACCGCACCCCGTGGACCGTCTCCAACTCGACCAGCGGCACCCCCCGCCCGGTGGCCGCGTCGGTGACGCGAATCTCGGCGAACGCTGGGTCAGCGAGCATGGTTAGCATGAGGGCAAGGAGCATGGATTCTGACACCAGAAAGTCAAAGAACGAAATGTGAACCGCCAAGACGCCAAGAGCGCCAAGAGAACCAAATTCAAGTTTTGGTTCTCTTGG
>JANYHV010000158.1 GCA_025362195.1 Fimbriiglobus sp. | reverse complement strand
TGTACGGCTCCCCGGCCGACGGCGGCGGGGCGTGCAGCGCCCAGCCGTGCGCGGTGCCCGTCGTGCGGACGTGCGTGGTCAACTGCAGCAACGACCTCGGCCTGTTCGCCTTCCACACCGGCCTGGCGAACGCCGGCATGGGCGACGGGTCGGTCCGCACGATCCGCGCGAGCATCGACGCCCGCGTCCTCGCCGGCATGGTCACGAAGGCCAACGGCGAAGTCATCAGCGAGTAGGTCACGCGGCGACGGCCGTGCCCAGCAAGGTTTGGATCGCCGATTCGAGGCGGTGCGGCGGGGTCGCCGTGCCGTACCGGGTGACGGCGTCGCCGGCGCGGTTGACGAGGAACTTGGTGAAGTTCCACTTGATCGCCCGGGTGCCCAGGGTGCCCGGCGCTGCTTCCTTGAGGTACTGGTACAGCGGGTGCGCGTCGGCCCCGTTCACGTTGACCTTGGCGAACATCGGGAAGCTCACGCCGTAGCTCAGCGAGCAGAACTGCGCGATCGCCGCCGCGTCCCCCGGCTCTTGCCCGGCGAACTGGTTGCACGGGAAGCCGAGGACCACCAGGCCCGCGGCGGCGTACCGCTTGTGCAAGTCCTCCAGCCCGGCGTACTGCCCGCTGAAGCCGCACTTACTGGCGACGTTGACGATGAGGAGCACCTTGCCGCGGTACTCGCCGAGGGTCGTCGCCCGGCCGTCGAGGGCGGTCACGGCAATGTCGTAAAGGCTCATCCGGGGGCACTCCAGGGGGCGGGTCAACCGTCGGAGTCAGTTTAGGCGCGCGACCGGCACTCACGGGGCCTTCGCGGCCGGCACGTCCCAGGGGGGCGGTTCGACGCCGGACTCGGCGGCCCCGAGGTCGGGGGCTTCGCCGCGGACCTCGAACGGCTTGCCCCAGAACGGCGGCGGCAGTTTCGTCCCGCGGTCGAGGCAGAAGCTCGCGTCCGCAGACTGGTAGAACGGCCACGGTTTCGCCCCGACGCCGCGGAACCCGGGCTTCGCGCCGGGGAAGTTGCCGTCCGGTGCCCCGGTCACATTGACGAGCAGGTTGTGCGTCGCCGTGATGCGGGTCGGCACGCCGCGCTCGGTCGGGAACAGCTTGCGCGGCTGCGCGTCCGGGGCGACGATCACGTTGTTCCTCACGACCCAGTCGCGGATGCGGTCGGCCGAGTAGGCGGAGACGAGGAAGTCGGCCCGGTCCTTGGCGTCCGCGCACGTGATGGTGTTGTGGACCAGGGAGATGCCGTCGGCGCGGCCCTCGTTCATCCAGACCACGGCGCGATCGACGCCCTCGATGACGTTGTGGTCGATCGACACCGGCCCCGGGCAGTTGCCGCCGTGGTGCGTGTAGACGCGGCCGCCCGGCTTGTCGATCAGGATGTGGTTGTCGCTCAGCCGCAGGTGGTTCCGCGGCCCTTCGACGGTGTCGCTGTCGGTCAGCAGGTTGTGGTGGATCCAGACGGCGTAGTCGTACCCGCGGGCCTTCGGGTTTTCGCCCGGCCCCGGCTTCGGCACGGAGATGCACCGGGTCAGGTGGTTGTGGTCGATTTCCAGGCCGTACTCGGACTCGAACGCGCTTTCGACGGCGAAGTAGGCCGTGTCGATGACGTTATGGTCGAGCCGAACCCCCTCGTGCCCGCCGCCCTTGTACCCGTACCCGTTCCCGACGGTCGAGACGATGCGGTTGCCGGTGAACCGGCACGCCTTGAGCCAGCGGGTGCGGATCAGGCCGCCCTCCTGGCCGTTCTTCTTCTTGGTCCGGCTTGCGTTCTCGATCAGGCACCGCGCGACCGTCACCCCCTCTGAGAACTCCAGCCGCAGGCCGTTCCAGCGGAAGTCCCGGACGACCAGGTCTTCGAGCGCGACCGCCTTGCCGTCCCGGCAGTGGACGCCGCCGGTGATCGGCCGGGTCGCCGGGCTGCTGAGTGCGAGGCCCCGGACGGTCACCCCCTGGACGCGGTTGAGGGCGATCAGGTACTCCCGCCGCTCGTCCCCGGACTCCTCGCCGGGGCCGACTTCGGGGGTCAGCGGCCAGGCGTCGGACGCGACGAGGCGGGTCGCCGTCGGGCCGGCCGCCCCCGCCCCCTCGATCGTCACCCCGCTCTTCGGCACGGCCACTCGGGTCGCGGTGAACGTCCCCGCGCCGAGCCGAATCGTCTGATTGCCTTCGGGAACGTGCTCGCAGGCGTAAGCCAGAGAGGCAGGCCCACACCGCCGCCGCGGTCTTGCCGTCCCGGGTCGCCGCGTCTGAGCCGTCCACCGCGACGAAAAAGGTGTCCGCCCGGGCCGTGGAAACGGCGACGAGGGCGACGGCCAGGGCCAAGGAACGGGTCATCGGGGGGCCTCGGGCGGGAAAGGTGAGTCGGATCATCGTAGCCGACGGTACCATCCGGTGAAACCCGTCAACGGGTCGAACCGGCACGGTCGGCGCTCCCCGGCCCGAGATTCCCCAGATTGCCCTGGACGCGCCCGCCTCGCCAGATTACTTTTTTGTCATCTTGCCTCTGCCATCGTTTCCGCCGACACCCGGAGTTACCGCCATGCTCACCCCGAAGACCGGCCGGTCGAGGTCGGCGTTCACGCTGATCGAACTGCTCGTCGTCATCGCCATCATCGCCGTCCTGATCGGGCTTCTGCTGCCGGCCGTGCAGAAGGTGCGGGAGGCGGCGGCGCGGATCAAGTGCGCGAACAACCTCAAGCAGATCGGCCTAGCCCTGCACAACTACGAGGGGTCGAACCAGCGCTTCCCCCCGGCCGGGGACTACCCGGCCAACGCCTCGAAGGGGGACGCCTGGACGGCGCTCTCGCGCCTCCTGCCGTACATCGAGCAGGGCAACACGTTCAACATTGCTAACTTCCTCGCCGACGCTAACACCCAGGACGCTGTTACGCGGCAGCGCATCCCGATGTACGTCTGCCCCAGCGAGATCAAGGACGAGATGCGGGCCGCGACGACGCCGACGGGGATCAACCGCTGGCCGACGAATTACGCGGCCAACGTCGGCACCTGGATGACCTGGAACCCGACGACGGGCCAGGGCGGCGACGGAGCGATCGTCTACGCCACGACGGTCAACGGCGGCACCACGACCGGCTCGTTCACCGACGGTCTGAGCAACACCGTCGGCTACTCCGAGGTGAAGGCGTACCAGTGGCTCATGAAGTCGGGTTCGTCGCTGCCGGCGAACACGCCGATCCCCGCGCCGACGGCCGCCGCGGTCATCGCGCTGGGCGGCACGATCGGTGCCAACCCGACCGCCCACACGAGTTGGACCGAGGCCCAGAGCTTCCACACGGCGTTCTCGTTCGTCTTACCGCCTAACACGAAGGTGATCGTGAACTCCGGCGGGGTCGATAAGGACATCGACCAGATTAACGGTAATCTCGGCTCGCCGACGCTCATCACCTTCGACGCGATCACCTCGCGGAGTTACCACACCGGCGTCGTCAACTGCCTTCTCATGGACGGCTCGGTCCGCACGGTGACCAACTCCATTGACCCGTTCGCCTGGCGGGCGGCGGGCACCCGCGCCGGCGGCGAGACCCTCGGCCTGAACTAATCGATTTCCCTTATTTTTCGAGGTCTACGCATGACGGTCAAGCCCGCCGGAACCCTGCTCGCTCTCCTTCTCCTGGTCGCCGCCGTCGGCGGCCAACCGCCCGCGGGCGACAAGGACAAGAAGGACCCGCAGGAGAAGTTCGAGCCGAAGTCAGGCCCCGGTGAAGGCCAGAAGTTCTTGGCCAAGTTCGCCGGCGAGTGGGAGGTCGTAAAGACCTTCTACCCGCGGGCCGAAGGCGCGGAGCCAGTCAAGTCGGCCGGGACGTGCAAGCAGGAGATGACCCACGGCGGCCGGTTCCTCAAGTCCGAATTCACTTTCGACGGCCCGACTGGTAAGACGACCGGGACTGGCGTGATCGGCTTCGAGCCGGCGACCGGCCTGTTCACGAGTACCTGGATCGATTCCCGTCAGACACGGATGTCGTTCCGCCGCAGTGCCGAGAAGTTCGACGGCAAGCAGATCGCCTTGTGGGGCGTCGGGTTCGACGCGCCGAAGGACGCCCGAAAGTCGAAGACCGTGACTATGATCGCCGGCGACCCCGCGAAGATCACGCACCGCCAGTACAGCGTCAACCCCGACGGCACCGAGCGGGCGGTGATGCAACTCGAGATGACGCCGAAGCCGTGAGGGCCGCCCGTGCCGCCGAGGTCGGCTTGCACGGGCGTGCCGGGCGGGTTAACCTCGTAGGGGACTTTCCGCCCGGCCGAGGACCGCCGCCCATGCAAGTTGCCCCTGCCACGCTCAGCCCGCGGGCCTTCAAGCCCGGCCGGCTCGTTAAAAAGACGCTCAAGCGGGTCGTCCCGCTCGTCCTGGCCGTCGTCTTCATCCCGTGGGGGCTGGCCGCCTACGTCGCCTTCGGCCTGCTCGACGTCTGCCGCAACAGCCGCCGCAACCTCGTCACCCTCGACCGGTACTTCGCCGGCAACGGCGTGTTCACGTGGCTACTGTCGCCGTTCAACCTGCTCACCGACCTGCTCGCGCTGCCGTATTGGAACCGCGGGGTGTACCAACTCGACGACCTGCCGGCCGGGCACCGGGCCGAGATCCAGGCGCTCATCGACGCCGCGCACCACCGGGACATCATCGGGATGCTCGAATCGAAGATGGGCGAGAAGAAGCGGGGCATGATCTTCTTCAAGTGGTACGGCAAGAACCTGCCGACCACCGTCGAGGTGCCCGAGTTCCACGCCGACTACCGGTACATCCGCACCATCGGCGTGTCGATCTTCAACAAGAAGGCTTCGACCGGCCTGCACTTCGGCCCGCTGCGGTTAACCCTCCGGGTGCTGTACAACATCAACACGATCGACAACCCGGACGTGTACGTGACCGTGGGCGACGTGACGCACCGCTGGCGCGACGGCAAGTTGTTCATCTTCGACGACACCTTACAGCACCAGTCGGTGAACGAGTCCGACGGCGTCCGGTACTGCCTGTTCGTGGACATCCTGCGGCCGTCGCTGGTCCCGTGGCTGTTCAGCGCCGTCCTGACGGCGATCCGCCTGACCATCTCCCCCCTCCGCGCGATCTTCTACAAGCACTGGTCGTTCATCAAGTA
>JANYHV010000286.1 GCA_025362195.1 Fimbriiglobus sp. | reverse complement strand
CCTAAGGCTAACGGATGTCTTTCATCAAAAGCACCTTTTCCCATAAGGGTTGTTGTAACTGGTAATTTAAATGTATTGACAAGCTGATTTAGTTCTTGGCTAGCATTTGATGTTAAGATTCCCCCTCCAACATACACTAGGGGTTGAATTGAGCGCTTTATGATTTCTCCTGCCTGTTGTATTTGATTTGAACTTGTTTTCCAGCACCCCCTGGGAGTCTCCGCGCGTCCCTCGCTCGCGCGTCGGGCTAACCCGAGTCGCCTGCGGCTGCTGCCGTCGCCCCGTCGCGTTCAATCCGCGGGTGTTTCTTGGCCGGGGAGGGGTAGGAGGATGCGGTTCAGGTCGGGCAGGACGGCCGTCAGGCGGCGGAGTTGTTCGACCATTGTCAGCCGGGCGGCCGACCCCACCAGGGTGAGTTTGCCGACGGTCATGCCCTGGGCCGCGACCGGCACTTCGACCCGCCAGTAGTCCTCGGCGGGCACGCCGGCCGCGCTGTCGGACCGGTCCCAGCGGCCGTAAAATGACTCGCTCCAGGCCGGCGCGGTCACGGTCAACCGGAGCGTGGTGACTTCGAGCGTTTCGGCCAGCCGGACGAGCTTCCGCCAGAAGTCGCGCCACTCGGCGGAGCCTTGCAGTTGCACCGCGCTCTCGACGGCGTCCCGGGGGCCGCGGACGCGGCGCAGGGTCGCCCCGGCCCGCGCGCCGATCAGCCGCACCTCAGTCAGGCCGAACCACCCGGTCACGGCCAGCACGATGACGACCACGGCCCCCGCGCCGACGGCGTACAGGTCGTTGCTCAGGAAGGTGCCGACGAGCGCCCCGGCCGCGCCGATCAGGCCCAGCAACGCCGCCGCCGCGAGGACCGGCCAGCGGCTGGCGTACCGGCGCTGCATCTCGTGGTGGAAGTGCCCGCGGTCGGGCACGGCGACCCCCCGCCCGGTCAACTTCCGGCGGACGATGGCCGCCGTCGTGTCCAGGATCGGCAGGACCAACAACGCCGTCGGGCCGACGATGGCAACCGTCGTCCCCTTGAGGCTCGACGAGATGGCCAGGGCGGCGACGACGAGGCCGATCACCATGCTCCCGCAGTCCCCGAGGTAAACGGTCGCCGGGGGCAGGTTGAAGACCAGGAAGCCGAGCAGCGCCCCGGCCATCGCCAGGGCGACGTACCCGGGGAACGCGTGGCCCAGGCCCAGGGCCATGACCGCCAGGCTGGCGAAGATGATCACGCCGACGGTGCCGAGCAGGCCGTCCATGCCGTCCAGCAAGTTCACGGCGTTGATGGCCGCGAGGAACCAGAGCAGCGTGACCGGCACGGCCAGCGGGCCGAGTTCGACGGGCAGGCCGAGCAGCGTCAGCCGGTCGATGACGTACCCGCCCGGCAGGATGAGGACGAGCGCCGCGACGGACTGGCCGAGGAGTTTGTGCCGGGCGCGGAGGGGGACGAGGTCGTCGAGCAGGCCGACCGCGGCGATGACGGCGGCCCCGGCCAGCAGGGAGAGCAACCGGCCCGGCGGGGCGGCGAGGCGGTCGGCCACGTCGGACCGGACCGCGGCCACAAACCCCAGGCCCAGCGCCGCCGCCAGTAGCACGCCGAGGCCGCCGCAGACGGACACCGGCCGGGCCTGGTGCTTGCGGCGGCCGTCGGGCGCGTCCGTGAGGCCGAGGCGGCGGGCGGCCGGGCGGGACAGGCCGACGCACGCCACCCCGAGGGCGGTCGAGACGAGCAGCAGCAGCACGGCCGAAACGATCACGTCGGCCCCTCTCCCCCGCCCCGCCCCTCACGCCCCGAGCTTGCCCAACATCTCGGCGTCCACGACGACGGCCACGCCGCGGCCGATCAGATCGACGCGGATGACGAACGTCCGCCGGGACGCCTCGCGGACGACGACGCCCGTCGCCCCGGCCAGCGGCCCGGTGCGGACGGCGACCCGCGTGCCCGGCGGCAGGCGGTCCACGAGCGTGACCGGCAGGCCGAGGTCGAGCACCCGCCGGACTTGCGCCAGGTCGGCCCACAATCGCGCCTGGTCGGCGACGGGGATCAACCGGGCGACCGCCGCCGCGGCCAGCGCCGCCGGCCGGTCGGCCTCCGCGACCCGGACGAACAGGTACCCCGGGAAGACCGGCAACTGGGTCGTCAGGACCCGCCGCCCGGCCCGCCGGCGGTACGCCCGGCACGGCAGGTAGAACGACAGTTCGCGCGCGGCCAGGTGCCGGGCCAGCGCCTTCTCCTGCCGCGGCCGGGTGTGCGCCAGCCACCACCGCCGGCCGTCGGCCCGGTCGGCGTCGAACAGTCCGTCGGGGAACTGATTCCGTTCCGGGGCCAACATCGTCGGGACTCCGTTTTGCGCGCAATTCCAACGGTCGGTTCGCCGAACATTCCCGCAGAAATTGCGAGTTTCGACGATAGTACCACGATAATTATTGTGCGCTCAATCAAATGTGACGAGAAAGTGCCGTAGTCTGGAAACTTTATCGGACCGTGGCCGCCGGCGTCGCCCACGGGCAGACGCGGTAGACCTCCGCGGCGACCCGGCGGCTGACGGCGGCGGCGTCCCGGCGGGCGGCCGGCCCGGCCCCGCGGACGACCACGACGACCTGGACGCGCGGCCCGGCGTCGGCCGTCGCCCCGAGCAGCCGGCCGACCCACTGGTGCCCGCCGAAGCTCGACCCGAGTGCGTCCCGCTCCGCCGCCCGCTCGTCGGCGTCGGTCCAGACGTGCCGGCCTTCCTGCGTCCAGTAGACCACTACCTGGCGGTCGAGGCCCTGGCGGAACTCCCGCGCCGCCGCCGCGACCGGGGCGTCGTCCGGGCCGCCCCAATCGACCGTCTCGGCCCACCGGTCGGCCGCGCGGTAGCCGTTGTTCCCCCAGCAGACGTCCGGGTGGTGGTAGCCGCGGACGGCGGTCGTCGTGCCCCAGTAGAAGACCCAGACGTGCGCCTCGGCCCCGACGGGGTTCGTCAAGACGCGATAAATCTGCCGGTCGGCGGCGAGCAGTTCGACGACGTTCGCCGGCACCGCCCGCGACTCCCCGGCCCACGGCGGCAGGTCCAACGCGACCTCGTCCAGCGGCGCGACCTCGTCGGCCCGCGCCTCCGTGCGGCAGCCCGACCCCACGGCCGCGACGCCGAGCGCCACGCCGAACACGACCGCCGCCGCCGGCAACCAGCCCGACCCCGGCGGCGCGACCGCGACCCCCGTGGGGGCGACGACCGGCGCGGGCGGCGTGCCCAACAAGCGCGCGAGGCCGAGGACGAGCGCCAGCCCGGCGAAGATCGTGGCGACGCCGAGCGCCTCGTGCCACGCCCCTTGAACGTACTCGCCCCCGGCCGCTTCTTGAATCAGCCCGCTGCCAACGACCCGCAGCACGTTGACCGCGGCGACGACCGGCACGGCGAGCGCGAGCAGCACCCCGCCGCGGGCCGGGCCGAAGCCTTTGAGGAAGGCCACGAACGCGGCGACGGCCGTCACCGCCGTGACCGACCGGACGCCGCTGCACGCCTCCTCGACCCGCAGCCGACCGCCGGGCAGTTCGAGTACGAACTCCGCCCGCGCGACCTCGACGCCGAGGAGTTCGAGCGCGTGGGCCGACAGCCGCGTCGTCTGCTCTTGAAGCCCGTCCTGGAGGGGGTTCAGGACGCGGAGCGGGACCGGCAGGGCGAACAGCGCGAAGGCCAGCGGGAAGAGCAGCACCCGCCAGCGCCACACCCCGTGCCGGGCGACCAACACCCCGGACGCGGCCGCGACCCAGGCGAGCGCCAACCACCACAACAGCAGCGTCCGCGGGCCGATCTGCACGACCAGGAACAGCCCGACGGCGAACGCGACCCCGGCGACGACAATGGCGACGGTCCCCGACGCCGGCCGGCCGCGCGGCGGGATCGCCACCCACGCGGGCCGGAGGTTGACCGCCGCCCAGGCCGCGCCAAGCAGAATGAGAAAGCGGTCGGCCGACCCGGGGTGGACGCCCCAAAAGTGGACCAGGCAAGCGACGACGACGACCGCCCCCAGCGCCAGGCCCAGCCCGGCGACGCGATCCCCCGCCCGCTCCGGCACCCACGCCGCCGCCCACGCCGCCATTGGACCGACCCCCGTCGTAAAAACTGTCGCGCCACTGTACCCGACCGGCCCGCTTCGACCGCCGACATTCCGCGTCCTACAGTAACCCGGCCGGTGTCCCGAACGCGGTGGGGTTCTATGATTCGCTTAATGTCCGACGCTACCACGCCTCAAATTGCGGTCCTGACCGGTGCCCGGTTGGCCCGCCGCCTGCCCGCCCTGACCGCCTTCACGCAAGCCGCCCGGCCCAGTGCGCTCGCGCAACACCCCGGCTGGCTCGCCGTCCTGCGCGACGGCCTCGACCACGACACCTACGCCGTCGAAGCGACCGTCGGCGGCGACGTGTGCGGGTACTTGCCCCTGTCGTTCGTGAGCAGTCCCCTGTTCGGCCGGTTCCTCGTCAGCCTGCCGTACTTGAACAGCAACGGCGTCGTCGCCGAGTCCCCCGAGGTGCAGTCGCTGCTCGTCAACTCGGCCGTCCGCCTGGCCGACGAACTGAACGCCCGGCACCTCGAACTGCGGCACGAGACGCCGATCGACCACCCGGCCCTGAACGGCCGCTTGACGACCAAGGTCCACATGCGGCTGCCGCTCCCGGCCACGACCGAAATCCTTTGGAAGGGCCTGGACGCCAAGGTCCGCAACCAGGTCCGCAAGGGCGAGAAGGGCGACTTCACGATGGCCTGGGGCGGCCTCGACCGGCTCGACGACTTCTACGCCGTCATGTGCCGGAACATGCGCGACCTGGGCACGCCGATCTACGGCCGCAAACTGTTCGAGGCGATCCTGACGACCTTCCCCCTGGCGGCGCAAAGCGGAGCCGAGATCGGCACGCTGCTCGACGGGTCGAAGCCGATCGCCGTCGCCCTGCTCCTGCACGGCAACGGCGTCACCGAGGTGCCGACGGCGTCGTCGTTGCGCGAGTACAACGCGAGTAGCGCGAACATGCTGATGTACCGCCACCTGCTCGACCGGGCCGTCGAGCGCGGCCAACTCGTGTTCGACTTCGGCCGCTCGACGGCCGACGGCCCGACGTTCAAGTTCAAGCGGCAGTGGGGGGCCGAAGTCCACCCGGCGACGTGGCAGTACTACTTGTGCAACGGCGAGGCCGGCGAGATGCGGCCGGACAACCCGAAGTACCAGCGGCTGATCCGCCTGTGGCAGCGCCTCCCCGTCCGCGTCACGCAAGCGATCGGCCCCGCCATCGTCCGCGGCATCCCGTGACTGCGGCGGCTCTGCGGCCCGCTTCGCCGTCACTTCGGCTTGGCCTTGAGGCGGCGGGTGAACTCGTCGAGCATGGCGGCCGTGTCGGGGAACTCGTCGGTGGCGAGCTTCGAGTATACGAGGACGCCGTCCATCGTCACCTCGAAGCAGCCCCCGGTGTCGGGGATCAGCGTCAGGGCGGTCAGGCGGCGCTTGAAACCGGAGAGGAGGTGGCCGCTCAAACTGAGCGCCTGGGGTTCGTACCCTCAGGACGAGCAGTAGCGGATGCTGACGTTCACGGCGGCTCCGGGGTTACAGGGCGGTGCGGGGTTTCAGGAAGGCGTCGAGCGTCGGCGACGTGTGGACCAGCACCCAGCGGACGCCGGGCGACCGGGGGTCGGTCAGGACCGTCGTCGTGCACAGGCTCGACTGCGCGGCGGCCGGGCCGTCGAACTTGAACTGCCGGTCGGTCACGACGTACACCTTGACGTAGTCGAAGCGGCTGGCGTTCGGCTGCGCGAGCACGAAGGTGACGACCGGCACGTCGCGGCCGTGCAGGGGTTGCGTACCGTGTTCGAGGTACTTGGCGTAGTCGAGTTCGACCGGCAAGCCCGGCGGCAGGCCGTGCCCGGCCAGGAACGCCCGCACGGCCATCTCGGGGGCTTCGATCGCCTGCTCGTTGTCGTAGGCGGCGGCGTAACTGTCCAGCGTCGGCCGGAGGGAGTGCGACACCCCGAGGGTCAAGCCGACGCCCAGCAGCACCGCGGCGGCCAGCCCGGCGGCGGTCAGCCGCTGCCGCCACAGGGCCGCGGAGCGTCGGGCCAACAGCCGGTTCAGCGCGCGGGCCTTGGCCCCGGCGGGGACGGTCACGGCGGCCATCGCGGTCGAGAGCGCGCCGTCCTCGGCGGCCCGGCGGCGGGCGTACTCGGCCAGGCCCGGGTCGGCGGCGACGGCGGCGGCGAACGCGGCCCGGTCGGCCGGCGGCAACTCACTCGCCGCGCCGGGGCGGTCGAACGCGAGCAAGGCCATCGCTAAGTTCTTGTCCATCGCACCGCCCCCTTTCGGCCGGTTCAGTCGTCGAGTTTCAACGGTTCGAGGCGGCCCCGCAAGTACGCCTTGGCGCGGGCCAACCGGGACATCACGGTTCCCATCGGCAGGTCCATCTGGTCGGCGATCTCCCGATAGCTGAAGTCCTCGAAGTAGAACAAGATCAGCGGCGTGCGGAACGATTCGTCCAGTTCGTCGAGCACCTCTTGCAACTTCGCCGGGTCGATGTCCGGGGGCGCGTCGGGCGGTTCCGCGGGCAGTTCGCCGACGCTGTCGAGCGACACGACCTTCCGCCGCTTGTCGTCCCGGACGCGGTGCAGGTAGTCGTTGCGCAGGATGCGGAACAGCCAGCCGCGGGCCTTGGTGGGGTCGCGGAGTTGGGCGTGCCGGGCGATGGCCTTGCCGAACGCGTCCTGGGTCAAGTCCTCGGCGTCGGCGGCCGACCCGCTGAGCCGGAAGGCGTACCGGTAAAGCGAGTCGTAGTGCGCCTCGACCAGGTCGCGGATGCCCGCCTCGGCCAGCCCCATACCGTGTTACCCTTGGCCCCAAGAACGACCCCGACGGGGGCCGTTTTATTCCCCGGGATTCGCCCGAGCGAGCCGCGGCTTCGATTTCGCCGCCCTTTTGCCGGTAACTTTCCCGCCCCGGGTCGTCGCCGGAGGTCATTTCGCCGCCAGTGGTTCCGTCGCGGCGGAGGCCGGGGGCGGAATATTTCCGGGAATAACCCGGCCGGGTTTGTATCTATTGCCGTGAGGACGCAGCCGAGACGCTCTCGATGCTCGCGACCCGGACGGTCACGCCCGGTCGAAACCTCTGCCCAACCTGCGTCCGCCGCACGTCGCGGTGGACCTCTTTCAGACTTTAGGAGTTCCCATGAAGAAGATCTTCGCCCTCGTCGCCGCCATCGCCGTCGTCGTCGTTGTCGGTTGCGACAGCCCGAAGACCACCCCGTCGAGCTCCAAGGGCACCGCCCCGACCGGCAAGATGTAATCTCGCCCTCCGGCGAACCCGTGAAGCCGACCGGCACCCCCGGTCGGCTTCACGCATTTCCTCACCCCACGGAACTCGTCCCATGAAGCGTTTGTCCCTGCTCGCCGCGACGCTCGCCCTGGCCGTGGCCGGGTGTACGAACAACACGTCGAAGGGCGTCAACAAGGACCAGGACCGGCCCAAATCGACCGCCGACACCCGCCGCTAGAGCGGAGTCCGAGGAGTCGCAGCGTGTCGTTGACCCCGTCGAACTCCGGGTTCCGGTCAGGTTTTCGGCTCCGCCGCAGGCGACTCTTCCGTGCGGCTAATTCCCCGGCTTCACGAGCGTGCCGGCGATGCCGTCGAGCGCGGCCGCGAGGTCGTTCAACCGGGCGGTGGTCGGCGTTGACCGCGCGCCGTCGAGCGCTTGCTCCGCCGCGGCGACGGCCCGGCCGACGGTCACGGCCGTGGCGTCCGGGGTCTCGCGGGGGTCTCCGAGTCGGTCGGCCCAGAAATTCGCTTGCCGCAAGCTCGTGAGCGTGTCCCGCCGGGCGGCGGCGGTGGCGTCGGCGCGGCCGGCGGTCGCGTGGTCGAGGGCGGCGCGGCCGGTGGCTTTCGCCGTCGCCAGCACGGCGGTCAGCCGTTGAGTCGGCGCGAGCGGGTCGAGGCGGACGGTCTCGGCTTGCCGTGCGGCCAGGCCGGGGAGTCGTTCGACCAGCGTCCCGAGGCGGGCGTGGACCTCGGCGAGCCGGCGGGTTTGCCGCGTCAGACTGGCAGCGGGGTTGACGACGAGCGATTCCAACTCGGCGACCACCGGCGGGGGCAAGCCGGCGGTCGCCAGCGCGCGGCGGCCGGCCCCGTCGCGCAAGAGTCCGACGGCCGGGTGACCGGGCGCGGCCGTGGCGAGGGCGTCGGCGAGGCGGGCGTAGTCGTCGCCGGGCAGGGGCTTCGGCCAGCGGGCGGACTGCGTCACGGCCTCGCTCGCGTCCTTCGAGAGGGCGCGGACTTCGCCGGCCAGCGCCCGCAACGCCGCCACTTGCCGCGTCTCGGGCCAGAGTCCCCCGGCCGCCAGCGCGACCCGGGCGTCGCGTTCGCCCAGTGGCTCCGGGCCGGCCACCGCCAGCGTCCGGCCGGCGTCGGGGGCTGCGGTCATCGCGGCCGCGAGTTGGGCGAGCGCGTCCGTCGCCGCCTGACGGAGTGCCGCCTGGCGGTCCGGTTCCGCGGCCGTACGCAGCCGCTGGAGCGCGTCCACGGCCTTGAGTTTGAGCGGTTGGGCCGGGCCGACGCGGGTGGCGTCGAGGTCTTCGAGCAGCCGTTGGACCCGCCGGGCCGTGTCGGCGTTGGCCTCGGCCGGGGAGAGTTTCTTGAACCCGGTCGGCTCGGCCCAGGTCTGCCGCACGCGGTCGATCCGGGCCGCGTCCGTCTCGCCGCCGCCCAGCCGGGCCGCCAGGGCGTGGACCGCGGCGAGGGCTTCGGTCAACGCCTCGGCCGGCGGCGGGGTCGATTGTCGCCAGGCGGCTTCGAGGTCGCGCGACCGGTCGAGGGCCGCCGCCGCCAGCCCGGACGCGCCGAGGGTCGGCAACTCGCCGAGTTGCCGCGTCAACTCGCGCTGGGCGTCGGCCGGGGCCGGCGGCCGGGTCGCGGGGTCGTTGAGCAGCCGCTGGCGGAGGGCGAGGCGGGCCGCGAGTTCGTCCGGCGGGGTGCGGCCTTGCAGTTCGTCGGCCAGCGCGTCCCACTCGCGCCGGGCCGCCGCCCACCCCGCGACCGCGTCGCCCGCCGCCCCGGCTCGCGCGTCCCCTTCGACCCAGCCGAGTGCCCGGCCCAGGCGCGCCAATCGCAGGCGGATCGCCGGGTCTTCGGCGGCGTCGAGCGCGGCCACGCGGGGGGACAGCGCCGCGATTTTCGCCGCCGTCGCGCCGCCGGCCGGCCCGCGGGCCAGCGCCTCGAACTCCCGGCGCAACGCTTCCGCACCGGCCCGACTCATGCGTTGGCGCTCGGCCAACAGGGGCGTGCGGTCGGCCCACGCGGTCAGGGCGGCGCGGGCGCGGTCGTCGGCCGGCCGCGGGTCCTGGCCCGGCCGGTGCAGGGTCGCGGCGACCGCTTCCAGGGCGTCGCGCACGGCGTCCGGGGCACCGACGGCCGTCGCCAGGTCGATGAGCGTCCGCTGCCCCGCCGCCCGCCGCGCCCGCCCGTCGGCCGGGTCCCGGGCGTCGGCCGACTGGCGGGCGAGGTCGTCCTGAATGCGGGCGAGTTGGCGGACGGCGTCGCGCGGCTCGCGGCGGGCCAGCCGGGTCTCGTCGAACCGGGCGGCGACCTTTTCGAGTTCCCCGGCGGCCGACTCCAACTCGGTCAGCGCGTCCAGGCTGCGGCCGGCGGCGAGGTCGGCGTGCGCCGCCGCGAGCGTGCCTTCGGGCACCCCCGGCAGGGCGTGAACCCGTGCGGCCGCCGCGATCCGTTCGCGCTCGGATTCGACCGCCGTACCGAGCCGCGCCAGCCGGTCGGACACGGCCCGCAAGCGGTCCCGGCGGAGCGCGTCGGCCGTGTCCCGGGCAGCGGCGTCGAGGGCCCGCCAGTCCTGCGTCACCGCCCGGACCTGCGCCGCGAACGCCCGTAACTCGTCGCGCGCGTGGGCGGCCGTCGCCCGGCGGAGCGGGTCGCTCGTGGACGCCAGCCCGCTGAGTTGCGAGCCGATGGCGTCGAGCCGCGGGCGGAGTTCGGCGACCGGCCGGGCCGCGTCGAGCGTGCGGGCTTCGGTCGCCAGGGCGCGGAGTTGGTGCGCGGCCAGGCGGCGCTGGGTCGCGTCGGCGACCGCGGCCGGTAAGGGGGTGAGGCCGGCCCGCGTCGCGGTCAACTGGGCGTAGACGCGGTCCAACGCTTCGCGCAACATCGCCGTTGAAAGCTCGGTGCGGCCGAGCAACTCGGTCAGCGCCGCCCGCGCCGCGGCGGCACTCGCCGCGGCCGCGGCGACGGCCGGCCGGAGGGCGGCGTACTCCCCCGTCGGCGCGAGTTCACCGGCGAGCGCTTCGAGGTCGCGCGACTCGTCCCCGGCGCGCGTCAGGCGGAGCCGCTGGTCGAGCGGGAGGCCGGCCCCGGGGGCGGTGCGGACGGCGTCGAGTTCGGCAAGGGCGTCCGCCAGGTGGCGGTCGGCGCGGGCGAGCTTCGCCAAGAGGTGGTCGTGGCGGGCGGCAATCTCCTGCTCCCAAAGGGGGCGGGCGGTCGCGGTCACGGCGAACTCCGTCCACCCGTCGGCCGGCACCGTCGTCCGCTGCGGGGTCAGGCCGAGGCCCGCGTCCCGGCGGTTGTCCGTGGCGACGACGCGGGCGCGCAGCACGTCGCCGACGGCCGTCCCCGGCGGCAGCGGCACGAGGACCAACCCCTCGACGAGCCGGGTGCCGAGGCCGGGCAGCTTCAACGGCACCGTTTGCACGGTCGGGTCGCCGGGGCGGGTGAACTCGAGCACGACGGTGTCGATCCCGGCGTCGTCGCGGAAGCGGGCGTCGATCGGCAGGCGGTCGTCCGGCCGGGCTTCGCGGCGACCGGCCAGCCAGCCGGGCAGGCGGTCGCACACCGGCGGGCGGTCGGAGTCAACCGCGACGGCGATCGCCCACAGGGGCGGGCCGGCGGCGTCCAGGCGGAGCGTCAGCCGGCCGGACCCGGCGACGACCCAGTCGAGCCGCGCCGTCGGCCCCGCGGCGGCGAAGGCGACCGGCAGTTCGACCGCCGGGCCGCCGTCCGGGTGCCACGTCGCGGCGACGGTTTCGGCCCGGCGGTTCAAGTGCAGGTCGAGCGTCGCGCGGCTGAATTGCAGGGCACGGGCCGCGGTCGGCGGGCCGTCGAGCCGTTGCGTCGGCAGGGCGGTTTTGGCGTAGGCCGGCGGGTGCAGGGTGAGCGTCGTCCCGGGCAGCACCTCGGTCGGCTCGACGACGCGGACGGTGTACGCCGGGCTGTCCACCGGGCCGACGCGGACGCGGTAGCGGAAGCCCTCTTCGACGCGGCCGAGGGTGTGCGTGAAGGCCGCGGCGTCGTCGGCGACCAGCGGCACGACCGTCGGCGGGCCGGCCGCGGGGGTCAGGGTCAACTCGGCGTCGCGCGGCAGGTCGCCGTCGGGCGCGGTGCGGTCGAGGTAAGCGGCGAGGGTCACGCTGTCGCCCCGGGCGACGGTCAGGTCGCCCGTCGGCACGACGACGCGGAAGGCCGTCGGCACGGCCGGGGCCTGCGACCACGGGGCGAGCACCCGGCGGACCCGCGCGCCCGACGCCGGGACGAACGCCAGCGACAGCGCGAGCAGTCCGCACGCCAGCAGGGCGGAGGCCCCGACGGCGCGGGACGGCCAGCGGGGCGTGCCGGGGCGCAACCGCCACAGGCCGGCGAGGGGCGCGAGCAGCGCGGCGAAGGCGAGCGTGCGGCCGCCGCGCGGCAGGTCGAAGGCGGCGTCGAACCGGACGGCGACGGCCACCAGCCCGAGCCAGACGACCCCGAGCAGCACGAGGACCCCGGCCCGGGTCGGTTGCGGTGGCGACTCCATCCCGCCATCAGACTATAAATCCGCCGGCCCCGCAAGCGTTCCCCGCGCGGCCCCGGCGTCCGGGTGCAACTTCGCCACGAACGCGGCGTGCTCCGGGGACGCCAGCCCCAGGTGCAGCGCGGCCAGGACCGCCGGCACGTCCCCGCGCAACATCGCCCCCTTGTCGAGCCACAGGCCGGGGTAGACGGCGCTCTTCAACAAGCCGTCGGCCGGGTCCGGTTCAACGGCGTGGTACGCGCCGTCGCGCAGCGTCCACCAGTCGATGGCTTCGTCCTCGACCCGCCACAGCACGTACTCGGCGACGCCGTGCTTGGCGTACAGTCGCGGCTTCATGACGGCATCGAAACTGTCGGAATTCATTGCGACTTCGGCGACGAGTTCGGCCCCGCCGACGAGGTAGCCGTCCGCGCTGTGTGCAGTCCGGCCGCCGGCCGCCGACTCGATGGAGAGCGTCACGTCGGGCTGCACGACGTTATCGTCATCGAGTCGGGTCGTGACGCGGATGCTGCCCTGCGTACCCGCGGTCGGAACGCTGTAACGACTCAACCAGGACATGAGGTCCGAGGCCGCGTCGCCGTGGCCGACGCAAACGCGGTGTTCCATGAAGACGACGCCGCCGATGAGTTCGGCCTTCTTGACCTCCGGCATGCGGCAGAAGCGGCGCAGGTACTCGTCGGCCCGCAACGTGTCGCCGTTGTGGAGGACCGGTGGGCGAATTCGCCTGAACGTCCCGTCGGAGTTGCCTGCCACGTTTGCTCCAGTGAGTTGTTCCGGTGCTCCGCCGCAGGCGACTCGTGTTAGCCCGACGCGCGAGCGAGGGACGCAAAGGTTCGTTCACGAGGTGAGCAGGCGGCGACCGGCGAGCCAGAAGCGTGAGCGCCTGGAGGTCTGGACGCGAAGACCTCCAGGCGCTGACGCTTCTGGCTCGCCGGGGTCGCGTGCGTCGGCCGGCCGCTACGCCAGCACCTCGGTCACGACGCGGCCCTTCACGTCGGTCAGGCGGAAGTCGCGGCCGGCGTACTTGTACGTCAGCTTCTCGTGGTCCAGGCCGAGCGCCGCCAGGATGGTCGCGTGCAGGTCGTGCATGTGGACCTTGTTCTCGACGCCGAAGTACCCGAAGTCGTCGGTCTTGCCGTACACCGTGCCGGCCTTCGTGCCGCCCCCGGCGAACCACATCGTGAACGCGTGCGGGTTGTGGTCACGGCCGTCCCCGCCCTGGGCGGTCGGCGTCCGGCCGAACTCGCCCCCCCACCAGACGAGCGTGTCGTCGAGCAGCCCGCGGCGCTTCAGGTCGGTCAGCAGCGCGGCGATCGGCCGATCGACCTCGCGGGCGTTCTTGGCGTGGTCCTTCTTCAAGTCGCCGTGCTGGTCCCACTTGTACGAGTGCGACACCTGGATGAACCGCACCCCGGCCTCGGCGAACCGGCGGGCGAGCAGGCACTGGCGGCCGAAGTCGTCGGTCGGGTCGGTGCCGACGCCGTACAGGGCGAGGGTCTCCTTCGACTCGGTCGTCAGATCCATCACCTTGGGCGCGTCGGACTGCATGCGGAAGGCGAGTTCCATCGCGGCGATGCGGCCCTCGAGCGCGGCGTCGGCCGGGTTGGCCGCGAGGTGGTCGCGGTTCATGGCCGCGATCAGGTCGAGTTGGCCGCGCTGGGCCGGGCCGTGCCGGGCGGCGATGTCGGCGAACTTGACCGCCTTCGCCGGGAGGCCGGCGTACCCGAGCGGGGTGCCCTGGTACGCGGCCGGGAGGAACGAACTCGACCAGTTCGACACGCCCCCGTGGCCCAGGTTCGGGCACACGGTGACGAACCCCGGCAGGTTCTGGTTCTCGCTGCCCAGGCCGTACGTCACCCACGACCCCATGCTCGGCCGGACCAGCGTGTCCGACCCGGTGTGCAGTTGCAGCAGCGCCCCGCCGTGCGCCGAGTTGTCCGCGTGGACGCTCCGGATCACGCACAGGTCGTCGGCGTTCTTGCGGACCTCGGGGAACAGGTCGCTGACTTGAATGCCCGACTTGCCGCCCGGGTGGAACTCCCACGGCGACTTGAGCAGGTTGCCCGTGACGGCGAACTGGACGCGCGGCTTGGCCCCGGGGAACGGCTGGCCGTGGTACTTCGTCAGCAGCGGCTTCGGGTCGAACGTGTCGACCTGGCTCGGGCCGCCGTGCATGAACAGGAAGATGACCCGCTTAGCCCGCGGCTTGAAGTGCGGCGGCTTCGGGGCGAGCGGGGACGCCGGCTTGTCGGCGGCACCCGCGGGCGGGCCGAACAGCGACCCGAGGGCGAGCAGGCCGAACCCGTTTCCGGCCGTCCGGAGGGCGGCGCGCCGGGTGACGCCGGTGACCTCGTCGAAGCAGAAGCGGGGCATGGCAAACTCCGGAGATAACTAAAACGATTCACCGCAGAGGGCACGTGAGGGCACATGAGAAAGGCCAAAGGCGAGAAAGGCACCAAACCGTGCTAAAACCGCTCTGCGACTCGGTGCCACTGCGGTGAACAGGCGGAGTAGGAAACCCACTCCGGTTTTAGCTCTCCTCGGTTTTGGACTTTCTCATGTGCCCTCTGCAGTGAACCGTTTTCTCTGTCAGTTCAGGTACTGGAACTCGTTCGCGGCCAGGAGCGCGTGCGCGAAGCGCGGCCAGGCGGCGGGGTCTTTGACGTAGTCGAGGGCCCGCGCTAACTCGGCCGGCCGGGGCGGGCGGGCGTAGGCCAGGCGGTACGCCAGGGTCACCCGGGCTTCGTCGGTCGCCGCCTCGCGGTGCAGCCGCGCCGCGAACGCGGTGGCCTGGTTGGCGACGAACGGGTTGTTCATCAGCCACAGCGACTGCGGGGCGACGACGGTACTTTCCCGCCGGCCGTTGACCGCCCCCGGTTCGGGGAAGTCGAACGTCTGGAAGAAGTCGAACAGGTTGCTCCGCAGCACCGGCAGGTAGACACTCCGGCGGTCCGACGCGTAGCTCGGGTTCTCGTCGGTGTACCCCTGGTTCGCGCCCTTCAGCATCTTGCCCCCGAACGCCGGGTCGAGCGTCCCGGCCACGGCCAGCATCGCGTCCCGGAGCGGCTCGGCTTCGAGCCGGCGGCGCGGGTACTGCCAGAGCAGGCGGTTGTCCGGGTCGGCCGTGCGGCCGGGGGAGTCGACCGCCTGGCCCATCGCGTAGGCGTCCGACAGCAGAATCGTGCGGTGCAGGGTCTTCACGCTCCAGCCGTCCGCGACGAACCGCCCGGCCAGCCAGTCGAGGAGGTCCGGGTGCGTCGGCCGGTCGCCGAGCCGGCCGAAGTTGTCGACGCTCCGGACCAGGCCCTCGCCGAAGTGGTGCTTCCAGACGCGGTTGACGAACACCCGGGCGGTCAGCGGGTGGGCCGGGGACGCGAGCCACTCGGCCAGTTCGAGCCGCCCGCTACTCGCCCGCAACCGGCCGAACCGGGTGACGTTCGGGGCCGCCGCGTCGGCCGGGTTCGGCGCGGTACTCACGAAACTGGGCGGGGCGTCGCCGGCGATGACGCGGAGGAACTGGGCCGGGGCCTCTTCGAGCGGCGTGCCGTAGTTGCCGCGGGCCTGGACGTACAGGTTGCGCGGCCGCGTGCCGTACGCCCCGCCCTCCTCGACGCCGAGCACGACGACCTGCGGCGGCAACAGTTTCTCGCCCCAGCGGATCAGCGTGCGGAGGTCTCGAGCCTTGGTGTGGGCGGCGGCCCGGCCGGCGGCGTCGGCGGGCGGGAGTTTAGCGAAGGCCTTCTCGACCTTCCGCAACTCCGGCCGCGCCGCGGCCAGCCGCGCGCGGAGGGCGACGTGTTCGGGCGGCTCCGGGGCGGTCAGCGTGCGCTCGAAGACTTTGGCCACGGTGCCCAGGCCCTGCATAGTCCGCGTGCTGGTGAACACGGCCAGCAGGCTGTAGTAATCGCGGGCCGGGAGGGGGTCGAACTTGTGGTCGTGGCAGCGGGCGCAGCTCAGGGTCAGGCCCATGACGCCGCGGCTGACCGTGTCGAGTTGCTCGTCCGCGATGTCCAGGAGCATCTTCTGCTTGTCCGGCTCGGCGAGCAGTTTCGGCCCGACGGCCAGGTACCCCAGGGCCGTCAACCGGTCGGCGGTGGCGGCCGCGTCGTCGGTCTTCGGCAGCAGGTCGCCGGCGAGTTGTTCCCGGACGAACCGGTCGAACGGCTTGTCGGCGTTGAAGCTGCGGACGACGTAGTCGCGGTACCGCCAGGCGGTGTCGAAGTGGATGTTCTCGTCCATGCCGTTGCTGTCGGCGTACCGGGCCACGTCGAGCCAGTGCCGGCCCCACCGCTCGCCGTAGTGGGGCGACGCGAGGAGCCGGTCCACGGCCGCGGCCCGCGCCGCCCGCGGGTCGGCCGCGAACGCCCCGGCGAAGGCGTCGAGTTCGCCCGGCGTCGGCGGCAGCCCGATCAGGTCGTACGTGACGCGGCGGAGCCAGACGGCGGCGGTCGCCGGCGGGGCGGGCGTCAGACCCTTCGCCGCGAGGGCCGCGCGCAAGAACGCGTCGACGGGGTGGGCCGCGCCCGGGACCGCCGGGACGGCGACCGGCTTCACCGGCTGGAACGCCCAGAACGCCTTCTGCTCGGCGGTGAACAGCGGCCCGGCCGGCTTCGGCGGGGCGACCGCGGCGGCCTCGGCGGCGGGCCACGGCGCGCCGGCCCGCACCCACGCGGTCAAGGCGGCGACCTCGGCGTCCTTGAGCTTGCCCTTGGGCGGCATCTTCATCTCGCCGTCGTACTGGACGACCGCCACGAGCAGGCTCTTGGCCGCGTCCCCCGGGACGACGCCCGGCCCGCTGTCCCCGCCGGCGAGCAGGTGCGCCCGGGTCGTCAAGTTCAGGCCGCCCTTGACCTTTTTGCCGTCCGCCCCGTGGCACCCGAGGCAGTGCTCGACGAGGACCGGCCGGACCGATTTCTCGAACGCCTCGACGGCCTGCGGGGTTTGCCCGCGGGCGGAACCCGAGACGGCGACGGCGATCAGGAGCGCGGCGAACGAACGGGGCATCGGGGCGGGCCTCCCAGGGGCGGGAAGGTGGCGTCGGGCGGGAACCCCATTGTAGCAGATGGCCGGTAGGTTTTCGCACCCCTTTCGGCCGGACCCGCGTCCGCGGACCCGACCCGCACGCCGGGTCAGAGGTCGCCGGGGTCGGTCACCAGGCCGTCGTTGCGGCTGCTCAACCGGCGGAAGGTTTCGGCCGAGATCGAGAAGCGGACCGAGCGGACGGAGCCGTCGCCGAAGAGCGTCTGCACGCCGCCCGGGTGGGACGACCCGAACTGGAAGATGCGCGGGTGGATGGTCCCGTACGATTCGACCGGGCCGGTCGTGTCCGGTTCCGGCCGGTACGCGCCCCACCGGACCACGTCGTCCTCGAACCCGCCGACGTACCCGTCGTTGTCGTCGGCCTGGCACTCGCCGGAGGCCAGGGTGCGGTTCAACCGCTTCTCGGCGGCCAGGATCGTGGACGACGTGCCGTCCGCCAGGGACGCGAAGGTGACGGCCCCGACGCCGAGCCGGACGACGACCCCGTCCTGGCCCTCGCCGTAGATGCCCGACCCGTCGCCGCCCACGGCGGACGTGCCGGCGTTGCCGGCGTAGTCGGTCATCGCCCGCGGGTACGGGATGGACTGCCACGGCCCGCCGGAAATCGCCGCCGGGGCGCGGCGGGACGGGCAAAAGTACAGCTTCACGGGCGTCCCCGAGACGAGTTGATCGTCCGGGTGCCGCCACAGGGCGTCCTGTTCGACGAACGGCAGGATTTGGTAGCCCCACGACCACCCCTGAGTGCGGTAGTCGGCCGGGCTGCCGCCGACGAGCGTCCGCGGCCCGGAGTACGGCGACCCGCCGCCGGGAAAGGCCCCCAGGGCGTCGTGGTGGCCGTGGAACGCCAGCCCCATTTGCTTGAGGTTGTTCGTACACTGCATACGGGCCGCGGACTCCCGGACCTTTTGCACCGCGGGCAGCAATAGCCCGATCAGGATGGCGATGATGGCGATCACCACGAGCAGTTCGATGAGCGTGAACCCGCGGCGGGGCCGGACGGATCGGAACATGGGGGAACTCGGGTCAGGGTGAGGGTGGGGGAACGGTGTGACCGGGGGGAAAACTGGACGCGCGGAAGTCGGCGTCCGACAAATGCGCGACGGTCCGCATCGCACTCAGCACGTAGCGCCGGCCGTTGCGGCCGGTGACCTCGTAGGCGATCACGGGCAGGTTCTTGGCCCACGGCGTCGGCTTGTTCAGATCGACCCCCCAACAGACGACGAACGGTTGCCCGTCGTCCGCGGACCGGAAGGCGTCGTCCGGGACCGGCCCCGGGCCGAGGAAGGGGGTGAGGTCGGCGGGCTTGGTCGGAGCTTGCTTCGTCTTCGCGCAGAACTGGCTGTACGCCGAGCCGATCTTGAGCAACCGCTCCTGGGACGCCGGCAGACTCGGCACGGCGTTCGGGGCCGACGAGCACCCGAGGCTCAGCACGCCGACGAAGACCGCCGCCCACCAGACCCGCCTCATGCGACCCGCTCCCGATCCCGTGGCCCGAACGCACTCGATGCGAAGAGTTATTTTTAACAGTCCCCGCGCGGGGCCGCAAGGACTTTCTCGTTCGTTCGTCCCGGCCGCGCCCGCCGGCGGTTTTCGCTTCCCGATTGGCCGCCGGCCGGTCAAACTGCTATGCCGTCCTGCGGGTCCACTTGTTCGTGATGGGGTGCCTCGCCATGCGTTCGTTGTCCCGGTTGCCGTTCGCGCTGCTGTTGGGGTTGTCGCTCGTGGGGTTCACCGCACACGCCGCCAAGGCCCGCGCCCAGGCCGTCCCCCAGGAAAAAGACGCCAAGAAAAAGGGCAAGCTCAAGGTCGCCGTGCCGGCCGACGACGCCGTGTTGCGCATCGAGGGCAAGGACACCAAGGCCAGCGGCAAGGAGCGGACGTTCGACGTGCCCGCCCTCGACCCGGCCAAGAAGTACGAGTACAAGCTGACCGTCGAGTGGCGGCCGAACAACTACACGATCCTCACCCGGAACAAGACCGTCGTCTTCGCCGGCGGCGAAGAGGTCACCGCCGACCTGACGATCGAAGACCCGGCCGACAAGGCGGTCATCCGCTACGTGCCGACCCCGGACGACATCACCGCCAAGATGATCGAGCTGGCCAAGATCACGCCGAACGACATCGTCTTCGAGCCGGGCTGCGGGGACTCGCGGATCGTCATCGCCGCGGTCAAGGCCGGGGCGAAGAAGGGCGTCGGCATCGACCTGGAGGCCGAGCGGATCACCGAGTCGAAGGCGAACATCAAGGCGGCCAAGCTCGACGACAAGATCGAGGCCCGCCTGGGCGACGCCCTGGACATCAAGGACTTCGACCAGGCGACCGTCGTCTTTTTGTACATGGGCAACGAGTTCAACCTGCTCATCCGCCCGACCCTGTGGAAGCAACTCAAGGTCGGCACGCGGATCGTCTCGCACCGCTTCGTCATGGGCGACTGGAAGCCGGACGCGACCAAGGCGATCAAGGGCGAGGACGGCGAGGAGTACGAAATCCACCTCTGGACCATCACCGACGAGGTCAAGAAGAAGGCCGAGAAGAAGTAAGTGTAACCGAGCAACCGGGGGCGTGAGCGACCGGGTGATCCGACCCGCAAGGTAGTGCGGCCGCCCGGTCAATGTGCGACCGCCCCATGACACGCGACGACCCTGTCGCTCATGCCCCCGTTCCTTTGAATAAGCCGAATTCCGACACCCCACTCGTGTGAAGAGTTTTCGACTTCTCCGGTTCCTAGAATTGTGTGGAGTGGCGGAGAGGGCTTTTCCGTGATGTCCGACGACGCGGCGTACCTGGCGAACTTCGACGGGCTGACGCGGCTGTTCCCGCTCGCCGGCCTCGTCTTCTTTCCGACCGTCGTCCAGGGCCTGCACATCTTCGAGCCGCGGTACCGGCAGATGTTCGAGGACGCCATCGCCGACGACCAACTCGTCACCATCGTCCTCCTCAAAGACGGCGTCGATCAGGCGTACCTGGACGACCCCGAGATCGAATCGACGGCCTGCCTCGGCCGCATCACCCACTACGAGCGCCTCGACGACGGCAAGCTGAACCTCCGGCTCAAGGGCATTTCCCGCGTGCGGCTGACCGAGGAAGTGCCGACGGACAAGCTGTACCGCCTGGCCCGCGCCGAACCGCTGCCGGACGTGGTGCCGGCCGACTTTCAACTCCTCCTGGGCCTGCGCACGCGGCTCGCCGAGGCGGTTCTGCCCCGGTTCGAGCCGAGCGGTCCGGCCTTCCACCACCTCACCGAACTGTTCGCCGGGGACACGCCGCTGGGTTCGCTGTCGGACATGCTCACGTTCGCGCTGCCGCTCGAAACGGACTTGAAGCAACTGCTCCTGTCCGAGCCGCACGTCCACGCCCGGGCGGAGCTGCTGACCCAGGCGCTGTTGTTGACCGCCCCGGTCTCGACGGCCGGGAAGCGGAAGTTCCCGCCCGACTTCAGCGCGAATTAGTAAGCTACCCGTCGCCCGCCGGGACTCCCCGGCGACCCCCGATTTCCAGCGTGAGAAACAGCGATGAGCAAGCGCGACGGTGCCGTGACGTTCAAGGGCAATCCCGTGACCCTGGTCGGCCCGCACCTCAAGGCCGGCGACAAGGCCCCCGACTTCCAGACGCTGAACAGCGGCCTGGCCCCGGTGACGATGGCCGACACCGGCACGAAGGCCCGCCTGTTCAGCGTCGTCCCGTCGCTCGACACGGCCGTGTGCAGCCTACAGACGAAGAAGTTCGACGAGAGCCTGGCGGCGCTGGGCGACACGGTCGCGGCGTACACGATCAGCCTCGACCTGCCGTTCGCCCAGAAGCGGTTCTGCGGCGCGGAGAACGTGCAGAACATGCAGACCCTGTCGGACGTCCACAACCACAGCTTCGG
>JANYHV010000198.1 GCA_025362195.1 Fimbriiglobus sp. | reverse complement strand
GAAGGAAATCGTCAAGCAGATCTCCGATCGGGCCAACTTGACGCAGCTTCGCACGAAGGAAATCGTCCAGTGGACGTTCGACGCGATCATCGAGACGCTCGAAACCGAAGGCCGCATCGAACTCCGCAACTTCGGCGTCTTCGAAGTCAAAGTCCGCAAAGCCCGGACGGCCCGCAACCCGAAGACGAACGAAGAAGTCGAAGTCGCCGAGAAGCGCGTCGTCACGTTCCAGCCGGGCAAGGTGATGGAAGAACGGGTCCGGCGGGCAGGGTCGGTGTCGGGCAAGAAGAAGGGCCGGAAGGCGGCCGACGACGACCTCGACGACGCGGTACCCGTCGGCGTCGGGGCGGGTATGAACGGCGACGACGAGGCGTACTCGCGGCACGAGTTGCCGTTGAAGCCCCGGTAACCGGAAGATTGCCGAAATCCGCTTCATTCCCCCGGGGCGATTTGCCGATAACGACGGACATGCCGGCTTTGAGTTGTCTCGGACTCCCGGAAATGGTCCCGTTTGGCAAGCAGACGCACGGAGGCGATCATGCGACACACGATTCGGCGCGGGGTTTACGGCCTGGCGGCCGCGGCAGTCCTCGCCCTCGGGGGCACCGGGTGCTTCCCGAACCAGTACCACTCCGACCCGAACGTCCGGATGGACCAACTCCTGAACCAGTCCGAAGACTACCGCCAGATCGGCGAAGTCTGGCGGCGCTTCTGGTTCAACGACATGCCGTCGCACATGACCCCCGAGCGCATCCACGGCGGCATCATGTAAGCCGAGGCGCTACCTTTTGAGCACTTTCAATGACGTGCTGACTTGTCAACGCTGTGCTGGAAGCAGTGCAGCGCGTCCGTCGCCCGCACGCAGTCAAGGGCAAAGCCTAAGTCGTTCTGACGTATGCAAGTCTCCTACTTGCGAAGCCCGGTCTCGACCATCGAGAAGTTAGTTCGGTGGTCGAGACCGGGCCATCCGGTGGTCAGCCGGGTATTCGCGTAGTCGTGACCGCTACCTCATTAATTGCCAGGTTGGACATCACCCGTACACTGCCGGACTACGCCGGGGCGAGTTGCCGCCGGACGTATGCCCGGGACGATTTACACGTCCGCGAACGGCGGATCGGTTCCGAGCAGTGGCTCGGGTGGTGCGCCCGTTCGGATTCGGCCGGGCCGACAGACCCCCGCGTCCAGTGCCGGCGGACGCCGTCGGAATCCACTTCGACGGACTCGAACAGACTCGCCTCCGCGCGGGTGGCTCACGTCTCGCGGTGAACGTGCGACCGCCTCGGGCGACAACCCGTCGGCGGGAGGACGAAACCCGTTCCACTTGGGATCGCTTTGCAACGCCGTGAGGGGACATCGTGTCGGAGCATTTGGACGTGGACGCGTGCCGCCGGCAGTTCCCCGGGCTGGCCCGACTGGTGGCCGGCCGACCGGCCGCGTTCCTCGACGGACCGGGCGGCAGCCAGGTGCCCCAGTCGGTCATCGACGCGGTCTCCGACTGCCTCGCCCACCGGAACGCGAACGACGGCGGGGCGTTCGCCACGAGCCGCGAGGCCGGCGGGGTCGTCCAGGCCGCCCGGGGCGCGGTCGCCGAACTGCTCGGGGCCGCCGACCCGGGCGAGGTCGTGTTCGGCCTGAACATGACGACCCTGACGTTCGCCCTGAGCCGCGCACTCGCCCGGACGTGGCGGCCCGGCGACGAGGTGGTGGTGACCCGGCTCGACCACGACGCGAACGTCACCCCGTGGGTGCTGGCGGCCGCCGACGCCGGCGCGACCGTGCGGTACCTCGACGTGGACCCGTCCGACTGCACCCTCCGCCTCGACTCGCTCGCGGCGCTGCTCAACGACCGGACCCGCCTGGTCGCGGTGGGACTGGCGTCGAACGCGGTCGGGACGGTGAACCCGGTCCGCGCGGTGGCCGCCGCCGCCCGGCGGGTCGGGGCGCTGGTGTTCGTGGACGCCGTCCACGCGGTCCCGCACCGGCCGGTCGATGTGGTCGAGTTGGGGGCCGACTTCCTGGCCTGCTCGCCGTACAAGTTCTTCGGCCCGCACCTCGGCGTCGTGTGGGGGCGGCGCGACCTGCTCGACCGCCTCCCGGTGTACAAGGTGCGCCCGGCCCCCGACTCCGGCCCCGGCCGGTGGATGACGGGCACCCCGAGTTTCGAGGGGATCGCGGGAACGCACGCGGCGGTTGACTACCTCTCGAGCCTCGGGGGCGGGGGCGACCGCCGGGCCGCACTCGCGTCCGCCTACGCGGCGATCCGGGCGCACGAGGACGCGCTGTCCGCCCAGTTCCTCCGCGGGCTGGCGCGGCTCCCCGCGTGGCGCGTCTGGGGGGTCGCCGACCCCGACCGGGTCGCCGACCGCGTCTCCACCTTCGGGCTGACCCACCGCACCAAGCCGGCCGCCGAGGTGGCCGCCGCCTTCGCCGCGCGGGGCCTGTTCGTCTGGTCCGGGAACTTCTACGCGGCGGGCCTGATCGAGACCCTCGGCCTGGCCCCCGCGGGGATGTTGCGGATCGGGTTCCTGCACTACAACACCTCCGAAGAGGTCGCCCGGACCCTGGACGCCCTCGCGGACATCGGCGACTGAACCGCCGTCCCGATTTCCCCGTTCAAGGTCACGCCCATGAGACACGTCGTCGTCGTCGCCCTGGTGTGCGGGTCGTGCGATTCCGCGCTGGCGCAGTGGCAGCCGCAATCGATCGCAACGGACGCGGACCTCCGAGGGCTTTCCGCCGTGAGCTCAAAAGTGGCCTGGGTCAGCGGTACGAAGGGGACTTTCGGGCGGACCACCGACGGCGGCAAGACGTGGACCGTCGGTACCGTCCCCGGCGCGGCCGACCTCGACTTCCGCGACGTGGAGGGGTTCGGCGAGAGCACGGCCTACCTGCTCAGTGCCGGCCCGGGTAAAGCCTCCCGAATCTACAAGACGACGGACGGCGGCGCGACCTGGAAGCTCCAGTTCGAGAACGGGGAACCCGGGGCGTTCTTCGACGCCATCGCCTTTTGGGACGAGACGCACGGCATCAACCTCAGCGACCCCGTGGGCGGCCGGTTCCGGCTCGTCGTCACCGACGACGGCGAGACGTGGACCCCGCTCCCGGAGGGCAGCCGGCCCGCGGCGCTGCCGAACGAGGGCTGCTTCGCGGCGAGCCGCACCTGCCTCGTCGCCCGCGGCGAGCGCGACGTCTGGTTCTACACCGGCGGGGCCAAGGCGGCGCGGGTGTTTCACTCGGGCGACCGGGGCAAGACCTGGGCCGTCGTCGAGACGCCGCTCGCCGCCGGGGTCGAGTCGGCCGGCGGGTTCTCGATCGCCTTCCGGGACCGCGACCATGGGGTGATCGTCGGCGGCGACTACCGCAAGCCGGACGCGACGGCGGGGACCGCGGCCCGGACCGGCGACGGCGGAAAGACGTGGACCCTCGTCGACAAACCGCTGCCGTTCCGGTCCGCCGTCGCCCGGGCGGGGGGCGAGTGGCTGGCCGTCGGCACGTCCGGGGCCGACGCCTCGGCGGACGACGGCGCGACCTGGAGGCCGCTCGACAAGGGGGCGTACAACAGCGTCGGATTCACGGCCGCGGGTGACGGCTGGGCCGTCGGCCCGATAGGCCGCGTCGTCAAGTTCGTGAAGGCGGGCAAGTAGCAGGGGGCCGGTCCGCTCTGCCGTTGCAACGCCCGCGAACGACTCAAAATTAGCTCGCGCGAAAGTTCGGTCATGAGCGCTTCGCCCGTCGTCTTCGTCAACGACCTTTGCTTCCCTCGCTCGCGCTTCGGGCTAACCAGACTGCTCAATCGTTGACGGCGTGGATCGTGTTGTGGATCACGCCGGTGACGGCCCGGCCGTCGGAACCTTTAACGCGGTACTTGATCTCCATGCCCCACGTCGGCGCGAGGTCGGGTAGGTCGAGGCGGACCGTCTTGCCGTCGGGCAGCAGCGACGCCTTCGCCACGGAGAGCGGCTTTTCGTCGTAGTGCTTCGAGCCGTAATTCCTGGTGCGTTTGAGTCCCCAGACCTTGACCTCGAAGTTCTTCGCGTCGGCCGCACTCGCGGCGTCCAGCGGGTCGGTGAAGGTGACCTCGACGCCGCCGGCCTTGGCTTTCAGGCCGACGGGCAGGTCGGCCGGCTTGCCGGTCGCGCGGACGCGGTAGAAGCCACCCGGGGCGGTCTGGTTGCCGGCCCAGGCGTACATGCCGCACACGTAAAGTTGCCCGTCGGTCGGGTGGAAGCGCGGCCGCATCACTCCGGTCGGGAACGTCGGCAGCGGCAGGGCGCAGACGCCGCCCTGGTCCCGGCCGTTGACCGTTTCGTGCGGCACGACGTAAATCTTGCCGGCCCCGTAGGAGGTGTTCAGCAGCGACCCCTTTAGCGACCCCCACTTGTCGGACGTGACCCAGATCGGCTCGGCCGGCGACCGGTCCATGTCGTTGGTCATCCAGCACACCGGCGGCGTCATCGCGGTGTCCGACTCGTCGGTCACGCCGGTGTAGCCCCACAGGTTGCCGTAGAAGCCGCCCTTGGTGACGTGGTTGATGCGGTTCTTCGGCGTCCAGAAGCCCTCCTGGTCGGTCACGAAAAAGCTACCGTCCGGGTTCAGGCAGACGCCGTTGGCCGCGCGGAAGCCGGTCGCCACGATCTCGGTCGTCGCGCCGTCCCGGCTGACCTTGAGCAGCGTGCCGTGGTGCGGGACGACGGAGTCGAGGCCGTGCCGGCCGCTCTTGGCGTAGTAGAAGTTCCCGGCCGCGTCGGCCTGCAGGCCCATGGCGAACTCGTGGAAGTGCTCGGTCACCTGGTGGTCGTTGTTGAAGCACTCGTAGAAGTCGGTCTCGCCGTCGCCGTTGAGGTCCGTCAACTTGACGATCTGGTCGCGGCAGCAGACGAAGACCGCGCCGTCGAGGATCTTGAGGCCGAGCGGCTGGAACAGGCCCGACGCGATCCGCTGCCAGGTCAGCCCGGCGGCGAGATTATCGAGGCCGGAGACGAGCCACACGTCGCCGTCCCACGAGCAGACGGCCATCGACTTGCCGTCGGGGGTGAAGTCGAAGCCGGTGAGCCGGAGTTGGGCGTTCCAGGGGTTCCGCTCCGGCAACGCGAAGGTATCGACGGCGAACGGCCCGTCGTTTTTACCGATTGTGACGCCGGCCTTGAGCACTTCGGGCCAGCGCTTCGGGCCGCCGCGGGTCAGCGGCTCCAGGGCGCGCGGGGCCGGCGACCCCTTGGCGCGGGCCTTGAGCGCGGCGGCGTCGCCCTTGGCGGTGAGCAGTTTCACCCGCGTCGGCGTGACGCCGGCCGGGACGCGCAGGACGGTGAAGCCGTCCCGCTCTTCGAGTGTCGCCCGGCTGTCACCGACGACGGCCGCGGCCGTGCCGACCGGGGCGACGCGGGCGAACAGGTCGCGCGACGACGCGCCGATGTCGAGCGTGCGGGTGAAGGCGACCTCGCCGGGGGCCTTCGGATCGACCTCCGCGCCGGCCAGTTCGAGGACCGCCGCGTCGCCGACGGTGTACGAGACGACGGTCTGGTCGCCGAAGTGGTAGACGCCGCGGAACTTCGCCCAGGCTTTGGGCAGCGGGCCGTAAGGCCTGTTGTCGCGGCCCAGGAAGCGGGGGTCGGCGAAACTGCCGGTCTCGGGATTGGCCCAGCCGGGGCCGACCGGGTTGGCGACGTGGGTCCGGCCGACGATCTTCGGGTGGACCTGGTGCTGGCCGTTGAAGTGGATGCCCTTCCAATCGACGAAGCCGTCGCCGGTCCAGGCGGCGGCGAACCGCATCGTGTCGTGGTCGAAGAGCGCGAACTGCGTGCCGCGCGACACGCCCCCGGCCCCGGCGTCGAGCCGCACGGCCACGCCCTTGTACGCGATGTTCGGCCCCGGCCCGCCGACCTCGTAGGTGTTCATCAGGCTCGGGCCGTAGTCCATCGCCGCCCACGGCTCGACGGCGACCGGGTCCGGGCCGGCCGACGTGCCCTTGGGCAGCGCGGCCAGGTACGCCGCGTCGGCCTTCGGGGCCTGCGTCGGGTTGTGCGGCTTCAGGTACGCCTCGCGGAGGTAGTGGATGAGGTCGTACTTCTGCCGCGGCACCATCCACGTCTGCGGGGCCATCAGGCCGTAGCCGCGGGTGAGCGTCTGGTACAGGCTGTACGGGTCGCTGCCGTTCTTGAAGACGTGCGCGGCGAACTTCGGCGACGTGGGCAGAGACCCGGGCTGGTCGAGCGTCCCGTGGCAGTTCGCGCAGACGCGGGTGTACATCACCTCGCCGCGCTTCAGGCTCTTGGCGTCCCACTTGGCGATCAGGCCGGCGTGGTCGATCTGCTTCTCGTACTCCGGGATCACCAGCACCGTCACGGCGGGCCGCAGTTCCTTGGCCCGTGCGTCTCCGCCTTCGGCGACTTCGATCAAGTACTTCGTCAGGTCGAGGAACTGCTGGCGGTCCGAGAGGACGTTGACTAGCCCTTCCGGCATGAGCGACTGCGCGAGCGCGGTCCGCGTCTCGATGTCGGCCTTGGGGACGGCGATCCGCTTGCCGTTGGCGGCGGGGTCGATCAGCGTCAGCACGTCGGCGGCCTCCTCGGCGACCAGCCCCGTGACGGTGCGGCCGTCGACTGTGACGACGGCGACCGTCTCGTACCCCTTTTTGAGGACCTTCGACGGGTGCAGCACGGACTCGACGAGGTACTCGGCCGTCGCCTCCTTGCCCGCCTTGGCGATGTCCGGCCCGAGTTGCGTGCCGGCTTCGCCGTCGTGGCACTTCGCGCAGCTCAGCGCCGGCTGGAAGAACAGGACCGCGCCCCGGCCGGCGTCGCCGCGCTCGCGGGCCGCCTTCGCCAAGTCGGCCACCGGCTCCCCGGCGAGTTGCTGGGACAGCGTCGGGGGCGGGTCGGCCGACCACGCCGGGGCCGCGAGCGTCAGCATCAGAACCAGGATCGCGGTCACGGGGCGGACGGGCATCGATCAATCTCCCTGGAGCGTCGTATCACTTTTCGTGCGTCGAAACGGCTTCCGATTTCGGCGTCGTCGGCTCTCGTCGTTGTACACCAACCTCCCAAGGTGGCATTTTCGCAACACCCTTTAGTCGGGACCACGCCGTGAAAATCTCCCGGATTTTGGCTTTTCGCGTCGAATTACCCCTGACCGAGACGACGTACAAATGGTCCGGCGGGAAGTCGGTCACCGTCTTCGACAGCACCATCGTTCGCGTCGAGACGGACGCCGGCCTGGTCGGGCACGGCGAGGTCTGCCCGCTCGGGCCGTTCTACCTGCCGGCCTACGCGGAAGGCGTGCGGGCGGGGGTGCGCGAACTCGGCCCGCACCTGCTCGGCGAAGACCCGCGGCAACTCGGCAAGCTCAACCGCACGATGGACGCCGCGCTGAAGGGCCACCCCTACGTCAAGAGCGGCATCGACATCGCCTGTTGGGACATCCTCGGCCAGGCGGCGGGCATGCCGGTCTGCGAACTGCTCGGCGGCCGCTACGGCGACGACTTCCACCTGTACCGCGCCATCTCCCAGGAGTCGCCGGCGGAAATGGCCCGGCGGGTCGCGGGGTACCGGGCCGAGGGCTACCGCCGCTTCCAGCTCAAAGTCGGCGGCGACCCCGACACGGACATCGAGCGCATCCGCGCCGTGGCCGCGACGCTCCTCCCCGGCGACCGCCTGGTGGCCGACGCCAACACCGGCTGGACGCAGCACGAGGCGATGCGCGTGGTCCGGGCCGTGCGGGACATCGACGTGTACATCGAGCAGCCGTGCTTGACTTACGAGGAGTGCCTGAGCGTCCGCCGGCACACCAACCACCCGTTCGTGCTCGACGAGAACATCGACGGCCTGGACCTGCTGTTGCGGGCCAAGGCCGACCTGGCGATGGACGTGGTGAACCTCAAAATCAGCAAGCTCGGCGGGCTGACGAAGACCCGGCAGGCCCGCGACCTGTGCGTGACGATGGGCATCGCCATGACCCTCGAAGACAGTTGGGGCGGGGACATCGCCACGGCCGCGATCGCGCACCTGGCCCACAGCGTGCCGACGGAATTCCTGTTCTCCAGCACCGACTTCAACAGTTACGTCACCGTCTCGACGGCCGACGGGGCACCGCAGCGGGTCAACGGCCGCATGGCCGCTTCGACGCAACCGGGCCTCGGCGTCCGGCCGAAAATGGACGTGCTCGGCAAGCCGGTCGTCGTCGTCGAGTAACCCCCCGCGTCGCCGCACCTTCCTTCGGTTTGGAGTCCTCCATGCTGCGTTCGATCGCCTGCGTTCTCGTGTTCGCGGTGGGAACAGTGCGGGCGCAGTCCCTGCCCGCCGACCCCGCCAAACTCAACCTGGGGCGCATCTTCGCGTCGGACGATTTCAAGAGCGACCGCGTCCCGGCGACGAGGTGGCTCGACGGGGGGGCGTTCACGAACCTGATGCCGTCGAAGCTTCACAAGGGGGCCAACGACCTCGTCCGCGTCGAGGCGAACGGCGACACCCGCGTGCTCGTCCCGGCCGAGAAGCTGATCCCGCCCGGTTCCACGCAGCCGCTGGCGATCGACGGGTACGAGTTGTCGAAGGACCGCGACCTCGTCGTGATCTTCACGAACTCCGTCAGGGTGTGGCGGCAGAACAGCCGCGGCGATTACTGGGCCTACCGCCGCTCGACGGGCACGCTCACGAAACTCGGCGGGGCGGTCAAGCCCTCGACGCTGATGTTCGCCAAGCTGTCGCCGGACGGCCGCCGCGTCGGCTACGTTTGTGGCAACAACCTGTTCGTCGAGCCGGTCGAAGGCGGGCCGGCGACCAAGCTGACGACCGACGGCACCGCCGAAGTCATCAACGGCACGTTCGACTGGGTTTACGAGGAGGAGTTCGACTGCCGCGACGGCTGGCGCTGGAGTCCCGACGGCAAGCGCATTGCGTACTGGCAACTCGACACGGCCGGCGTCCCGAAGTTCTCGATGATCGACAACACGGCGGCGAAGTACCCGGTCGTCACGACCTTCGCGTACCCCAAGACCGGCGAGCGCAACTCGGCCTGCCGGGTCGGCGTGGTCGCGGCGGCCGGCGGCGAAACCAAGTGGGTGGCTGTGCCCGGCGACACCCGCACCGACTTCTACATTCCGCGCATGGAGTGGGCCGGCAACTCCGACGAGCTGGTGATTCGCCGGGCCAACCGCTTGCAGAACGCCGTCGACGTGATGCTCGCCGACGCCGCGACGGGGAAGGTCCGCACCGTGATGACCGAGCGCGACGCCGCCTGGGTCGATCTCCCCGACGAGCCGCTGGAGTGGGTCGAAGGCGGAAAGGCGTTCACCTGGGTCAGCGAGCGCGACGGCTGGCGGCACCTCTACTACGCCGCGCGGGACGGCGGCGCGGTGCGGTGTCTCACGCCCGGCGATTACGACGTGATTCGCCTGGTTCACATCGACGAGAAGGCGGGTCGCGTCTACTACCTCGCGTCGCCGGACAACCCAACGCAGTGTTATTTGTACAGCGTGCCGACGGACGGCTCGGGGCAGCGCGAGCGGGTCACGCCCGCCGACCAGTCGGGGTGGCATGAGTACAACGTCGCGCCGGACGGGGCGTCCGCGATCCACACCTCCTCCGAGTTCGGGAACCCGCCGCGCGTCGAACTCGTCACACTGCCGGGCCACAAGGTTCTTCGCACGCTCGCGGCGAACGACAAGCTGCGCGAGGCGGTCGGCAAGCTGGCGCGGTCGCCGGTCGAGTTCTTCCGCACGCCCATCGGCAACGGGGTCGAACTCGACGGCTGGCTGATGAAGCCGGCCGACTTCGACCCGGCGAAGAAGTACCCGATCGTGTTCCACGTCTACGGCGAGCCGGCCGGGCAGACGGTCGTCGATCGCTGGGGCGGCACCAATTACCTCTGGCACCAAATGCTCACGCAACAGGGGTACGTCGTGGCCTGCGTCGATAACCGCGGGACGCCCTGCCCGCGCGGCCGCGAATGGCGCAAGTGCGTCTACCGTAAGGTCGGCACGCTCGCCGCCGAGGAGCAGGCCGCAGCCACGCGGGAGATTCTCAAGCGCCGCCCGTACCTCGACGCCACCCGCGTCGGCGTCTGGGGCTGGAGCGGCGGCGGCTCGACGACGCTGAACCTGCTCTTCCGCTCGCCCGAGGTGTACCGCACCGGCATGGCGGTCGCGCCGGTCCCGGACATGCGGCTGTACGACACGATCTACCAGGAGCGGTACATGGGCCTCCCGCAGACCAACGCCGCCGACTACACCTCCGGCTCGCCGATCACGCACGCGGCGGGTTTGAAGGGCAACCTGCTCCTCGTCCACGGCACCGGCGACGACAACTGCCACTACCAGGGCGTCGAAAAGCTCGCCGACAAGCTGATCGAACTCGACAAGCCGTTCACGCTGATGGCCTACCCGAACCGCAGCCACTCGATCAGCGAGGGCAAGAACACCAGCCGCCACCTGTACAGCCTGCTGACCCGCTACTTGAACGATCACCTGCCCGCCGGGCCGAAATAGTTCCCCCACAACCTCTCCGGGATTTCACGATGCTCCTTCGATTTTGCGCGGCCGTCGCGCTCGGCTTTGCGGTCGCCGGCCCCGCGGCGGCGGAGTACCCCGGCTGGCGGCACTCCGGCTCCGTGTTCGTGCTGACCACGCCGGAGGGGGCCGACTTGCCGGCGACGGCGGCCGTCGAGGGCTTCCCGCTGCTGGTCCGGCTGCACAAGGACTTCTTCGACTTCGCCCAGGCCAAGCCGAACGGCGACGACCTGCGCTTCTCCTCGGAGCGGGGCGAGCCGCTGCCGTTCCAGATCGACGAGTGGGACGCCGTCAACGGCGTCGCCAGTATTTGGGTCCGCCTGCCCAAACTGGTCGGCAACGCCCGGCAGGAGGTCAAGTTGCACTGGGGCAAGGCCGACGCGACCAGCGCGTCGGACGGCAAGGCGGTGTTCAACGCGTCGAACGGCTACCTCAGCGTCTGGCACCTCGGCGACGCCGTGGCCGACGAGGTCGGTACGCTCGAGTCGAAGGACGCTGGCACGACGGCGGCCCCCGGCGTCGTCGGCCAGTCGCGGCACTTCCCCGGCGGCAAGGGGGTCCACGGCGGCGACAAGATCACGAATTACCCCCTCGGGGCCAGTCCGCACACCAGCGAGGCGTGGTTCCGCGCCGAGAAGCCGAACGTCACCGTGCTCGGCTGGGGCAACGAGGGCGGCGGCCGCGGCGGCAAGGTCCGCATGCAACTCCGCAGCCCGCCGCACCTGCACATCGACAGCGACTTCTCGGACGTGGACGGCAAAACGGCAATCCCGCTGGGCGAGTGGGTCCACGTCGCCCACACCTACGACCGCAACGACGGCAAGATCTACGTCAACGGCAAGCTCGACACGTCGGCCACGCCGCTGCTCACCATCAAGTCCCCGGCGCGCCTATGGATCGGCGGCTGGTACAACACCTTCGACTTCGTCGGCGACATCGACGAGGTGCGCGTCTCGAAGGTCGCGCGCTCGGCCGACTGGCTGCGCCTGCAGTACGAGAACCAGAAGCCGCTGCAAACGCTCGTCGGCCCGCTGGTCCGGCCGGGCACCGCGTTCGGCGTCACGCCGGCGCAAGTGACGGTCGCCGAGGGCAAGAGCGTAACGCTGACCGCCGAGGCGGGTGGGGCGCAGAAGGTGTCGTGGTCGGTGGTCCAGGGCGGCGTCGAGCGGGTCGTCGCCACCGACCGCTTCGCCTACACCCTCGACGCCGGCCGGGTGGTCGGCGATCAGACGTTGACCGTGCGGTTCAAAGCCGTGTACCCCAACGAAGTGAAGTCGAAGGAGGTCGCCGTGACGGTCCGGGAGGCGATCCCCGAGCCGGCGTTCGCGCTGACATTGCCCGCGACCTGGGACGGCCGCACCGTACTCGAAGTCGTGCCGACGGTCACCAACGCCGACGCGATGAAGGCCGCCGGGGCCGACACCTTGCGCTACACCTGGGACGTGTCCGGCGTGGCGGTCGTGCAAGAGGTCGCGCCGGGCAAGTTGCTGCTGAAGCGCGCCCAGAACAGCGGGCCGATGACGGTGCGCCTCGCCCTCGACAACGGCGGCGTGGCGACGGTCCGCACGGCCGCGGTCGCGGTCACGGAGCCGGCGACTGACGCCTATGTGGTGCGCGTGCCGACGGCCGACGAGAAGCCGGCGGCCGGGCAGTTCTACCCGCGCGACGACCGCAACGAGGGCACGCTGCACTACAACGGCACCCTGACGGCCGCCGCGGACTCGGTGTTCTTGAAGCTCTCCGCCGACGACAAGCCGGTCGAGACGGTGACCGCGAAGCCGCTGGCGAACCTGTCGTACACGCTGACGGCGAAGCTGAAGCCGGGCCTCGTCAAGTACAGCGTCGAGTTCGGCACCACGACCGCCGGCGTCGAAAAGTTGATCGAGACGGTCGGCAACCTCGTCTGCGGCGACGCCTACGTGATCGACGGCCAGTCGAACGCCGAGGCCACCGCCTTCGGCCCCGCCGACGCCCCGTACACCAGCGACTGGGTCCGCAGCTTCGGCAACCCGAACGGCGACCCGAAGGTGGCGCGGGCGAAGCGCTGGGGCAACGCCGTCGTCCGCAGTCGGACCGGCGGCGAGTTCCAAATCGGCGTGTGGGGCATGGACCTCGCCCGGCGGCTCGTCGAGGGCCAGAAAATTCCGGTGTGCATCCTCAACGGCGCGGTCGGCGGCACGCGCATCGACACCCATCAGCGCGACCCCCTCGACCCGACCGACGTGGCGACGATCTACGGCCGGCTGCTCTGGCGCGTCCGGGAGGCGAAGCTGACCCACGGGGTCCGCGCGGTCTTGTGGCACCAGGGTGAGAACGACCAGGGGTCCGACGGGCCGACCGGCGGCTACGGCTACGAGACCTACCAGCGCTACTTTGTGAGTACGGCGGCCGGCTGGAAGACCGACTACCCGAACGTGCGCCACTACTACGCCTTCCAGATCTGGCCGAAGTCGTGCTCGATGGGCATCAACGGCTCGGACAACCGCCTGCGCGAGGTGCAGCGGAACCTGCCGAAGCTCTTCTCGAACTTGAGTGTCATGTCCACGCTGGGCATCAAACCGCCCGGCGGCTGCCACTTCCCGCTCGAAGGCTACGCCGAGTTCGCCCGCCTGATCGGGCCGCTGCTGGAGCGCGACCTGTACGGCGTCAAGCCCGCGACTTCGATCACCGCCCCGAACCTTGTGAAGGCGTCCTTCACGAGCGACACGCGGGACGAGATCGCGCTGGAGTTCGACCAACCGGTGGCGTGGGACGCCAAGCTCGCCGGGGAATTCAGCCTCGACGGCAAGCGGGGCCAGGTCGCGTCGGGGGCGGTGCAGGGCACCACGCTAACGCTCAAGCTCCTCGCCCCGACGAGCGCGAAGACGCTGACGTACCTCGACGGCGCGACCTGGAGCCAGGACCGCCTGCTCCTCGGGGCCAACGGCCTCGCCGCGCTGACCTTCTGCGAGGTGCCGCTACTGCCAGCGAAGTGACGACCCGGGGCGATTTTCAAGCCCGCCGTCGTCGCTCACCGGGTGGCGAAACGGTAGACGTGGACGCCACCCTTGGCGATGTCGCCGGTGAGTTTCCCGGCGGCGAGTTTGAGGCCGACCGGGCGACCCGGGAAGACCGGCAGCGGGCTTCCGACCAGCCCGGTGGGCAGGGTCAGCGAGACCGGTCGGGCTTCCCGCTCGGACAGGTTCGCCACCACGATCAACGCGTCGGTTTTGCCGACCCAGACGGCGGCCGTCACGTCGCCGCCGTCGGTCAGCTTGGTCCGCCGGCCGTCTAGCAAGTCCGGGGCGAGGGTCTTCAACTCGGCCGCGAGCGCGCCGCACTCGGCCCACAGGTCGGCGTTGTCCGGCAAGTACCACTCCTCCCAGGCCGGCTGGCCCGCGGCCTTCTTCTTCGCCCGGACCGCCGGGGCATCGACCTGGTGGTAGATCGACCACGGCATCACGCCCCTGGCCCCGTTAATCAGGCCGACGTAGCAGAGGTTGCGGTACTCGACCGGCGTCGGCGGCCGACCGCCGGGCCAGGCGAACGTCTGCGGCAGAATCCAGAACGGGCGGGCCGCCCGGGTCGCTGCCTCGGCCACGAGCGCCATCTGCGTCTCGGTCGCCTTCAACGTCGGGTCGGCCGCTTTCGGGTTGGCGACGGGGTACATTTCCCAGCCGACGAAGTCAGCGCAGCGAAAGAAGTCGTCGCCCGGCATCGGCACGTCGCGGTTCTGCGTGCCGAGCGGGACGAAGGTCAGCCGGTGCGGGACGACCGCCTTGACCCGGCGGTTCATCGCCGTCAGGTGCGCGACCGTGGAGAGGGTGTTGCCGTCGTCGTGCAGGGTCCAGGCGACGATCGCGGGGTGGTCCCGGTACGCCTTGACGCGGTCCAGCTTGGCCTCCGATTCGGTGTGCCCGGCGACGACCCAGAGGCCGAGTTCGACCGCCCGGTCGAGGAACCGCGTGTCCTCGTGCCACGGGCCTTCGATGTGGACGACCGTCCCGCCGATCTTGTGGATTTGTTCGACGCACTTCAACCGCACGTCGCCGGTGTGCCCCGTCGAAATGTAGAAGCCGTAGGGCATTACCGGCTTGCCGTTGACGAGCAGGGTGCCGTCCGCCCTGAGCGAGGAGACCATCGGCTTGGGGTCGGCCGCACCGGCCGGGCCGGCGAGGACCGCGACTCCGACAATCGCCCACAAGGACTGACGCACGACGTGTCTCCGCGTTGAGGTCGGGACCGGATTCCGGCGATCCGGTCCCGAACAGTCTACTTCTTGGCCGGCGGGTCGCCGAAGACGTTTTCGCGCTCCAGGGGGAGTTGGAAGCCGTCCGACACGCGGGTCATGTACAGGCCGCGGCAGAGCCACCAGAAGGTGAACATCGCCTTGTCCCGGCCCAGGTCGCGCTCCAGCCCCCGGTAGTCGGCGGCGGTCAAGTCCCACGGGGTCGCGGTGAGCTTGCGGGCGTAGGCGTAGGCCCGTTGCTCGCCGGGCGAAAAGCTGCTCCAGTCGTCGCCGGCGAGCCGGCGGGTGCGGTCGGCGACGGCCTTCTTGTCGAGGCCGGCGACCTCCAGGAGCATCTCGCAGTGGCCCATGCAATAGTTGCACTCGATGGTGCGGGTTTGGACCCAGAACAGGCTCTCTTCGAAGACGCGGTCTTGCATCGATTCGGCCCACATCGTCCGCGTGCAGACCGACCACGGCACGGCCAGTTCCGGGGCGTAGCCGTAGCCGAATAGGGTCCAGACGATCCGCGTCGGCTTGGCGGTGAACGCGGCCGGGAGGGCGGCCTTCACGTCGTCCCAGTTCGGCACCGGCAAGCGCGGCTTGCGGTCGCGCTGGGTTTCGAGGCGGGCTTGCAACTCGTCGAACGACAGCTTCGACCAGTTCGGCTCGACGGCGACGACCGACTTGCCCGACGAGATCAGGTGCGGCAACTCCTTCTGCTCTGGGATGAGTGGGGCGGACTGGAACGCGCCGGCCGCGAAGGTGACGCTCAGCGGGGGCATCGGCCCGTCGGCTTCGAGGGGGACGCTCAAGCCGAGGAGCAGGCGGTCCTGGAAGTTGCCGTAGGCCGCGAGGAAGACCATCGCCGCGACCTTCTTGTCCCCGTACCGCTCTCGCAACGCGGCGAACTGGGCGTCGGTCACTTTGGGCGCGTCGGTCGTCAGCAGCCGGGCGAATTCGAGCGCCGCGCGGTCGTCGGCCGGCCACTTCGCGGGGTCGCCGGTGAGCCGGTGAACGGCCTCGTCGCCGCCCGCCCGCTTCAAGTCGGCGAGCGCGGTTTGCTGCCCGTACTCGCAGCGGTTGGCCTTGGCGACGACCCAGCGCATCGCGGCCCGCAGGGCCGGGTCGAGCGGGCTTTTCGTCCGCTGGGCCTCGTCGAGAATCAGCATCGCCGCCGCGGTCCGCGGCAGGTGCGTCGCCACCGCCTTCGCCCAGTTCGGCAGTGGAACCCCGCCCCCGGTTTCCGCCTTCGGCATCTTGGCCCAGGCGTCCCGGTCGCTCATCAACTTGGCCGCCGGTACGCCCGTCGGCGTGGTTTCGATCAGGCTCATGACGAGGGCTTGCTCCATTTCGCCGGGCTTGAAGCCGAACGGCCCGCGGCCGCCCTTGTACGCCACCTTGCCCGCGGTGTCGATGACGTACAAGCGGGCCGGCATCCCACTGTGCGCCGTGCCCGTGGGGTCGGAAATGTCATCGACGAGGACGGTCATGCCGGGGTTCATCTTCTTCTGGAACTGCTCGCAGACCTCGATCCGCTCGCCGTTCGTCGTCGGCTGCTTGACGGTCACGCCCATGCGGCCGTTCGAGTCCATCTTCCAGCCGTCGGTCGGGTGCGCCTCCCGGACGTAGACCATGACGAAAGTCGCGTGGTCCTTGTGCCGGCGGTAGACGGCTTCCACGTCCGGGAACAGGCTGCGGAACGGCCCGCACGTGAAGTTGCCGAAGACGAGGACGACCGGCTTGGTGCCGGTCAGCTTCGACAACTGGACCGTCCGCGTGCCGTCCGCCGTTTTGAGCGTGAAGTCCGGCGCGGGGTCGTCGAGGTTCGGGCCTTCGCCCATCGAGCCGATTTCGCCGGCGAACAGGCCCTTCACCAGCACCGGGATGCTCGGGGCGTCGCCGGGGTTGAACCCGCTCGGGCCGCGGGGCAGGAGCGCCCGCCGCAGGTCGTCGGCGGAGAACGAGTCCTTGCCGTCCGCCACGTACTTGAAGAAGCCGTCGAACTCCTCGCGGGTGAGCTTGCCGTCGCCGCTGCGGTCGAGCCGCCGGAAGATGCCGTTGACCATGCCGGCCCGCATCACGTAGGGGTTGCGGTCGGACCAGTCGAGGTCGCCGGGCGTCAGGCTGCCGTCGCCGTCGCGGTCGAGTTGGTCGAACAGTGCAGCCGGGCCGTCGAACATCTCTTTCGGGACGCTGCCCATCGCCGGGTCCAAGCCCGAGTGCGTGGCCAGCCGGGCGAAGTTGTACCGGCTCTGGGCCGGGCCGAACCAACCGTCCTGGCCGTTCAACTGCGAGCCGCGGAGGATCGCCGTCAGCATCTTGACGGCTTCCGCCCGCGGGGCAGGGTACTCCTTGTCGAGTCGGTCGGCGACCAACGCTGCTTCCTTCGCGTCGGTGAGCGTGTCGGCCGTGACGCCGTCGGGTAATTGCAACGGCCTGGGCGGATCGGCGGCCCAGACGGTCCCGGCCCATCCGGCCAACAAGATCGCCACAAGGGAGGCATTTTTCACGGGGAATCTCCGGGAGAGCGGCGCAAGGCTAAGACGATCATCCGGGGCAACCGGCCCGCCGTCTACCATTAAATCGGTGCGTTCGCCGGAGCGGTCTCGGTGGCTTCGCCGGGCTGCTATAACAAAGCGGAATCGCCTGCCGTTGCAGTCGCCAGCAACGCCTTCCCGTTCGAGAATTGAGCGGACATGACCACGCCGGCCGCAGTAGTCCCGCCCACTTCCCGCTCGGGCAGTCGCTTCGACTCGGTCCTGGCGTGTCTCGTCCTGGCCCTCGCATTTCTCTTGGCGTCGTTCGTGGCCCGAAACTCGGACGTGTGGCAACACCTGGCTGTCGGCCGGCTCGCTGCGGCGGGGCAGTACGACTTCTCCACCGACCCGTTGAGCTACGCCACCGACGGGGTGCGCTGGGTCAACCACGCCTGGCTCACGGACTGGGTGTCGTACCAGTTGTTTCGCAGCGTCGGCGGCGCGGGCCTGGTCGCTTGCAAAGCGGTACTCGTCACGCTGACCGTCGGCATCGGCCTCTTGCACCTTCGCCGCGACCGGCCGCGCTGGCTGGCGATCGGGTTCGTCGCGCTGGCCGTCGTCGCGCTGAGTCCGCGGGTGACCCTCCAGCCGATGATCGTTTCCTGCCTGATGTTGGCCGTACTCCTGCACCTGTTGCAAATCAGGGCGTACCGCTTCGTACCGTTGCTTGTGGCGGCCTGGGTCAACCTCGACGACTGGTACGTCCTCGGCCCGGCGATCACGACCCTGCACTGGGTCGGCGGCCGCATCCGGCGGTCGGACGCCGTGCCGGTCTGGTTGCCGTTGGCGGCGTTCGCGGCCTGTCTCGTGAGTCCGTTTCACGTCCACGGACTGACACTACCGACCGAACTGTCGCTGGCGTTTTGGTCGAGCGATCTCGCGCGCGACCCCCGAGTGGCCGTGCAGTTCGCGTCGTACTTCTCCGCCAACCCGTTCACCGGCGAACACGCCGACAGCGCGGCCTTCTGGGCGTACTGCGGCCTGGTCGTCGGCGGGACCGTGGCCCTGATCGTCAACGGGCGGCGGGCGGACCTTGGACTCGGTTTAACGTGGGGCGTCGTCGTCGTGCTGTCCGTCTGGCAAGCTCGTCTCGTCCCCTTGTGTGCCGTCGTCGCCGTGTCGGTGGTCGCGCGACACGTCCAGTCGCTGACGCCGGTGGTGTCGTGGGGCAGGATCGGCCGCGGGGCGACGTGCGTCGCCGTCGTCGGCTGTGGGGTCGTCGCCTGGGGCGGGTGGTTGCACGGGGCACGGGGCCGCGACCGCGTCGTCGGGTGGGCGGTGTCCGCCGACCCGTCGCTGGTCGAAGCGGCCGCGACCCTCTCGACCTGGCGGGCCGACGGTCTGTTGCCGCCGGACCTTCGCGTCCTCGGCACCACGCCGGACGTGTCGAACACGCTCGCCTGGTTCGCCGGCGGCGAGCGCGGTTATCTCGACACCCGCTGGGAGTTGCACGCCCGGAGCGGTCGGGTGCAATCGCTCGGGATTGCCGACCAACTCGGCCTGGCGACGACCAATCCCGCGGCCGCTGCCGACTTCGACCGAATCCAGTCGTACCGGGTCGGCACGGTCCTGCTGTACGACCCTTCGCCCCGCGTCTTGGCGTCCGTCCTGGCCGCGGACGGCCCGTGGCGCGTGGTGCGCATCGACGGCCGCGCCGTCTGGCTGGCGGCGAAACCGGGGCGGGCCGACACGCCCCTGGAATACTGGCCGGCGGCCGCACCACTGACCTTCGACGCCGACCGGCTCGCCTTCGGGGGCGACGACGTGCGCGACAAGCGGCCGACGCGCTTCGCCGAGTACCGCAAGTGGTGGCTGCCGTCGTCGGCGCAACGGCACGACGCGAGTCCGGTCGCGTCCCCGGCCCCGACGTACCTCAGCCTGCACCTCGCGGCGAGGACCAACAGCCCGGCCTTGCCAGTCCTGGCCGTCCGTGCGGCACGGCGGGCGATTGCCGCGAACCCCGACGACGCGCCGGCCTGGCTCGACCTGGCGAAGGCGTACTCGGTCCTCGGGGCCACCGTCGAAAATGGCGTCGCGGGCGGAAGTGGTTTGCTCGTGGAACTCAGGCGGGTTCAGCGGGTGACGGCACTGACGCAGGCCGTGACCGCGAACCCCGAGTCCGAGTCGGCCCGCGACGGCCTGGCGACGACCTTCGCGGAAATCGGCTACCCCGACCGGGCGTTGGCGGAGCGCCGCCAACAAGCAATCCTGATCCGGCGGCGCGGCGACGCGGAACGATCAATTCAGTTGGCAGCGCTCGTGGCCAAGCTCGAAGACGACGTGTTCGACCGCGAGTGTTCGTTCCAAGTGCAGACCTCGAAGATGAGCGGCGACCCGCTCGGCCGGGCGACCATTGCCCTCAGCCTCGGCCTGGCGGGCACGGCCCAGGACATTTTGTTGAAGTCCAGCCCCGACTTGTACGGTGCCGACGGGGTCCGCTTGCTGGCCGGGCTACTCCTCGGCACGGGCCAGGCCCGCGAAGCCCAGGCGCTGTTGTCCCGAGCCGAATTGGTGCAGAACCCGGGCCGGTTGGGCGTCCTCGAAATCCCGTCGCAGCCGGCAGACGGCAAGCGGATCGTCTACCGACTTCCGGCCTACGACTGGTTTCAGTTCTTGCTCGCCGCATCCACCGGCGTCACCGACGCGCGGATTCCGCTCGACCGCCTGCAGCAAATGCTGACCGGCGAAATCGCCGGCGTCGGCGGCTTCCTGAAACAAGTTTCAGCCCCCCTGACCACGCAGGTGATGGCCGACGTGGGCCTGGGCGCGACGGGGGCGATCCTCCCCCGCGTCGCCATCGTCCTCCAACGCGATCAACTCCTCCGGCCGGTGCTGCAAACCCGCTACCTCGCCGTGGAGCGCGCCGACCTGGCCGTGTTGGAAGGGTGGTGCGCTCTCGAAGACGGGCAGCGGACCGCGGCGGTGCAACGGTTCGACGCGGCCCTGGCCGATTACGCCCGCGCGGAAGACCCGCGCGTCGCGCCGCTCAAAGGGCTGGCCGAGCTGTACCGCAAGAGCAGCGTCGGAGCTGCGCGGTGATTACCTGGCGGCTTTCGTCGGCGCGTCGATGACGGCGTCGGCCGCTTCTTGTTTCAGGCGGTAAACCGTGTCGCACTTCAGCTTCGTCCACATTTGCGACGCGGCGTTCTTGCCCGGCCAGCGGACCGTCACCTTGTCGATGACGTCGGTCTTGCCGAGGCCCACCGTCACCGTCATTTCGCTCTGGCTCAGGTAGCCGCGGGCACCGGTCACGGACCGCTTGTAAGTCCGGCCGCCGGCTTCGACCGTCACTTCCGCGCCGATGGCCGACCGGTTGCTGTTCACGCCGTCGCCTTCGAGGGTCAAGCGGACCCAGTGGTGGCCGGTTTTTTGGTCGTTGCGCAGGAGGAGCGGCGGGCCGTTGTTCTCGGTCAGCACCACGTCCAAATCGCCGTCGCCGTCGAAGTCGAGGTAGGCGCTGCCCCGGCCGACGATCGGCTTGAACAGGTCCGGGCCGCTCGCCGCGGGGGTGACCGGCTCGAAGACTTCGCCGGTGTTCCAGAACAGTTGGGCGGCCTGCTTGTAGGTCTGGTTCGCCTGCAACTTGGTGATGTCCGGGTCGATGTGCCCGTTGGCCGTGAGGATGTCGAGCCGGCCGTCCAGGTCGTAGTCGAAGAAGAAGGTGCCGAACTTGAGCGGCCCCTTGCTCGGCCCTTCGAGGCCGGTCGCGCCGGCCTGGTCGGCGAACAGCAGCCGCTGCTTGTTGATGAGCACCAGGAAGGTGTTCGGTTCGTTGGCGAAGTTGGCGATGAGCACCGCCTGCTGGCCCGGCTTGTGCTCGCCGACATCAATTCCCATCGCCCCGCGCGGAGACGCCAGCGCGTAGGCGACGTTCGACTGCATCCCCTTCTCCTCGAACCTTCGCCCGCCCTTGCCGTCGGGGACGTTGTGGAAGAGGAAATTCCGGACGGTGTCGTTGGCCACGAGCAGGTCCGGCCAGCCGTCCCCGTCCGCGTCGAACAGGATCACGCCAAGGGACTTGCCGACCGACCGCTTCTTCGAGTTCGCGTCCGTCCCCTCGGCCTCGGTCACGCGCACGCCCGCCGACTCGCTGACATCTTCAAAGGTGCCGCCGCCCTTGTTGCGGTACAGGCTGCACTGGTTGCCTTCGAGCGAAGTCGGCTGCTGGTACGTGCGGCCGACGCCGGTGAGCGTCGATTTGATGCTCAGGTCGATCGCGGGGGACCAGGTGCAGTAGTGGCAGACGAACAGGTCGAGTTTGCCGTCGCCGTCGTAATCGACGAACGTGGCCGAGGTGCCGAACGGGATCGGCGGGGCGTGCTTGAGGAACGCCTCGCTCGACTCGCCGCCCGGCCAGACGCCCGGCCCGGCCACGCCGGCCTTCGCCGTCACGTCCTCGAACCGCTTCCCGCCGACGTTACGGAACATCCGGTGCCCGCCGACGCAGGTGACGAACAGGTCCGGGAAGCCGTCGTTGTCGAAGTCGCCGACGCACGCGCCGACGCCGTACATCGTGACGTTCAACCCGGCCGCCACGGTGACATCGGTAAAGGTGCCGTCGCCGGTGTTGCGGTACAGGGCGAGGCACGGGGCCTTGTCCGGCACCGGTCGGCCGGGCCACGGGCAACTGTTGACGAATAAAAGGTCGGGCCGGCGGTCGTTGTCGAAGTCGAGGACGACGACGCCCGACCCCATCGTTTCCGGGAGCAACTTGCTCCCGGCGGCCCCGCTGAAGTGCGTGAAGGCGATCCCGGCGGCGGCGGTCGCGTCGGTGAACTTGACCTCCGGGACGGGCAGAGCCGTGCGGCCGGCCGTCGGGCCGATGGCGACGACCGGGCCGGTCAGGGTCCGCTTGCGGAAGACCTGGTCGTAGAGGGCGTACCCGCCGCCGCCGACGATGACGACGGCCAGAAGGGCGGCGACGATTTTCCGGAGGAGACTCATCGGGCGTGTTTCCTGAAACGAACTCGGGTAGTAGTTACTACGCAGTGCCGGACGATTCGTTCGGCCGCGTTCCGTCCCGGGTGTCGCATGGCTTCCTCACTCCGCTACCTCGCCGCCGCGATCCAGACCGATTTTCCGAACCCGGCGACGCGGGCCGACCTGCCGCACCGCGTGGGCCAGATGCTCACGATGATCGACCAGGCGGCGCTGGGGTACGCCCCGTTCGGCGACGTGCGGCTCGTCGTCTTCCCCGAGTTCGCCCACGCCGCCCCGGTGTATCACACGGTCGAGGAACTCCGCGATAAACTCGCAGTGCCGTTGCCGAACGAGCAGACTGAGCGCTACCACCGCAAGGCCAAGGAGCGGAACCTGTTCGTCCAGACCGGGACGTTCCTCGAAGCCGATCCGAAGTACCCCGGCCACGTCTTCAACACCACCTGCCTGATCGGGCCGGACGGCCTGCTGTTCAAGTACCGCAAGGTGAACCCGTGGATTCCGTGGGAGGTCCACAGCAGCCCGCACGACGTTCCCGGGTACGCCGAGCCGTTTTTCCCGGTGGCCGAGACCGAGATCGGCGTCCTCGGCGCGGCCATTTGTTACGACTGGCTGTTCCCCGAAGCGATCCGCGAACTCGCCCTGCAAGGGGCCGAGGTCCTGATCCGCGTCTCGGCCTACATGGACCCGTGGGGGGCGACCCCGCCGATGGACTGGTGGACCACGGTGAACCGCTGCCGGGCGCTGGAGAACATGGCCTACGTCGTCGCCGCCAACCAGGGTGCCCGGCTCGAACACTACCCCCCGTTCTCGTGGCCCGGCGGCAGCATGGTCGTCGATTACGACGGCCGCTTGCTCGCCCAGGCCGACCCCGGCCCCGGCGAGAAGATCGTCATCGCCCCCATCGACATCGCGTCGCTGCGGGCCGAGCGCGACCGCCGCGTCGGGCACCACCTGCTGTCGCACCTGCGGACGGAAACCCACCGCCACGCCCGCGCCGGCATCTACCCCGGCGGCCGTGCCACGCCCGCCAACCCGCTCAGCATCGACGGCAACAACGCCGCGATTGCCGGGGCGAAGTCGCACTGGAAGCAGGGCTAAAATCGCGGCCGCTCACGACCGGCGAATCTCGATCGCCACGTCGCCGAGCAGGTCGCCGGCGGTCGTCAGGATTGCGAGCTGGTTCCGCGGCTGCAACTCGACGCCGATCTGCACCTCGTTCCCGTCGCCCAGAAACGTGCCGTTGACGCAGACTTCGCCGGAGGTCGCGGTCACGACCCAGAGTGTCTCCGTCGGGTCATTCGTTCGCGGTTTGCCGAAGCTGCGGGCGTGTTCGACCCGGCCGTCGGCGGTCGGGGTCGCGGTCCAGAAGCCGGCCAGGCGGATGCGGTGCGGGGTCACGCTTTACCGGCCCGCGTCTCCCACTCTTCGAGCATCTGGCCGATGTTCTTGTAGGCGAAGTCGAGGTTGGCGAGTTCGTGCCCGAGGTCCACGGCCCGCGTCAGGTCGTTGTTCTCGGCGCTACCGGTGGCGAGTTGGAACAGCACTTCCTTACGGCCGGCCTCGTCGTTGGGCAGGATCGACGCCAGCGCCTCCTCGAAGTTCCGCTGGGCGAGCCGCCAGTTGTTCCGCTTGCGGAAGCAGGTGCCCAGGTACATCGCCGCGCGGCCCTTCAACTTCTCGTCCCGCCGGGCGACTTGCAACTCGCTGATGGCGTCGTCGATGCGGTCGCCCTTGAGCAGCCGCGCGCCGAGTTCGAGGCGGTGGCCGAGGTCGTTCGGGAAGCGGTCGGCGCGGAGGCGGAGGATTTCGACTTCGCGCGTCAGGACTTCCTTCGTCAGCTTGGCGTGGTTGGCGTGCAGGTCGTCCTCGCTCGGCCCGTCGAAGTCCGTGTCGTCGGCCGCGCCGGCCTTCCGCAGGGCCTGGAGCTTGGCATCCGTCAGTTCGAGGTTCTTGCGGAACGGGGCGAGGTCGAGTTCGTGCAGTTCGAGTTGCAGCGAGAAGTGCTGGCCGGTCGGCCCGAGGCCCTGTTGGAGCACGGCCCGGGCGCGGTCGTCCTGGTGGCCCCGCTTGTACGCCGCGGCGAGTTGGACGTACAGCGTCGGCTCGGTCGGGTTGGCTTCGAGCCGCTTCAACAGCGGGGCCACGTCCCTGCTCGCCTTATCGTTGCGGTCGGCCGACTGCGCTTCCATGCGGGCCAGGATCGGCGAGTCCTTGGTGCCCGCGGCGGCCTCCTCGTACCCGCCCTTGGCGATGGTCTCGCTGGCGGCCAGGAACTTCACCTTGTGCGACGCTTCTACGTCCTGCGGGTTGTTCTGGTAGACGAGTTGCCAGAGCAGAATGGCCTGCTTGTAGTCGCCCCGCTTCTCGAA
>JANYHV010000193.1 GCA_025362195.1 Fimbriiglobus sp. | reverse complement strand
GATCGTGCTCCATCGTGCGGGTCGTCGGCGGTGGCCGCGATGGCCGAACCAGGCGCTGCAGCCGACGGCGGGGGCGGGAAGGTTTCGCGTGCGTTGAGGCCCAGTCGCCCCCGCCGCGGCTGAGCTGGGTCGTTCGGCGGCCGAGGGCTTGGGGTGCGGAGGCGTCCGGTCGAGTTGCCGTCGCTCGTCCACGACTTCAGCCACGCGCACATCTGCGGGGTGGTGTTCGGGCCGCGCCGCGAGTTCACGCTCGCCGTCTCGCTTCTGGTCTGGCACCAGCAGACCGGGCGGCTCACCGACCCGGCCCCGGTGCGGTTCGGGGGCGTCGAAAACTTGGACGAGGTGCGGGCCTGCTTCGCCGCCGCCCCGCACGAGCGTTCGGAGCTGGCCTGGCTGGCCTACGCGGCGGACCCGGCGTCCAGGCCGGGCCGGCTGGTCTTCGATCTGGTCTTTGAACGGATCGACTTGCGGCTGCTGGTGCGGTGCAGCAGTTTGCAGGTGGGCGCTCCGGGCGAGGCTCCAGACGCCGAACCAGGCGCTGCAGCAGACACCGGCCGCTTGTAGGCTTTCTGAGGCGTGCAGGTCACTCGGCGGCCGGTGCTGCTGAGCTGTGGCGTTCGGCGGCAGGAGGGTTTGTAGTGGGCGTGACTGAGCCTGAGCTGAGCAACGGCCGCTGGCGGTGCGCCATCACCGCCCCGAACTGGCCCGCACTCGCTGACGCAGAGGTCTGGTTCGAGCCGGCGGCGGGCAGGCCGGATGAGCCGCCGGCGGTTGCCCAGCAGGCGGCGGCCCTCGCGTTGGCGGCCGACGCCGCCGCTGTCCGAGAGCGGGTGCAGGCCGCCCTGGCTGCCGGCTACCCGGACCGGCTGGCCGACTGCGGGTTCGACCCGTCCGACGTCCGGGAGGCCGCTGCAGCCGGCCCTGATGGCGTCACTCGTCTCGCGCAGGTGATCGTCTGGCGTCCCCGCGGCGGCCAAGCCGCAGTCGGGTTCGACTTCGCCTGGGACTTCGACGACGAGCACGGGCTGGGTGTCCGCTGTGTCGGCGACCGTGTGGTCGCTGCCGGAACGGCCGAGGTCGCCCACCCGTGAGTGCCCCGATGCCGAACCGGGCGCTGCAGCAGACCGGGGCCGCATGTTCGCTCTCTGGGGTGTGTAAACTCCTCAGCGGCCACCGGCTGCTGAGCGGGGTCGTTCGGCCAGGGAGGGTGGAGCGGTGGCGTTGCTGATGTGGGGCGCGAGCCGGTGCTCGATCTGCCGCGAGCTGCTGGTCCGGGGCCAACCGATCGTGGCCACCACCCACTTCATCGGCGACCCGGCCGACCACCTCGCGCGGTTCTCCGACTCGGGCATGCACGCGGCGTGCTTCGCCGGGTGGGAGCACCGGGACGAGTTCGCCGCCCGCTACTATGCCGCGCTCGGCCATACGCTGGCCGGGTGGGTGCCGGCGGTGCCCGCCAGCCCCGGCGGCCCGCCGCTGCCCAGGTTCCGGGTGGCGGTGCTGGGCACGCCGGACGCGCGGGCCAGGTACTTCGAGGCGTTGCAGGCGCGCGTCGCCCCGGACGCCGAACCAGGCGCTGCAGCAGACGGCGGGGGCACGACGGCTTTCCCAGGTTCGTAGCTTCAGTGGCCCCCGCCGCGGCTGAGCTGGGTCGTTCGGCGGCAGGAGGGCTTGCGGGTGGAAGGCGAGTGGCTGTCCGTGATCGACATCGCCAACCACCACGGCTTCTTGCGCGCGACGGTGTTCAAGACGCTCAAAAAGATGGGGGTCGAGACGCGGAAGGAACGCAACTCGGCCAACGGCGGGCAGGCCATCGCCTACGTCACGCAAGCTGATTACCAGCGAATTGTTGCCAGGCTATCGGTCAGCACCGCCCCGCGTGACGGCGAGGATGAGGACGGGGACGAAGAACAGTGGTCGGCCGAATTCGGCGTCTTCTACCTGCTCCAGTTGGAACCCGAACTGGACCCAGGGCGGTTCAAGGTAGGGTTCGCCGCAAGTATGCCCGAGCGTCTCCGACAGTTGCGGTGTTCTGCCCCGTTCGTGACCGTCATCAAGACGTGGCCGTGTCGCCGGCTGTGGGAGAAGACCGTGATCGACTCTGTTGCGGCTGGCTGCGAGCGGTTGCATACGGAGGTCTTCCGCTCTGGCTCGCTGGATGAGATCATAGGGCGGTGTGATCGGTTCTTCGCTGTCATGCCGCCCGTGCAGGCAAGCACGCCGAACCAGGCGCTGCAGCAGACACCCGCCGCATCAGCGCTTTCGTGACGTGTAGGTCACTCGACGGCGGGTGCTGCTGAGCTGGGTCGTTCGGCAGGCAGAAGAAGCAAGAGCGCGCGGCCGGCAATTGACGCGCGCCGGCGCGGAGCGATGATGATGCTCCATCGTGCGGGTCGATGGCCGTGGCAGGTTTGGCCGAACCAGGCGCTGCAGCCGACGGCGGGGGCAGCAGGTTTCGCATGGGTCGAAGCCCAGTCGCCCCCGCCGCGGCTGAGCTGTGGCGTTCGGCGACGGAGGGCGCGCGGATGGGCGACGCGGGACCGACTCGGCAGCCGATCTGCCCCATCGACTGGTGGGCCGACGGCGGCCTGCCGCTCCCGCCCGAGGCCGGGCCGGCGGTGGCCGCGGCGGCGGCGTTCGCGG
>JANYHV010000191.1 GCA_025362195.1 Fimbriiglobus sp. | reverse complement strand
GGCCAGGAACGACGGGCTGCCGACCTCGACGGCGAGTTCCGGCTTCGTGAGCCGGCCGGTCTTGGCGTCCATCGCGGCGACCATGATCCCCTTGCCGCCGGCCTTGCCCCCGGTGTACCCGCCGAAGTAGACCCAGTACGAATCGGCGGCGGCGGCCATTTGGACGACGAGCAAGAGCGCGAGCAGCGCCGTGACGGTGCGAAGCACGAGGGGACTCCGGGGAGAGGGGCGCGGGCGGACCAGGTTCGCCGTGCCCGCGGCCGGCGCGGGGTGATGATACGGTTCGGGGCGGCGGGGCGAAGTGGGGGCGCACGAAAGTGGGCCGCGGCGACGGGGTGTCGCCGCGGCCCGGTGCCCGGCGAGAGATTCCCCCGCCAGGGAAAATCTCACGCGGGCCGGTCGAACCGGGTGGGCGGGGTTAGCTCGGCAGGATCACGCCGTCGATGACGTGGATGACGCCGTTGGTGCAAAGGATGTCGGTGGTCACGACGTTCGACGTGCCGTTCAGCTTGACGCCGCCGGTGGTGCTGATCTTGACGCTGCCGCCTTGAACGGTCTTGGCTTCTTTGCCGTCGAGCTTGACCACGTCGGCGGCCAGGACCTTGCCGGCGACGACGTGGTACGTCAGGATGGCGGTCAGCTTGGGGATGTCCTTGAGCAGCGCTTCGACGGTCCCGGCGGGGAGCTTGGCGAACGCCTCGTCGGTCGGGGCGAACACGGTGAACGGGCCGGCGCTCTTGAGCGTGTCCACGAGGCCGGCGGCCGTCACGGCGGCGACCAGGGTCTTGAACGAGCCTGCGCCCACGGCGGTGTCAACGATGTCTTTCACGGTGCAAAACCTCAGTCGGGGGACGGGGGAAACTCGGCGACCACGCGATCACCGTGAAGCATTCTTAGTTCCCCCGCCGCCCCCGAAAGCGAGAGAAATCTGCGAAGAAACAAGGTTCCGAAATCCCGCCGCGGCGGTTGACCGAACGCCGCCCGGCCGACTAACATGCCCCCTCCCGAGTGCCCCCGTTCCCCTTCTTCCGGCCCGCCCCCTATGCTCATGAAGCGCATCATCCCGTGCCTCGACGTGGACCGCGGCCGGGTCGTCAAGGGGACCAACTTCCTCGACCTCCGCGACGCCGGCGACCCGGTCGCCGTCGCCCGCAAGTACCAGGAGCAGGGGGCCGACGAACTCGTCTTCCTCGACATCGCCGCGACCCACGAGGGCCGGGCCATCATGCTCGACGTGGTCCGCCGGGTGGCCGAGGAAGTGTTCATGCCGTTCACCGTCGGCGGCGGCATCCGCACCCTCGACGACGCCACCCGGCTCATCCAGGCCGGGGCCGAAAAGGTCAGCCTGAACTCCGCCGCCGTCCGCACCCCGGGCCTGATCGCCGAGGTGTCCCGCAAGTTCGGCAGTTGCGCGACGGTCGTCAACATCGACCCGAAGCGCGTCAACGGCGAGTGGGTCGTCCACGTCAACGGCGGCCGCGTGCCGACCGACCTGCGGGCGCTGGAGTGGGCCGTCGAAGTCGAGCGGTTGGGGGCCGGCGAGATCGTCCTGACCTCGATGGACGCGGACGGGACGAAGAACGGCTACGACCTCGAAATGCTGCGTGCGATCACGGCGGTGGTCACCATCCCGGTGGTAGCGAGCGGCGGGGCCGGCAGCCCGGAACACCTGCGGCAGGCGTTCGAGGCGGGGGCCGACGCGGCGCTGGCGGCCAGCATCTTCCACTTCAACGAGTATACTATCCCGGCCACCAAGGATTACCTCGCCGCGCACGGCGTGGCCGTCCGCCGGCTGCCCAAGTCCTGAGCCTTCCGCTCCCCCCATCGCCCGTACCCTCCGACCCGGAGTTCGTCGCATGTCGAGTCCCGCGAAGCCCGCCGCCCCGGCCAAACCCGTCGCCCCGCTCGTCCCCCCGCCGCCGGCCGTCGCCGTGCCGATGACCGCGGCCGCCGCCCCGGCCGCGACCCCCGCCCGGCCGGGCGACCCGACCCCCGCGGGCGGGCTGAAGCTGGCCGCCGGGGTGGCCGGCGAGTTCCCCGTCAACCAACTCTTCCGCACCGTCATGCTGCACGAGGGGTCCGACCTGCACTTGAAGGCCGGCTCCCCCGGGATGCTCCGCCTGCGCAACGTCATCCAGCACATGGCGACCAAGCCGCTGACGCAGGAGGACCTCGAAAAGCTGCTCTACCCGATCCTGTCCCCGGCCCAGCGGCACACGCTGGAAACGACCGGCGGGGCGGACTTCGCGCACATCGTCGGGTACGACGAGTGCCGGTTCCGCGTCAACATGTTCCGGCAGCGCGGCAAGCTCGCCCTAGTCGCCCGGCGGGTGAACACGACGATCCCCAACTTCGAGAACCTGGGCCTGCCCCCGGCGATCGAGAAGCTCTGCCATTACGACCAGGGCATGGTCATCCTGGCCGGGGTGACCGGGTCGGGCAAATCGACGACCATCGCGTCCATGCTGGAGTACATCAACCAGCGCGAGGCCCTGCACATCCTGACCATCGAAGACCCCATCGAGTTCGTCTTCGTGGACAAGCTGTCGGTCATGAACCAGCGCGAGGTGTACCTCGACGTGGTCGATTGGCACACGGCTTTGAAGCACGCCGTGCGGCAGGACCCGGACATCATCCTGGTGGGCGAGATGCGCGACCAGGACACGTTCGAGGCCGGGATTCACGCCGCCGAGACGGGGCACGTCGTCTTCGGGACGATCCACGCCTCGACGGCCGCGAGCACGATCAGCCGAATTCTCGACCTGTTCCCGCCGAACCAGCACCACGCCGTGCGGCAGAGCCTGGCGTTCAACTTGAAGGCGATCGTCGCGCAAAAGTTGGTGCCGAGCATTAAGCCGGGCGTGTCCCGGGTGCCGACGAACGAGATCATGATGATGAACCCGACGATCCGCGACCTGATCCTGAAGAGCAAGGACGACCGCATCCTGGACGCCATGCGGATCGGCTTCCTCGAAGGCATGGTGGACTTCACGGAGAACCTCCGCCAACTCGTCGAGCGCGGCGACGTGGACAAGGCGACCGCGCTGGAGTTCGCCCCCAACCCCGAGCAGCTCAAGATGGCCTTCAAGGGCATCAAAATGTCCACCCCGGGGATTCTGTAATGGAGGAACCCGAGGACGTGCCGGAGCCGCTAAAACCGCCACCTCCGAAACCTGTGTGGGCCAGCCTCGCGGAGATTTTGGCCGCGATCACGCCTGAGACCATGCACCCCGAGTACGACTTCGGCCCGCCGGTCGGTGCGGAACTGCTTTAAGCATCACCCGGCGAGCGGGAGAATCGAAACGCCAACCTTGTTCGGACCCTGGAGGATCAACGATGTTCGGTCTCGGTATGCAAGAGCTGATCGTCCTGTTCTTGCTCGGCGGCATGACGATTGGCGTCGTGCTATTGGTCGTTTTCTTGGCGACTCGCGGGAACAGTCGCGTCGCCGATTTGGAGGCCGACAACCGCCGGCTGCGGGACGAACTCGACCGCCGACGAACGTAGAACCTGATCGAACCCGAGGTCGAACCCATGCCCGCGATTGACCGTATCACGATCAACCCCCTCCAGTGCGGCGGCCGGCCGTGCGTCCGCGGCATGCGGATCCGCGTGAGCGATGTCATCGACCTGTTGGCGGCCGGACTGACCCCGGAGCAAGTCGTCGAGGAACTCCCGGACCTAGAGCCGGACGACGTGGCCGCTTGCCTCCGCTTCGCCAGTGTGCGTGTCGCGCTGCCGGAACCGGTCTCGTGACGATCTGGCTCGACGCGAACTTGTCGCCGTCCATCGCCCCCTGGGTCGCCGCGACGTTCGACGTGGCGTGCGTTGCCGCCCGCGACCTCGGGTTGCGGGACGCGCTCGACACCCCGATCTTCGTCGCCGCCCGCGCGGCATCCGCCGTCGTGATGACAAAAGACTCTGACTTCGCCGAAATGGTACTCCGGCTCGGTTGGCTCGCCGGCGGACGGGGGTGGACCGTTACTCCCCCGGGTGCCGTTGTGCGAACTTGCGCACCTTGCGGCGCATCAGCCAGCGGACGTACCGGGGCCACGCCCGTTTGCCGAAGCAGGCCCACCAGGCGTCGCGGCCGACGGCGGTTTCGCGGCGGCGGCTGAGCAGGGCTTCGACGACGCGCTCGCCGGCGTACTCGGGGCTGACCGCGCCGGCGAAGTCGAGATCGACCTTGCCGGCGTGCCGAATGTAGTGCTTCGCCGGGTCGTCGGTCGTCACCAGGCTCGGGTGGACGAGGAGCACGTCGATGTCGAACTGCGCGAACTCGAGGCGGATTGCCTCGCTGAACCCGGTGATGGCGTGCTTGCTGCCGCAGTGCTCGGACAGGCTCGGCACGCCGATCCGGCCGCACGTACTGGCCACGTTGAGGACCGCCGCCCGCCAGCCAGAGCCGTCCTTCCGGCCGTTCAAACTGCTCCTCAAAAGTTCCGGCTGGGTCGCCCGGATCATCTCGACCGAAGCGAAGAAGTTCACCTCGGTCACGGCCCGCAGAATCTCCGGCGTGGAGTCGGTGAACTCGGCGAAGCTGGCCGTCCCCGCCGAGTTGACCAGCACGTCGATGCCGCCGAAGCGCCGCACCACGTCGGCGACGAGTTTCGCCCGCGCCGCCGGGTCGGTCACGTCCGCCGGGAAGGCTTCGCACTCGACGCCGGCGGCCCGCAATTCGGCCACGAGCGTGTTCAGCGCGTCGGCCGACCGCGCGACCACGGCGAGCCGCGCCCGGTGCGTCCCGAGTCGCTGGGCCGTGCGCCGGCCGATGCCCCGCGACGCCCCGGTGACGACCACCACCCGCCCGGCCAAGTCCTGAGCCATGAAACGTACCTTCGAGAAGTGGGGCCGCGAAAGGGTCAGCTTACGCCCCCGGCCCGCCGATACCATGTCGAGAGGGTGCGACCCCGGGAGGGCGAATGGGCAAGACGTTCGACGCGACGCTGAACGCGATGATCGACGAGACGCTCGGCGACTGGGCCGACTTCCTGGCCGACCGCGCCGGGGTGCCGCGCGGCCCGGCCGTGGCCCTCGACACCGACCTCTCGACGACGCTGCAAGCCGACCGCCTCTTCCGCGTCGCCGGCGACCCGCCGACGCTGTTGCACCTCGAAATGGAGTCGGCCAGCCACCTCGGCATGCCCGACCGCTTACTGCGGTACAACGTCGCCGCGACGGCCGCCAACGGCGGCGCTTCGACGCGCAGCGTGGTCGTGCTCTTGCGGCCCGAGGCCAACGCCAGCGACCTGACGGGCGTGCTGGAGCGCGGCACGCCGCCGTACCTGACCTTCCGCTACGGCATCGTGCGCGTCTGGAAAGAATCGACGGCGGCGCTGCTGGCCGCCGGCCCCGGCCTGGCCCCACTGGCGATCCTGACGGACGAGTCCGTGCGGAACCCGGACGCCGCCATCGAGATGGTCCACAAGCGGTTCCGAGGCTCGAACGTGCCGGAACTTTTGTCGCGTCAGTTGATTGGCGCTACCTTTTTCCTGGCCGGTTTGCGGTACAATGACGCGCAGGTCGATAAGTTCCGCTTGAGGTTCGACATGACACTCGAAGACTCGACTAGCTACCAACTCGTCTTGAGGATGGGGGCCGAGAGGGGCAAGCTCGAAGGCAAGCTCGAAGGCAAGCTCGAAGGCAAGCTCGAAGGCAAGCTCGAAGGCGCGCGGTCGTTCCTGCTCCGTTTGGGGACCAAGCGCTTCGGCGTAGCCCCGGTGGCAGCCCTCGCCCGCTTACAGGCTGTGACGAATCCTGACCTGCTCGAACCGCTCGCCGAGCGCGTCTTGGACGCCGCCAGTTGGGACGACCTCGTTTCGGGGCTATAACCTCCATGTGGTCACAGCCGCAGTACCGAGGATCGCAGCAATGAATCCCGAACAGGTCGTGGTCGAAAAGAAGCCGAGCCTGGCCGAACTGCAACTCAAGATGTGCTGCCACTTCTTTATCCTGCGGGCTGAGGAGCGCCTGGGCGAAATCCCCGAGGCGATCGAGGACAGGCTGTTTGTGGACTTGACGTACGAGAGCCTTCAAGAAATCGCACGCCTTTCCGTGCCCGCCACCACTTGGGAAGAACTCGTCGCCGGCCTGGAACTGCCCTCCCCTGAAGGTTCGCCCTGATGCCCACGCTCCGCCTCGACCAGGTCGCCGTCCACCTGCGGCCCGTCGATAACATTGCCGTCGCCGCGCGGCCGATCCCCCCGGACACCCGCCTGACCCACGACGGCGGCACGATCACCGTCGCCACGCCGGTCAAGATGGGGCACAAGTTCGCCGTCGTGCCGATCAAGGAGGGCGACCCGGTCCTCAAGTTCGGCCAGGTCATCGGCTTCGCGGCACGCTTCATCGACGTCGGCGAACACGTCCACGTCCACAACGTCAAGGTCGAGCGGTTCGAGCGGGACTACGCCTTCGGCGCGGACCTGCCGGTGCCGCTCCCGCCCCCGGCCGTCTGGGAGACGTTCATGGGCTACGACCGCGGCCCCGACCGCCCGGCCCACCAGCGCTACGGCACCCGCAACACCATCGCCATCATCAGCACGGTCAACTGCTCCGCGAGCACGTCGAAGTACATCGCCGAGCGGCTGCGGGCCATGAACGTGTTGAAGGACTTCCCGAACATCGACGGGGTCGTGCCGATCGTCCACAAGCAGGGGTGCGGGCACCAGTACGAAGGCCCCGACCACAAGCAACTCGAGCGCACCCTGGCCGGGTTCGCCCGGCACCCGAACATCGGCGCGTACATCCTCATCGGCCTCGGCTGCGAGATCGTCCAGGCGGCGCACCTCATCGAGAGCGAGAAACTCGGCACCGTCGAATTGGGCGGCGTCCGCAACGCCAAGCAACCCCCGGTGGTCCTGACCATCCAGGAGTGCGGCGGCATCGGCAAGACGACGGACGCCGGCGTGAAGGCCGTCATCGCCATGCTGCCGCGCGTCAACGACATCTGCCGCGTGCAACTCCCGGCCAAGCACTTAATTCTCGGCACCAACTGCGGTGGGTCCGACGGCAACTCCGGCGTGACGGCCAACCCCGCGCTCGGCGTCGCGTCGGACCTGATCGTCCAGCAGGGCGGCACGACCATCCTCGGCGAGACCCCCGAGATTTACGGCGCGGAACACGTTTTAACCCGCCGCGCGGTTAGCGCCGAGGTCGGCCAGAAGCTCGTGGACCGCATCAAGTGGTGGGAGTGGTACACCGGCGTGTTCGGCGCGGAGATCAACAACAACCCCTCGCCGGGCAACAAGGAGGGCGGGCTGACGACGATCTACGAGAAGTCGAACGGGGCCATCGCCAAGGCCGGCAGCACCGCGCTCGTGGACGTCGTGCAGTACGCCGAACCGGTCACCGCCAAGGGTTTCGTGGTCATGGACACGCCCGGTTACGACCCGGTGAGCATGACCGGCATCGTCGCCGGCGGCGCGAACGTCTGCGTGTTCACGACCGGCCGGGGCAGCGTGTACGGGTGCAAGCCGGTGCCGTGCCTGAAGGTGGCGACGAACACGCCGATGTACGAGCGCATGGAGTCCGACATGGACATCGACGCCGGCAAGATTCTCGACGGCGCGTCGGTGGAGTCCGTCGGCCGGGAAATCTTCGCGGCGATCCTGGCGGCGGCGAGCGGCAAGAAGACGAAGAGCGAACTCCACGGCGTCGGCGAAGAAGAGTTCGCCCCGTGGCAGATCGGGCCGACGCTGTAGTGATGAACTTCGCTACGGTGTGGGTCGTGGGATGAGGTATCGATGCCGCCGAACTGGAATGCGACGACAATTGTCGATGAAGTCCGCCAACTCCGTACCAACTCGTTGGTTGTCATCGTGGAGACGGATCAAGGGGCAAGGCTACCTCAAGGCGGCCCATGCGGGAGGCCATCCGCACGACTTGGTGTGTGAATTGGTCGGCACAGAGTTGGCCCGTTTCCTTGGCATAGCGACGCTTGATTACGCCCTCATCGCTGTGCCCGAACCTGCCCCGTTCCGGTTGCACGGGAACCCGAAAATCCATCCAGGGTTCGGCTACGTTACCCGGAGTTCACCGGGCGATCAGTGGGGTGGCCAACGGAGTCAACTTCAGCACGTGGAGAACACTTCCGACTTCGGCCGGATAGTCGCTTTCGACACGTGGACTCTGAACTGCGACCGCTATCGGCCACCTGCAAAGGGACGTTCAGCTCGAGTGAATCACGGGAACGTCTTTTTGGCTAGGCCGTGTGGACAGACTACGGTTTTTCGCTAGTTTTAGGCACTCCCCGAGGGTTTGCCATGCGCCGCCACGAGATCTCGGACGCCGACTGGGAGCGGGTCCGGGCGTTGCTCCCGACCCGCCCCGGCCCCGCCGC
>JANYHV010000190.1 GCA_025362195.1 Fimbriiglobus sp. | reverse complement strand
GCGGCGGGGCCGGGGCGGGTCGGGAGCAACGCCCGGACCCGCTCCCAGTCGGCGTCCGAGATCTCGTGGCGGCGCATGGCAAACCCTCGGGGAGTGCCTAAAACTAGCGAAAAACCGTAGTCTGTCCACACGGCCTAGGAGGGTTGACCTGTTAACCCCTGGGGAGGCATCTCGGGCGAGACTCTGAGACTTTGGGCAATTCTCGCGCGGTTTCGGTGCCGTCCAGTTCGGGGTGACGAGCCAACGCTGCAAACCCGAGACTCCCCAGCGACCAGGCGAGCGACATCGATACGCTGTATTATCTAGGGCAGAAACGCGGAGACGCCGCCCGGGTCTCGGGCGGCGTCGCGCGTTAACTGTCTGCGAGAGTCGTGGTCGAGGCGGAAATGTTCAGCTCCCCGGGTTGGATTCGAACCAACGACCCGCGGGTTCATATCGCCAACTGGATGGTACTCGGCGTCCTCGTTGACGCGAGCACGCCGAATCCCATCCAACGCAATATGTGATCCCAAGTAGTTATCGGTTCGTTACTTGCGCTGAACCTTGAGGCAAAACACGTCATATCCCATGAAGGGAAACCTTACCCCTTCGCCCCGACCGGGCTAACCAGGTGGGGGCGATTTCGATTCCTTCAGGAGATACTCGCGTGACGAAACCCGCGGCGCAATCTACGGCAAACCCGGAACCTCCTGCGGTGGGTCAGGAGTCGCCCGACATCGTGCTGACCGAAGGCCAGCGAGCGTTCGCACTCGCCTTGGGCAAGGCGCTGGCCACCGCCTGGTCGGCTTTGCAGGACGAGGCAGCCCCTACTTTCCCGCCGACGAATGAGTAGCCGATTCGGATCGGGCAAGGTTCGGTGCGAGCTTTCGAGAATCGACGATGCGCTTTGGCGTTGATGAACAGGGTCGGCGAGCGAATCGACGGACGACTTGCGAGATCGATCGGGCCGGTCGCGATCAGACGTAGCGCGCGTTCCGTCGCGGCACAACGAGGCGACTTCCGCTGAGTATCGCAACTCACTGCCGTCTCTTCGATCAGTGGCCGGTTTACGCCCGGCCTGCCGGCCTGGGTGAGACTCGATTGGATGTCCCCGATGCGGCCGCAATGTCGTCACTGCCCGCCGTGCCGGCGGATCTTCACTCACTCGCACCGAGTGTGGAACGAAATTCGGCCTCGGAAAATTCGAGCGTGAGCGAGTGATCACACCCCTCGTAGTAGATGTCCACGAGGACCGGGCCGTTCGGCGATCTGTTGCCGCCGTCAGAAAGGTTCGCGTGCCAGCCCGACGTGGTACCGCAGGGGCAGGATACCCCGCGCCGGTCCAGTAATTCCGCAACGAGTTCCTGGAAGCGGTCTCGGCGATCGGGGCGGGCGGCGCGCGTGTCGTCGAACACCAAGATCGCGGCCGGCCTACCGTCGTTGGTCCTTGATTTCCCAGCGGCCTTCTTGGAGGTGTCGCCCCGTCGCCGGGTCCGCACCATCGTGCCGTAGTACTCCAGCAGGCGGAGTAAGGCTCCGGCCCCGGCGGAGTCTGCGGGCGAATCCCGGACTCCCAAGACTCCCTCCCGCAACCACTCGAACCGGTCGCGGAGTAGGACCAGCGGCAATCCGCCGAAGCCGTCTTGCCACGCGTAAGTCGCGTCGAAGAGGCGGCGTTCGTCGGGGTTGAGCGGTTCGGCCAGGGAGGCGGCGAACGCCCGCATCTGGACGTGGACGCAGTCGCCGACGTACCGGGAGTATTGGGACGAACGAGCTGCGGGTACCAACTCCGGACGTTGACGACCTGCTCGACAGTTTGTGTCCCTGGTGCCACTTCGCCAAGGGACTCATTGTCGCCCTCGTAAACTGTTCGAGTGCGTGTTCAAGGTTGGAATTCTCGACCGACCGTTCGCGAACCTCCGAGGGTGAGTGAATGTTGAAGTTAGAAGAAGTTGTGGGCGAGTTACGCCTGAGCACTTGGTCCGTTGACTGCCCCGAAATGAGGCTCGGCCGCCCGAGTGCCCCGGGGCTGACCGAATACGTAGGACCCGACTACCTCAGGCAAGCCGCGGACGGCAGCATCGGCTACAAACTCTACCCGACACCGCCGCCGGCGTTCGCCCCCCTTCGAGAGTTCCTGACATGGTGGCAGGTCGCATCCTCGGCATAGACTGCTACCATCGACTGGACGCGCATGACATGGAAGGCAGAATCTGGCGTGTCGAACAGACTATGCCGTCGCCACATACGAGTTACCTCGGTGAACGACAATTCCGAGTCGTGACTGGCGAAGCCTATGAACTCTCAACCACACGCGCACAGGCTCAGAGTGTTTCCTCGCTGAAGATGATGTTTTTCACCGAGGAACGGGTGCCTGGGAACGCCTGGACCGAAATCACTACGAAGACCCCCGACGGTGGCTGCACCCGGTCTTCGAATCTCGACACGGCTGTGTTCAACACGGTCTCATGTGACTTCAGTATCTTTAACCGGCCGGGAATGCTCGTGGTGACGGTGGTGTCTCCGGAGAAATTCCCCGCGCACTTCGAGATGCGCATCGTCGAGACTTTGAGTTTCGTCCTCGCAAAACCTCTCGCATGGAACGTCCTGGAACTCGTGGAACTCGGCGCAGAGACTGTCCGGTTGCGCGGTACGCAGAGGGTGGTCGATGCGAAATTTCAACCGCCGATTGCAACCGGCACGAATGACATGAGGGGCGGCGACGTGTGGAGGCTCTTCGACAAGTACCTGACGATGGTGTGCGCCCGCACCATGCCCGGCTTCCACCCGTGTTCCCGACATCTGTTTTCCGTGTTGGAAGCCAGCGCCGGCACTATCAATGCCAGGGGACTCGCTTTGGGTGTCGCGGTCGAGGGCATCGCCAAGGACCTATTTCCGAACGCCGCCGCCCAGCCCACGCCCCTAAAGCCAGCCGTCGAGCGGTTACGCACCTATTTCAGAGACTGGCCGGAATTGAACGACGAGGAGACGGAGCAAGCACTACTCGTCCGCGTCGAGTCAGCGCTCGGCCGAATCCTGGAGGTGAACGCGAAGTCGCTCCTGTACGCACTCGAGAAAATAAAAGCGGTTTATCTGTCGCACATTAAGTCATGGAACAAACTTCGAAACGCCACCGCGCACGGTGTCGCACAAGGACAGGGCGACCTCCAGCAGTTTTACAACCTGTGCGACAGCGTAACCGTCTTGATGTATACTATGATATTTCACAAAATTGGCTACGAGGGCAGCTACCAAGATTATTCCACACACGGCTGGCCGAAGCGGTACTATCGAGGCCGGCTCCCAGCCAAGAAGAAATCGCCATCTCAGCTTACTACTTGTGGGAGAAGTCCTCTGCACAACACGGTCACGACATCGAACGCTGGTTTGCGGCTGAAGCTGAACTTGAGACGGGAAAGTATTGATTGACGAGGAGCGACATCGCCTACTCGTCGAGTTGAAGCGCGTGCTCAAGTCGGTCGGCCTGGTCGGCAAGTTGCACACGTTCCGGCTCAGCTTCATCAGCAACGCGCTGTTGAAGGGCACCGCAGTGGCGGTGGTGCGGGAATGGGTGGGCCACATCGACCCGCACGTGATCGACGTGTACACGCACGTCCACGACGCGGCGAGTCAGGCGGCGATGAAGAAGTTGGCCGACGCCTGCGGGGCGGACGAGGCCCGAGTGTAGGGCGGCGAGTGCCGGCGAACCATCTCGCCCGGACTCGGCGTTCACTTTGAGGATGGGGGATCGACGATGGCGACGGGGAAGGGAATCCAGCACGAACTCAGCACAGGTGGAATGGAGACGGTGATGCGAACGGCGAAAAGACTAGGAATACCAGTGTCGGTAGCGACCAGGATCAAATCTAGCGGAGAGGGCGGGATTCGAACCCACGGTAGGAGTTACCCTACGCGGCTTTAGCAAAGCCGTGCTTTAAACCACTCAGCCACCTCTCCGATTACTCGTCAAAATAGCACGCCGTTCCCGGCCCGACAATAGGAAGCCCGGCCATTTCTTGTGGCGACGGTCGGAGCCGACTTCTCCCCGCAATCCGTAGTTTCGACGCCGCAACCGTCGAACGGTACGCCATGATTGACGCGCCGACGGCGGCCGAGGTTCGGGGAGTTCGGGAGCGATCCGATGACGGCGAAGACGGCGGGCTACGGACTCTTCCACCTCGTGCTGGTCGCGGCGTTCTGGTCCCAGGGGGAACTCGCCGTCCTGTCCAATGGGCCGACGTTCGACGAGGCGGTGCACCTCGCCGCGGGGCACTCGTACTGGGCGACGGGCGACTTCCGGCTCAACGTCGAAGACCCGCCGCTGCCGAAACTGTTGTGGGCACTCCCCGGACTCCTCGACGGCTCCGCCCCCTTCCGCCCCGACGCGGAACGCTGGGCCCGCGCCGACGAGTGGCTGATCGGCAATGACTTCCTCTATTGCGAAGCGAACCGCGTCGAGCGCTTGTTGATGCCGGCGCGGCGGGTCAACCTCCTCTTCGGGGTCGGCGTAGTCGTGCTCGTCGGACGCTGGGCGCGGCGACTCTGGGCGAGTGCGGACGCCGGGGCCGTGGCGGCGGCGTTGGCGGCGTTCGACCCGACACTGGTCGGCATCTCCGGCGTGCTTTCATCGGACGCGGCGTTGACGCTCTTCACACTGCTGAGCGCCTACTGTCTCTGGGAGTACGCCGGTGGCCTCGACCGCCGCTGGCTCGTCGCTACGGGGGTCGCGCTGGGGTTGACCCTGGGGTCGAAGTTCTCGGCCGTCGCCACGGTCGCGGGATTGATCGCCGGGGTCGCCGGGGTCGTCGCACTCGGGGGGTCGTTCGACGCGGCCGGCGGGACGTTGGCGGCGCGGGTGCGGAGTTGCCTCACGCCGGGGGTGCGGATCACGATCCTTGCCCTGGTGACGCTGGCGTGCCTGTACTTCGTCGTCCGGTTTCCGGACTGGGGCCGCGGCCTGAAGCAGCAACTCGTCCGCGGCGCGACCGGTGACCCGCACTTCTATCTCCTCGGTGAAGTCAGCACGAGGCCTTCGCCGTGGTACTTCCTCGTCGCGCTGGCGGTGAAGTTGCCGCTCGGTACGCTCGCGCTAGCGCTCTGCGGGGCGGCGCGTGCCGTCGCCTCCCGGCGCACGCTGTCGAAGCGTTGGCCGCTGGTCGTGGTGCCGCCGGCGGTGTTCCTGCTCGCCGTGACACTCAGCGGCGTCAACCTCGGCGTTCGGGTCGCGCTCCCGGTCGTGCCGTTCTTGTGGCTACTCGCCGGAGGAATCTTGGCACCAGGGTCGTGGTCCGTCGGGCGGTCGCTGCTGACACTCGCGTGCGGTTACGCCGTCGTAAACTCGGCGTTCAAGGGCATGGACGGGCCGCTGTCGTACTTCAACGAACTGGCCCCGACGCCGGCCGACCGCCTGCGACTGTTGGGCGACTCGAACCTCGACTGGGGCCAAGGGCTACCGGCGTTGAAGGTTTGGATGCGCGAGGAGAACGTGCCGTGCCCCTACCTCTCGGCCTACGGCACGTGCCCGCCGCGGGTTTACGGCATCGACCACGTTCCCCTGCCGGGCTTCGGGGCGCTGGAGGACGCCTACCCGCGGTTGCTGCCGCCGGGGCTGGCCAAAGTCTATGTCGCGGTGTTCGGCACCAACTTGCAGGGAATCTACCTGGCCGACCCGCACGCTTACGACTTCCTGCGAAGCCGCCCCCCGCACGTGGTGCTGGCGGGGTCGGTCTGGGTCTACGACGTGACCGGCGACGCCGACGCCTTGCGGACGCTCGACGCACTGGCCGTGCAGTGCCGGCCGACTGTCACTCCGCCAGCGCGGCCTTGAGGAAGCGGACGCCGTGCTCGATGTCGGCGAAGCGCTCGGCTTGCGTGCCGACTTCGCGCTCGATGCACAGCGGGCCGCGGAAGCCGACGCGCTTGAGCGCGCGGACGAACGCGGCGGTGTCGGTCTGCCCTTGGCCCAGCGGTACTTCGGTGCCCCAGGTGCCGGGGGTCGTCGGCCGGTTGGCGTCCTTCAGGTGGACGCTCCTGATGTCCGGGGCGAGGAGTTCGATCGCTTCGAGCGGGTCGTCCATGTCGTAGAGCAGCATGTTGGCGGGGTCGAAGTTCACCTTCAAGTTCGGGCAGGCCAAGTCGTCGAGCGTGCGGCGGAGCAGGGCGGCGCGCTCCTGGCCCGTCTCGAACGCGGCGGTGACCCCGGCGTCCGCGGCGAGGCTGCCGACCTTGGCGAGCGTGTCGAGGAAACTGCGGCGGGCGGGCGAGCCGACGGGCGGGATGAAGCCGGCGTGCAGTGTCACGTCGGTCAGGCCGAGTGCCGTCGTCCGGTCGAGCGCCCAGCGGAAGCGGTCGAGGCGCTCTTCGCGGGTCGCGGGGTCGCCGAAACCGCCGGTCCGTTCGATGGCCTGCGGGGTCGCGTAGTCCTCGCCGGGGAAGCCGAGCATACTCCCGCTCATGCGGAAGCCCGACGCCCGCGCCGCGGCCGGCAGGTCGTCGCCCTCATCCCAGGCGGCGTGGTGCGGGTCGCCGCAGGCGATCTGGACGACATCGACGCCGAGGCGGTCGAGGAAGGCTTGCAACTCGGGCACGCTCGTCACTTGCAGCGACCAGCTACAGACGCCGATGGCGAGCGGTTCGATCGGGAGGGGCGGCATGGGGGCCTTCCGGGACGGGGTGTTCTTGCGAGTCGGCGAGGGAGAGTGTAGCAGCCGGGAGTGTCCGAGAGAACGGCGCTCGCGCCCGATTGTCCGACACCGCGGCGCTTTCCGGCGGGGCGAGCGTACGGGCCGCGAACCGGCCAGCACACTGGGAATCGTAGGGTTTGCGATCAATTCCCCGTCGTAGGTCGCGGGCGGCACGGGGCGTGCCTTGCTACGAAGTCGCACACGCGTCGCACGGCTCCCCCGCCCGGGGAGCGACTCCGCCCGCCCGGCGGAGTGTCGGCCCGGGGCGTCCGTTCGGACGCCCCGGGTGACCGCGGATTTCAGCGGCCGTCCAACCACTTCACGAGTTGACCCGTCACGGTCCCGGTGTTGTCCATGCGCGGCACCTTGTGCTGCCCGCCGGACTTACCCCGCGACGCCATCCACGCGCCGAACCCGCCCGGCGGCACGACGCGGACCTCGGGCGTGAGCATCGTCAAATCGCCGACGCGGTGGGCGGCGTAGTCCTCGTTGAGGCGGATCAACTCGGCGTCGAGCTTGGCCACGAAGTCGGCGAGGCGGGCGGGCGGGGGGCCGCGGAACTCGACGAGGTACAGGTGGTGCCCCGGCTTCGCCGGGTCGGTCGGGAAGACCGGGCCGACGTGGTGGTCCTCGGTCAGCACCCCGCACGCCTTGGCCGCGAACGCGACCGCCTTGTCGATTTCTTCCTGAATCAGGTGCTCGCCGAAGGCCGACAAGAAGTATTTCGTGCGGCCGGTAAAGCGGATCAGCGGCGGCGACCGGCACTCGAAGGTCACCGTGTCCCCGATCAGGTAGCTCCACAACCCGGCGCACGTCGTCACCAGCACGGCGTACTGGACGCCGAGTTGCACGTCGGCGAGCGTGTGCCGGGTCGGGTTCGGGCCGTCGAGTTCGCCGACCGGCACGAACTCGAAGAAGATGCCGTGGTCGGGCACGATGCGCAAGAGGCCGTACCGCGGGTCTTCGCTGGCGATGAAGCCTTCGGAGCACGGGTAAACTTCGCACGTCTTGACGCGGTCGTCCCCGATCGCCTGGCGAAAGGTCTCGCGGTACGGGTCGAACAGCGTGCCGCCGTGGATGACCAGCCGCAGGTGCGGCCACGCCTCCGCCAAGGTCGCCTTCCCGGAGATTTGCTTGACCACGTCGAAGACCTTGAGCATCCACGACGGGACGCCGCTGATGGCCGTGATCGGCTCCTTCAGCGACTGCTCGGCGAGCCGGCGGAGTTTGACCTCCCAGTCGGTGACGAGGCTCAATTCGAGCGGCGGGAAGGTGAACGGCCGTTCGAGGTCCATGACCTCCTTGGCCGCGATGCCGGACAGGTCGCCGGCGAAACTGCCGTCGGCCTGAACGCGGAGGTCGGTGCTGCCGCCGAGGAAGAAGAACTTGCCGGTGAGAATTTTCGCCCGCGGGTGGGCGTGGCGGAACAGCGACAGGGTCGTGTACGCCGCCCGCTTGTTCGAGGCCACCATCTCCCGGCTGACCGGCACGAACTTGGTCGTCCCCGAGGTCGTACCGGACGAGAGCGCGTAGTACGGGATCGGCGTCGGCCAGGTCACGCCGGTGAGGGTCGGGTACGGGGCCTGCCAGTACTCGGCCCAGAACTTCTCGTAGTCCCGGATTGGTACGCGGCGCTGGTAGTCGGCGACGGTGCGGACGGCGTCGAACCCGTGGTCCCGGCCGAAGCGGGTCGTCGCCGCTTTGCGCACGAAGTCGAGGAGCGTCGCCTCCTGGACCCGCGGCACGTCCACGGCGTCGTAGTCCCGGACGCGGCGGTGGGCGAGTTGCACGAACCCGGCGTCGGCGAAGCCGCGGGCGACTCGATTGTCAACGGCGGGGACGAGCCAGTTGGGCATCGCGGACACCTCTCGGGGGGCCAGAAACGAGAGAGGCCCCGCCCGTTCGGACGAGGCCCCGGGAGTGGTCGGCCGCGGGCGGGGTCAGGACACGGCGGCGCGGCCGAGCTTGTACCCGCGGCAGACGTAAATCCCGGCCGGGGGCAGGTTCAACGGGACGATGTTGAACCGCACGTCCGCGAAGTACCCGAGGTACAGCCGCCAGTAAATGAACGGCATGTACGTGAGCTGGCGGAAGGTGCCGTGCGCCCCGAGTGCCCGCGCGGAACTGGCCAGGATCGCGTCCCGGACTTCGGCCGGGAACGACGGCAGGGGCAGGCCCGACACGATGTGATCGACGTCCGTGATCCCGCGGTCGGCGAGCAGTTGGTCGATGTGGGCCGCGTCGCCCTCGATGATGTCGGCGTTCGGCTTGTCGGCGAACCGCGTGCGGAGCCGCTTGCAGAAGTCGGGGTCGCGCTCGACGATGATGAGCTTCGTGTGCGGCTGGACGCGGTCGATCAACTCTTTCGTGATCGGCCCGGTGCCCGCCCCCAGTTCGACGATGCAGCGGACCTTGTCGTAGTCGATGTCCTTGACGATCTTCCGCGACAGGAAGCGCGAACTGGGCGCGAACGACGCGATGGTCGTGCCGTGCTGGAAGAACTTCCGGACGACGAGCCACCAGTCGGGTGACGCGGGATCGACAGAACCTTGCGGCTTCGGCGCGGGGCTATTCATTTGGCGACTCGGGTCGGTTTCGAGAGGATGAGTTGGGTCCAGCGGGGGTGGGCCGTCGGCTTGGCGGAGGTCAAAAAGTGCGTCACGAGGCGGTTGATCAGCCAGTGCTTCTCGATCTGCGGCGCGTGCCCGCAGTGGGGGATGGCCAGAAAGTGGCCGTTCGGCAGGTCGCGGGCGGCCTCCTCGGCCGTCTTCGGGTCACAAATCTTGTCGTCTTCCCCGGTCACCAACAGCGTCTCGGCCTTCACGTCCTTGAGCCGCTCGCGGACGGTGTGTTCGAGGGTCCCGTTGACGGTCCGCAACAGGCCCTTCTTCCACTTCCGGTTGTCGATGGCCTTGACGTAAAAGTTCAACATCCCGCGGTCGGCGGTGCGGACGTTGTGGAAGGCGCTCTTGACGACGTTTCCCATCGACTTGGCCCCGCCCTTCAACCCCTCCATGATCGGGAGTTGCTCCTTGTCGCCCATGCCGGACGGACAGAGCAGGACCATGCGGTGGACGAGTTCGGGGTACTTGGCCGCGAACTCGACGGCGACCTTCCCGCCCAAACTGCTCGAGCACAGGTTGTACGGCGGCGTCTGGACGAACTGCGTGAGGTACGTGTGCAGTTGCTCGACGAGGAACTCGACCGTGACCGGGAGTTTGTTCTCGATGCGGCCGTGGATGACGCCGCCGTCGTAAATCATGATGTTCGGGGCGAACACGTCGAAGTACCGGGACCAGAAGCGGCGGTTGCGGAACCACGATTCGGTCTGCTCGGCCAGGCCGTTGATCAGGATCAACGGGGGGCGGCGGCCGTAAGCCTTCGGGCGGAACCGCTCGAATATCCCCTTCAATCCGGCCATAAAACGTCTGCTCCCGAACGGCACCGACGGCGACTGCAAAATGTCCCGACGCTAACTTATTGTCGGTCCGCGTCGGCGGTGCAAAATTTCGCGGACTCGCCGACGATTTTCCGCCCGACGCGGCCGGCCGGAAGCGACCGGCCCCCGGTCCCGATCGCCGCCGCGGGCGTCGGTCGTAACGCCCCGGTGCGTCGGTCGTGGCGGCGCGGGCCGAAAATGCCTTTGGCATCCGCCCGCGTCGGTCGTTACGATAGGGGAGATTAGTTCCTACACAGGTCTGCAATCGTCGAACCGGTTGCCCGGGGTAGCTCATGGCGAACATCCGATACAACGTCGATTGCCCGAGTTGCGAGGCGAGCATCCCGATTCGCAGCTCTTCGATGGTCGGGAAAAAAACCGACTGCCCGAAGTGCAAGTACCGGTTCGTCGTGCCCGAACCACCGGACGAGGACGGGGCGGAGTCGTCCAAGAAGGGCAAGAAGACTGCGAAGAAGGACGGCAGCAAAACCCTGATCTACGTCGGCGCGGGCGTCGGCGTCCTCGCCGTGATTCTGCTCGCGGTCGCCGGCATCTTCCTGGCGGGCGGGAGCGACAGCAAGCCGAACACCGCGTCGAACCCGCCGGTCAAACCGGTGGTCAGCCCGGGGGCCGGGGCGTCGGCCGACGACAAGACGAAAGAGCCTGGGGCCGGCGACACCACGGGCACCAGCAAGACCGACGAGACGCCGGGCACGACCGCGCCCAAGCCGAACCCCAAGTTGAAGGACGTGACGAACCTGTTGCCCAACGAGACGACGGCCGTCTACCGGGTCAACTTCGACCGCCTCAACTCGCACGCGACCCCGCTCGCCAACGCGATCTTCGACACCAAGGTGAAGGACCTCTTCCGCAACTCGATGACCTTCGGCGCGGACAACCTGGCCACGTACATTCACTGCGTCGTCGGCCCGGACCGCGACACCTTCGGCGTCTTCCGCACCAAGTCGCCGATCGACGAAACGGCCGTGTACAACACGCTGAAAATCGAAAAGCTCCCGAACGGGGTGAAGCGCGGCCGGGAAATGTTCCTGCTCAAGTCGAACGGGTTCGTGGACGCCGTGTCGCAGGCGTTCACCACGCGCACGCTGACAAAAATGGTCGGTATCGACTTGCCCCCGCTCACGCAGGCCGAAAAGGACGCCGCGGCCAAGAAGCAGTACGCGATCTGCGTCTACGACACCCAGACGATTTTCCTGGGCGAACTGCTCAACATGGAACGCTTCCTGGACGACTTCGGCGACAACGGCTTCCCGCCGTTCAAGTCCGACCTGACGACGGAAGAGGCCGCCCCTCCCGCGCCGGGCGGTGCCGACGCCACGGCTCCGGGCCGGCCGAGTGGTCCTCCCGGAGGTCCGGGCGGCCGGCCGAACGCGCCGATGTCGAACGGGATGACTTTCGCGTCCCCGACGCAGAACTTCCAGACGCCGCTTCCCCCGCCGGGGAGTCCGAGTGGGCCGGGCGGCCCGCCGCCGGGGATGATGCCCCCCGGTGCCCCGGGCGCTGCCCCCGCGGCCCCGCCGCGCCGGCTGTTCACGACCGTGCCGACGTACCGCACGATCGACCCGCCGTTGAAGAAAATGCTCAACGTGCTCGAAGAGAACGAAACCGACCCGCCGGCGATCGTGTACGCGGAGAAACTCGACCAGCGCGTCTTCAACGGCCGGCAGTTCTTGCAGATTTACCAGCAAACCGGGAGCACTGCCGCGGCCTTGATTTCGCGCGTGCAAATGGTCGGCGGGATCCTCAACAACCTCACTCAAGACAAAGGCGACGCCCAAATCGTGCTCGAATTCGTCAGCGACGACGACGCCAGGAAGACGGTCGCCGAAGCGATCCTGCCGAACCTCCGACTGGCCACGCCGGTCGTCGATGCCTTCCTCGGCACGAGCACCCAGGTGAAAGACAACACCGGCGGCGGCCAGGGCGGTAACTCTCCGGGCGGGTTCCCGGGCGGCCCGGGGGGCTTCCCGGGTGGTCCGGGGGCCGGGTCCGAAGGCGGCCCTCCGGGCGGTTTCCCGGGCGGCGGTGGGAGCGGCCGGGGTCGTCCGGGCGGCCGGGGTGGCCCCCCGGGCGGAATCGGGGGCGAGGGTGAAGAGGGTGGTTTCCCGGGCGGGCCGGGCGGCCAACGGCCGGGCGGATTCCCGGGCGGCAACCCCTCGGACGGTGGCACGCCGAGTGCGATCAACGCCGGCCTCATCGAGATCAACCTCGCCGACCGACTCCTCACGATTTCCGCCACGATGAAGTGGCCGGAAGACAAGTTCAAGAGTTTCCTGGCCCCGCAGATCACCCGCCTGTCGAGCATGATGAAGGGCCGCATGAGCGTGCTCACCGGCGACATCGAGTGGCACCGGCTCGCCAACGTGTCGAACAAACTCCAGGACGGCAAAAAGGCGTACCCCCGCGGCACCCTCGACCGCGAGTCCGGCGACACCCGCTACCGCCTCCCGTTCCCGCCCGAGCAGCGGTGTAGTTTCTTCGTGGACCTGCTGCCGTACATCGGCCAAGGCCCGCTCCGGAACCAGATACAGGACAAGAAGTTCCCGTGGTACGCCAAGGAGAACATCAACGCCGGCGAGACCTGGATTCCCGAGTTCCTCGTGCCGTACTACCCGCAGGAAACGTGGCGCGCATCGCACCCGTTGGCCGAAGGGAAGTCGCTCGGCGCGACCAACTACGTCGCCCCGGCCGGCCTCGGCATGGACGCGGGGTACTACGACCCGGCCAACCCCGAGATGGCCAAGAAAATCGGCATCACCGGGTACAGTTGGGGGTCGAAGCCCGAAGAGGTCAAGGACGGCCTGTCGAACACGTTTTACCTCCTGCAAGCCGCCCCGGGCACGGCCCGCCCGTGGATCGCCGGCGGCGGGGCGACGAACGTCGGCATCGACGAGGCCGACCCGATGGCCGCGTTCGTCCACCGGCTCCCGGACGGCAAGCGCGGCACTTACGCCCTGATGGCCGACGGCTCGGTCCGCTTCCTCAAGGAAGGGACCGACCCCAAGCTGTTCATGGCCCTGGTCACCCGCGCCGGCGGTGAGAGCCTGACCGACCTCGACAAGAACGCCCCGAAGGTCGCCCCGACCAAGGGCTTTGAAACCGACCTGCGGAGCGGGGCCGTCGCGGGCAAGGCGTTGCCGACCAAGGAGGTCGAACTCAGCCTGGAGGACTTGAAGCCGTTCCAGGGCACCTGGCGGGCGACCTTCTTCAAGTCGAAGCGGCTCAAGGACGTGCCGAAAGATTTCCTCGATCAGATCAAAATCGACGTCACCTTCGACGGGAAACTGATCCGGGTCAAGGTGTCCGGGATCCCGGGCAAAGAAGAAGCGACATCGCCGCCGGACGAGATCGTCAAGTTCGACGCGAAAGCGAAGACGATCGACACCCGCGACGACAAGGGCAAAATCAGCTTCGACCTCTACGAGTTCCGGGGCACCGATAAGCTGGTCATTCGCAGCAGCGACAAGGCCCGGCCGACGAAGACGTCCGTCCCCGACGAAAAGTCCGACGACGACTACCTCGAACTCGAACGCGTCAAGTAACTCTCGACCGACACTGCGGACGCAGACGGCCGCGGCGACTTACCCAAGTCGCCGCGGCCGTCTGCGTCCGCAGTGTCGGTCGTGTCGTGGATGGCGATCACCCGCACTACCTCGGGGATTCGTGGGTTATTGATCGGCCTGCCCGCACGACATCTGCCCCCTCTTTCACTGGACTCAGTGGGTCGGCCGACTCACAACCCGAATCCGCGACGAACTCGACTCGCACACAGTCGGCCCCTCGCATCCGTTACCAATTCACGAACGGTCCACTTACCGACTACCTCCTTCAAGACTCCGGCGGCACCGTCGAGGGGCCTGCCGAAGGCGGGGGCAAATTCGATGCGGACGACGATGTGAATTACTCTTCTTCGCCGACCAGCCGTTCGGCGACACCGTGTGTGCGAATACGGCTCGCTTACAACTTCGTTAAAACCACTCCTTCTGGCCGATCTGATAGGTGTCGATGAATTCTTCGTCGCTCTTGATGATGTACAGAATGAACTCGATGAACGGGATGATGCCGGCGAGTCCGCACGTGAAGATCGTGGCGACGAGTTGGATCACCCCGGCCCCGGTGTAGCCGAGGTAAAACTTGTGAACCCCGTAGGCCCCGAGCAGGAAGGCCAGAATCGCGGCGGTGACGCGCTTGCTCTCGATGTCCGACGAGCGACGCTTCTTCCGCTTCTTCTTCCGCGGCCGGTCGTCTTCCTCGTCGTCGTCTTCGTCGCGGCGACTGCGGCGGCTCGGGCGGTCGTCCTCGTCGTCGTCGCGTGCCTCTTCCCGCCGGCGGCGACGGCTGGGGCGGTCGTCCTCGTCGTCGTCCGCGACCACGAGGGGCCGCTTCTGGCCACTACCGACGTTGATCGACGACTTCGACCCGGCGGGGCGCGGCCTGGCGGCGCTCGCGGCTTCGGCGGGGTAGACGGTCCGGCAGGTCGGGCATTCCACGTCGAGGCCGACGTCGCCCGGTTCGACGGACAGCCGCGCGCCGCACTTCGGGCACGGGGCGATCTCGACGGCCGCGCCGTCGATCACCGGCGGAGTCGGCAACGGCGGCGGGACTTCCGCGGCGGGCTGGCCGTCCGGGGCGAGCGGGATCGTGAACTGCGAGCTGCACTTCGGGCACTTCCCGGTCTTGCCTGACTTGTCGTCGCTGACGTTGAACGTCGCCTCGCAGCCGGGGCAGGAGAATCGGATCATGGGGGCCTCGAAAGGTTGAGGGGGCGAACCGCAAGGGTCACTCGTCGGGGTGGTCGTAATTGCCGGTGTAGTACCCCCGGACGTCCTCGTTGTTGGCGAGCACCAACCCGACGATGCCGAGGACCATGTTGATCATGTCGAAGTTGAGCAGTAACAGAATCTGCAACCCGAGCAAGACCGTCGGCGGGCCGGGGCTGGTGTCCCGGCCGTTCATCATGGTGGAGCCGCGGATGATGGCCAGGATGCCCCAGACGATGGACAGGTAAATACCCGGCCAGAGGCAACAGACGCCGAACGAGCTGGCGACCATGATCAGCGACTGGATGAACGAGTAGATGCCGCCGACCAGCAGTAGGACGCCGATGGTGGCGATGTTCCCCGGCTTGCTGGGGCGACGACTGCGCCGCCGGCGGGGCCGGTCGTCGTCCTCGTCGTCGAGGTCGTCGGCGGTCTCGTCGCGCCGCTGGCTTTGCCGGGCGGGCCGTGCGCGGGACGACGGCCGGTCTTCGCGCGGCCGGTGGGGCAGGGGGGGGATGCGGTCGACCCGTTCGGCGAGGAAGCGGGTGACGCAGTACGGGCACTCGACCGTCGTGCCGAGGTCGCCCTGGGCGACGGCAATCCGCGCCTGGCAGCCGGGGCACGGCCGGACCTCGACCGACTCTTGACCCGGGGCCGCGTCGGCCGCGGGGATGGCGAACTGCGTGCCGCACTTGGGGCACTTGCCGGTCTTGCCGGCGTTGGCGTCGGGCACCGTAAACGTGGCCGCACAGCCGGGGCATTCCAAGTGGATCAAGTCCGCACCTCCCGAAGTCTCGTCCCGCGATTCTGTCTCTTCGCTCCGCCCCGCGAAATCTTGACCCGGCTACTTCGCGCGCGGCGGGTCGGTGAAGCCGCGCGACAGATTCTCGCACTCGGTGACGGTCATTTCGCCCGCTTGAATCCACAGCCGGTACTTGACCTTCAACGGCGTCGTCGGGGTGATGTCGTAGACGAAGTAGCTGCCGAAGCGGCCGTAGTCGCGCTCGCTGAAGCGGGCCTCCTTGGGGTTCTCCGGCCGGTCGAGGTAGACCGCCGTGTACCGCTTATCGGCGACCTTGAACGACATGGCGTTCCAGGGCAGATTGACCGGGCCTTGCTTGGTCTTGGGGTCCCAGTTGCGCGTCTTGCCGGGCGCGTCCTTGCCGTCGGGCCGCAGGTAATACGTCTCCTTGGCGTACTTCGTGGCCGTTTCCATCGCGGCGCGGAAGTGGAAGCCGGCGTGCTGCGGGTCGCCGTCGAGGGTCACCTTCGGCAGCTTGGTCGTCACGACACTGGCGAACTCGATGAGCGTGCCGCCGCTGACGTTGTAGGCCCCGACCTCGCGGGTCTCCTCGGCGAAGAGCAGGCCGTCCTTGCCGTACCAGTTGATCGCGGAGCGCTGCCGACCGACGACCGGGCCGGCCTCGGTGGCCAGCGTCTTCTCGTGCTCGGTGTAGACCCCGTCGCGGCCGTGCCAGTTGTCAGCCGTCTGGTTCGCCCCGTACTTGATCGACATCCAGCCCATGTAGAGGCCGCGGTGGTGCGGGAACTGCAACGCCTTGTCGGCGGCGAGGCCCGCGCCGTTGGTGAGCAGGACCTTGCCGGTGGCCGGGTCGTAGACGTGGTGGAACGGCTTGAAGGTGAGTTCGTGCGTGTCCTTCGTCGTGGCGTCGTGCTTGGCGTTCATGTAACGCATGACGGGGCGGTCGCCGTAGAGGAGATCGACGGACTTGCCCGACTCTTCGGTGAAGTGGAATGAGGGGAGTTTGGCCAATGATCGTGGGGCGGGCACGAGCAAAGCGGTCGACGTCTCGCCCGCCTTGACCGCCGGTGCGACGAAGACGAGTTGCGGCGCAGCGGAATCGCTCCCGAGCGACGGGGCCACGATTTGACCGGGTACGCCTCCGCCGTTCGACAGGCTGACGAAGGCCGGCCCCGGTTTGACGCCCTCCGGGGCTGGGACCGTCACGACCACGTTGGTCGCGTCGGCCTTGCCTCCGACGATCGTGACCGACTCGGCGGCGAACGCGAGAGATGGCACCAGCAGCAAGAGCAGGGCGAGTCGGTTCATGGCGGGGCACTTCCGGGGAGGGGGTTCAGGTGTTGCCGGCGACGAACTTCTTGGGGTTGCCGGGGGCGAGGACGCCGGTCGGCCGCCACAGGACCGCTTCCTCGATCTTGACGGCCAACTCGAAGTCTTTGTCGGTGATGCCGCCGGCGTCGTGAGTCTTCAACTTGACCCAGAGCTTGCCCCAGGTGACGGCCAGGTCGGCGTGGTGGTACGCCGCTTCGCACAGGAAGCCGACGGCGTTGACGGCCATGAGCGTCTGCGGCCAGCCGTCGGTGGTAAACTTGCGGCGGAGCCAGCCGCCGTCGAGGTGCCACGCGGTCAGGCCGAGGTCGGCAATCTTCGCGGCGACCTCGTCGTCGGTGTAGGTGTGGCGGTCGGTCATAGCGTTCCGGTTCGGGGGTGGGGTACGGCCTACCATACCAATGTTCGTGGGGAAGTCGTTAGCGTGCCACAGGGCGAGCCGCTATAACTTCGACATCCCCCAACCCGGAGCGAATTGCCGATGACCGCCGCCCGCGACCGCGTGAGAGAATTGTTCCTGGCGCGGGCCGTCAGCTTCGGCGAGTTCACGCTCGCGTCGGGCAAGACCAGCACGTACTACATCAATTCGAAAAAGGTCCTGTTCCACGCCGAAGCGATTACACTCATCGGCGAACTCCTGGCCGACGCGACCGCCGACCTGGAGTTCGAAGCCGTCGGCGGCCTGGAGGTCGGGGCGATCCCGATGGCGGCCGCGGCGCTCACGGCGTACCACCGCCGCGGCCTGCACCGCGAGGGCTTTTTCGTCCGCAAGCAGGCCAAGACGCACGGCAGCCAGGAGCGCGTCGAGGGCGTGGTCAAGTCCGGCGACCGCGTCGTCGTCATCGACGACGTGCTGACCACCGGCGGCAGCGTCGTCCAGGCGATCGAGGCCGTCGAAGCCCTCGGGGCCAAGGTCGTCCGCGTCGTCTGCATCTGTGACCGCTTGCAGGGGGCGCGCGAAGCCCTCGCCGCTTACGACTACCGGCCCTTGTTCACGGTCCACGATTTCGGCATCGTCGCCTAACCCGCCCAGAGGTCCGCCCATGTTCGCATCGTTCACGCTCACGGTCGATAGCCTCGGCACCGGGCTGTTCGCCGCCGCCCTGTTCGGGTCGCTGGGCATCGGGCTGCTGATGCTCGGCTACAAGGTGTTCGAGTGGATCACGCCGACCCTCGACGTGGAGAAGAAGTTGCAGGAGGGGAGTGTCGCCGTGGCGATCACCGTCGCCGGCCTGTTGATCGCCATCGCCATCATCCTGGCCGCCGCCATCCAGGGGTAACTCGCCATGAGTCAGTCCAGGAGGCCCGCCGAACCGGAGCCTAAGAAGAGCCGCAGTATCACGATGGCCCTGCTCGGGGCAGTGACGCTGTGCAGTTGCTGTTGTTGCCTGCTCCCCGCCCCGCCGGACGAGCCCGCCGGCGACACCGGCGGTAGCAACTTCGACGAGGTGCAAGAGGTCGCCGCCGACGGCACGCCGACGACGGGGACGACCACCCGCGCGCACAATACTTCCACCACGACCCACACGAGCCACGGCCGGTCGTACTACGGCGGGCCGTTCTGGTTGCCGCTGTTCTTCGGCGGCGGCTCGACCTCGCGCGGCGTCGGGCCGGGCGTCAACTCCCCGTCGCGCACCCAGTCGCCGGGCGGCGGCGTCTCGACCGGCGGATTCGGCGGCACCGGTAAGTCGATGACCGGCGGCGGGGGGAGCAGTTCGTCGTGAAGCACCTGACCATCGTCGTCAAGCCGTTCCGCGCCGAAGCGGTGTTGAACGTGATCGCGGAGTGCGGCGTGGAGTTGTGTACCGTCCGCGAGGCCAAAGGGTTCGGCCGGCAAAAAGGCTACCTCGGGCTGTACCGCGGCGGCGACTTCAGCACGGCTTACCTGCCCAAGGTCGAGATCACCGTCACCGTCAAAACCGAACTGGCCGCCGACCTGGCGGAGCGGGTCGCCAAGGCCGCCCGGACCGGCCGGATCGGCGACGGCAAAGTCTTCGTCGTCCCCGTCGCCTGGCCGGTCATCGACTTTTAACCGGCCGCCGCCAGTGTTTCGGGGACCGCGTCGAACCAGTGATAAACCGCCGGGACGACGAAGAGCGTCAAGAACGTCGAGGTCAGCAGCCCGCCGATGACGACGGTGGCGAGTGGCTTTTGCACCTCCGCCCCCGCGCCCATCGAAACGGCCAACGGCAGGAAGCCGAGCGTCGCCACGAGCGCCGTCATCAACACCGGCCGCAACCGCTGCACCGCCCCTTCGCGGGCCGCCACTTGCCGCGGGTGATTCGCCAGTCGGAGAGCCGTGATGCTGCTAACCAGCACGACCCCGTTGAGCACCGCGACGCCGAAGAGGGCGATGAACCCGACGCCCGCCGAGATGGAAAAATCCATGCCGCGCATGGCGAGCGCGAAGACGCCGCCGGTCGCCGCCATCGGCACGTTGAGGTAGATGAGCACGGCGGGGCGGAACGCGCCGAAGCTCGAATACAGCAGCACGAAGATCAGCAGCAGGACGACCGGGACAGCGACGCTCAGCCGCGCGGTCGCCTCTTGCAGGTTCTTGAAGGTGCCGCCCCAGCCGAGCGTGTACCCGGTCGGCAACTTGACTTTGGCGTCCACGGCGGTTTGCGCCTCGGCGACGAAACTGGCCAGGTCGCGGTCGCGGACGTTGCACGTCACCACCGCCCGCCGCCGCCCGGCGTCGCGGTTGACCTGGGCCGGGCCGTCCTCGAGGAGCAGCTCGGTGAGTTGTTCGAGCGGGATTTGCCGCCCGGTCGCGTCGGCCACGCCGAGCCGCCGCAATTGGCCGAGGTCCTCGCGGACGCCGACGGGGAAGCGGACTTGCAGCGGGAAGCGGCGTTGGCCCTCGTAAACGTCCGTCACGTCCTTGCCGCCGATGACCGCGACCGTGTCGAGGACCGCTTTCGCGTCGATGCCGTGCCGGGCCAGGGCGTCCCGCTTCAACACGACGCGCAGGTACGGCAGGCCGCCGCTCTGCTCGACGGCCACGTCCTTCGCGCCGGGGACGGCCGTGACGACGGCCGCGATCTCCTCGGCCTTCGCCTTCAGGGTCGGCAAGTCGTCGCCGTACAGGCTGATGCCGAGGTCGGTCTTGACGCCGGCAATCAACTCCGCGACCCGGAGTTCGATCGGTTGCGAGAAGCTGTAGCCGTTGCCCGGTACGTCTCGCTCGAGGGCCTCCTTCATCGCGGCGACGAGTTTGTCCTTCGACGGGTACTCGGCGCGCCAGGCGTCGCGCGGCTTGAGCATGACGATGATGTCGGTCATGCTCACCATCATGGGGTCGTTGGCGATCTCCGGCCGGCCGGTCTTCGAAACGACCGTTTCGACTTCCGCGGGGAAATTATCGTGCAGGCACCGCTCCATCCGCGTCGTCATCGACACCGACGTTTCCAGCGACACGCTCGGCAGGCGGATCGCTTGCAGGGCAATCGCCCCCTCGTCGAGCTTCGGCAGGAAGACCGCGCCCATCTGGAACGCCACGCCCAGGCTCACGGCGAAGGCCGCGACGGCGTACATCAAGACCGTGCGCGGGTGCCCCATCGCCCAGTCCAACAACGGCTCGTAGGCGCGCTTGACGAGGCGGACCAGGACCGGCTCCGTCTCGCTGACGCTGCGCAGGAAGACCGACGCCAGCACCGGCATCAGCACCAGCGCCAGGCCCAGCGACGTGACCAGGGCGAACATGACCGTCAGCGCCATCGGCCGGAACATCTTGCCCTCGACGCCGCGCAGGGTCAGCAGTGGGACGTAGACGAGCAAGATGATGGCGACTCCGAAGGCGACGGGGCGGGCGACCTCGCGGCAGGCGTCGCGGATCACCTCGACCGGCGCGCGATCGACCTTGTGGGTGTGCCGGTGCTCGGCGACGCGGCGGACGACGTTCTCGATCAGCACGACGCTACCGTCCACGATCAGCCCGAAGTCGAGTGCCCCGAGGCTCATCAGGTTGCCGCTCAGGCCCGCGTACCACATGCCGACGAACGCCCCGGCCATCGAGATCGGCACCGCCAGCGCGACGATCAGCCCGGCCCGCAGGCTGCCGAGTAACGCCAGCAGCACGATGACCACCAGCACGCCGCCTTCGAGCAGGTTGGTCTGCAGGGTGCGGACGGTCCGCTGGACGAGGTCGTTGCGGTCGTAAATCACGTCGATCTCGACGCCGACCGGCAGAGTCTTGCGGATGTCGTCGAGCGCGACTTTCGTCCGCCCGACGACTTCGCGCGAGTTCTCGCCGGCCAGCAGCATGACGATGCCGACGACCCCCTCGCCCCGGCCGTCGCGGGTCACGGCCCCCTGCCGCAGCACCGGGGCGAACTGCACGTCGGCGACGTGCCGCACCAAAACCGGCGTGCCGTCGCGGGCGTCGAGGGCGATGTCGCGTACGTCGTCGAGGCTCTTCAGGCGACCCTCGGCCCGGATGACCCGCTGCTCCTGCGACTTGAACAAAACGTACCCGCCGCCCTCGTTGGCGTTGCTCTGCGTCAAGACTTCGAGCAGCCGCGACAACGGCACGCGGAGGGCGCGCAACTTGTCCGGGTCGGGCCGCACCTCGTAGGTCCGCGCTTCGCCGCCGTTGGCGTTGACCTCGATCACCCCCGGCACGCGCCGCAACTGCGGGGCGACCTGCCAGTCGAGCACCTCACGCAGCGCCATCAGGGAGTGGGCGTACCCCGGCTTCGAGCGGACTTCGAACTGCAAGATTTCGCCGAGGCCGGTGGCGATGGGGCCGGGGTGCGGGGCGGGCACGCCGGCCGGGATTTTGTCGCGCGTCTCGGTCAGCCGTTCGCCGATCTGCTGCCGCGCCCAGTAGATGTCGGTCCCCTCCTCGAAGACGATCGTGACGACCGACAGGCCGAACTGCGAGATCGAGCGGATTTCCTCGACCCGCGGCATCCCGCTCATCGCCGCCTCGACGGGGATCGTCACCGCCTGCTCGACCTCCAGCGGCCCGAGGGCCGGGGCGGTCGTCATCACCTGCACCTGCACGTTCGTCACGTCCGGCACGGCATCGACCGCCAGGTGCGTCGCCGCGTAGAACCCGGCCGCGACGAGCAGCACGGAGCCGAGCGCGACGAGGAAGCGGTTGCCGAGCGCGAAGTCGATCAGTCGTCCGAGCACGGCGTCACTCCCCGACCATCTGGTCTTTGAACAGTTCGGACTTCAACACGAACCCGCCGCTCATCGCCACGGCGTCCCCGGCGGCCAAGCCTTTGAGCACCTCGACGCGGTCCCCGGCGGCGCGGCCCGGCGTCACCACGGCCTTGCGGAACTCGCCGTCGCCCGAGTTGACGAAGACGAACGCCTCGCCCTCGGCCCGGAACACGGCGGTCGAGAGGACTTGGAGTGTCACCGCGCTGTCACCGGCGTCGAAGGCGACTTCGACGAACATCCCCGGCCGGAGCGCCCGGTCGGGGTTCGCGGCCTGGGCCGTGATCGTGAGCGCCCGGGTCGCCTTGGCGATCTCCTCGCCGGTGCTCAAAATCTCGACGCGCGTTTCCGGCAGCCCGGCCAAGGTCGAGCGGACGACGAGCGGGCTGCCGACCTTCAAGCCGCGGAGCAGGGGCAGGTCGCTCTCGTAAATGTCGGCCTGCACCCAGACCTTCGACGGGTCGGCGACGGTGAACATTTGGACCGTCGGGCCGACGCGCTCGGACAGCACCGCGTGCTTCTCGACGACGACGCCGTCGAACGGGGCGCGCACCCTGAGGTGCCCCGCCTTGGCCCCCTCGGCGACCGGGTCGAGCGCCTCGATGTCGCCCGCCGGCACGCCGTAGAGCAGCAGTTTCGTTTTGGCCGTGTCGTGGGCCAACTCCGCCTCGCGCAACTTGACCCCGGCCGACCGCACCTGTTGCACCGACTGGAAGCGTACGTCCTCGACGAGCGACGTGAACGCCGCCGACGCGGCTTCGACTTCGGAGTCGGTCTTGCGGACGTTGGCCTCCGACACGCCGACGCCGTTCGCCTTTTGTGCGACGGCGAGGGCTTTGAGCTGGTTCGACTTCGCGTAGGCCGTGAGCAGGAGTTGGCGGTACTCGCCGACCGGCTTGTCCGCGAGCGCCGCCTCGATTTCGGGCACCGATTTCCGCGCGTCGATCAGGTCGAGGAGTCGCTTCGCGTTGCCCATCGTCAAGGTCACCCGCGCCGCCTGGTCGCGCTCCGCGGCCAGGGCACCCTTCGCCTTCAGCCAGTCGAGTTTGGTCAGGGCGAGGTCGCGGCAGTCGAGGACCGCCAGCACGTCGCCGGCCCGCACACTTTGGCCCAACCGCACGGGCGACTCGGCGACGATGCCCTCGGCCGGCGGGTAAACGTGCGCGACCCGGTCGTCGTCCCGCGCGACCCGGCCCGGCCGCCAGACGCGGTCGCGCCACGGCTCGTAAAAGACCGGGGCGACGACGAGCTTCGACGCCTCCCACTTGTCCGCCGCGAACTCGACAACGCTCGAAGAGGCCGCGCCCTTCGGCACTTCGACGGCCTCCTTGTCGCGTCCGTCCCGGGCGGCGATGAAAAACCCGGCCGCGACGACGACGGCCACGGCCAGAGCGATCCCCGGCAAACGGCCCGCCCAGCGGCGCGTCCGCGAAGTCACCGGCGGCGCGGCCGGTGCCGCTACGGCAATCCCGTCAGCCATTACACACTCCCGAGAAACGAAGAAACGACACGGGTGACCACGCGAAGTGTGCGGACGTTAAGCGCGCAGAATGGCGGACCGAGTGGCGCGAGGCGACGGGATGAGGCCGGACGGAGTCGGGGGCGAGTTGTCGACAACGTGGGAACGGGCAACCGGTGCGTCAGCAATCGGCAGGCAGAGCAGGGCGACGAACGCCCCGGCACTCGGCTCGATCGGGTCATCGGTCGGATCGACGGGGGCTTGCCACTGGCCCGGCCCGTCGCCATCCGCCGGAATCTCGGCCGGGCACTCGACGCCGAACAAAATCAGATGGCGGTGCGGGGTGGCCGAACCCGGCTCGTCGTCGTGGCTGTGCGTGAGGGACGCGCCGGTGGCGACGACGGACAACCAGAAGGCGGTTGCCAGCAAAAGTGCCGTGCGGAAGTGGGACGGTGTTCGGTTCACTCCCTCCATCTTACACGTTCAGTGAAGAATCCTCCAAACTGCCGTCTCCACATTCTTGCCGCCGCGACTTCCCGAGACTCCCCAGTTTGCCCGACAGCACCAGTCGCTACGACCGGATTAAAGCTAACGAGTGCTACCGGTCGATACTGGACGGTTGATGCGCGCGAAGATGGACGATTCGAGGACCGTGTCATGCCCCCGATTGCGAGAACCTCAGCGCGGGCAGTTGCGGCGACATTCGTCGCGGCGACGGCAGGCGTCTTCGGCTGTCACACGCCGCCGGCGTCCGGGGTCTCGACGGTGTCGACGAAGTTGACCGACCGCTTCGCGCAGAGTGTTTCGGACGCCAAAACGCCGGGGCAAGTCTGCCTGCCGCCGGGCGTGACGCTCGAAAGCGGGCTGACCGAGGACGCGGCGATTTCGGTGGCGTTGTGGAACAACCCGGCGTTCCAGGAACTGCTCGTCGATCTCGGCCTGGCCCGCGCCGACCTGATCCAGGCGGGGCTGCTGCCGAACCCCGAGTTCGTCTACTACTTCGGCGCGACCGACAAGCCGTTCAAGTACCTCTTCGACTTCCCCATCGACGCCGTCTGGCTGCGGCCGATCCGCGTCAAGGCGGCCGTGCGCGACGCCGACCGGGCCAGCGACCGCCTCACGCAAGCCGGCCTCGACCTGATCCGCGACGTGCGCGTCGCCTACGCCGACGTAGTCCTCGCGCGGGACCGCCAGCGCGTCGCCAATCAGGCGCTCAAGCTGCGCGGCGACATTGCCGCCTTCGCCACCAAGCGGCTCGACGCGGGCGCGATCACGGCCCAAGAGCAGGCGACGGCCAAGATCGACGCCTTGATCGCCGCGCAGGAGACCGTCCGCGTCGGGTACGACATTCCCGTCGCCGAAGAGCGCCTGCGCAACCTCCTCGGCCTCGGCTTGCTCCGCGGCCCGCTGACCCTCGACCCGTCGCCGGTCCCCGGCCGCCAAACCCTCGACACCGACCGGTTGACGCTCGACGCCCTCGCCACCCGGCCGGACGCCCTCGCCGCGGCTTCGCTGGTCCGGGCGGCCCAGGCCCGCGTTCAGTTCAACAAGATCGCCTGGGTGCGGTTGCTGGGCCTGGGCGACGCCACGAGCGGCCGCGTGCTGGGTCACGAGTTCAGCCCGGCGTTCCGCGTGACGCTGCCGCTGTTCAACGTGGGGCAGGGGGGGGTGGCCCGCGCCGAGGCCGAGTTGCAGCGGGCCGAGCGGAACCAGCAAACCGTCGCCAACCAAATTATTCTCGACGTTCAACGGGCCGACTTGCTGTTTCAACAGGCGGCGGCCGAGCACGATTTCGTGCGGAACAAAGTGCGGCCCGAGGTCGAAACGGCGATCCGCCTGGCACAAGTGGCGTACCGCGAAGGGGAAGTGACTTACCTCATCGTCCTTGAAGTTACCCGGCAACTCCTCGATAACTACCTCCGCGAGGCGACGCTCCAGGGCGACCTCCGGCGGACGTGGGCCGAGTTGGAGCGCAGCGTCGGCCGCAAGCTCCCGCCTGCTCCGGCCCCGAGTCTTTCTACCCCGCCCGCCGTCCCGCCCCCGATTCCGAGCGAGTAGTCATGGCCGACCAATCGACCGGCTGGCGCTGGGCTCAACGGCTCGTCCACCCGATCGGCACGGGCGTCGCGGTCGCCGCCGGGTCGGCGTGGCTGATCGCGTACAACCCCGCGTTCGTCAAGCCGCCGGCCGCGACCCCGCCCGCGAAAGTGGACAAAATCGTCAAGGAAGACGAACTCGGCACGATCACGTTGAGCGAAGACGCCGAGAAGAAACTGGGCCTGCAAGTCGGCGCGGTCGCGGTCAAGTCGGCCCGCCGCGTCCGCGTTTACGGCGGCGACGTGACGGTGCCCGTCGGCAAGACGATCCTCGCCTCGGCCCCGTTGGGCGGCATCCTCCGCGCCCCCGTCGGCGGGCTGCCGAAGGTCGGTGCCCTCGTCAAGAAGGGCCAAGTCGTCTTCCAACTCTTGCCGCTGTTCTCGCCCGACTCGACGACCAAACTGGCGACCGACCTGGCCGCCGCCAACGAGTCCGTGCAAATCGCGCAGACCAACATCGACGCCGCGAAAAAGCCCTACGACCGGGCCGTTCAGCTCCTCAAGCAGGGCATCGGCAGCCAGAAAGACCTCGACGCCGCGCAGGCGATGTTCGACGCCGCCAAGCAGGCGAAGACGTCGGCGGCGGCGACCCGCGACGTGCTCGCCAAAGTCCTCGGCGACGCCTCGACCGGCACCGCCGCGCCGATCGGCATCGACGCCCCGGAAGACGGCTTGCTCCGCAACGTTTCCGCGCTGCCGGGCCAGTCGGTCCCTGCGGGGGCGGCGCTGTTCGAAGTCATCGACTTGACGACGGTCTGGGTCCGCGTCGCGTTGCCGGTCGGCGATCTGCAAGACGTGTCCCGCACCGACCCCGCCCGCGTCGGCAAGCCCGGCGTCGCGCACGAGTCGAAGGCGCAGACGGCGAAGCCGGCCGTCGCCCCGCCGTCGGCCAACCCGCTCACCATGACCGTCGATTTCTACTACGAACTGCCCAACCCCGACGGCGCGTTGATCCCCGGTCAACGGGTCGAGGTGCAACTGTCGCTCGCCGAGTCGCGCGCGAGTTCGACCCTGCCGCGCGCGGCGATTGCGACCGACATCCACGGCGGGACCTGGGTGTACGAGCCGACCGCCGCCCGCACCTTCGTCCGCCGCCGCGTCGTCGTCGCGCACGTGACCGCCGACGATGTCGTCTTGAGCAGCGGTCCGGCCGTCGGCACGAAGGTCGTCATCGAAGGCGCTCAGGGCCTGTTCGGCGCGGAGACCGGCTTCGTCAAGTAACACCGGGCGGTTCACCATGCTCTCGTCGTTGATTTCCGCCTCGATCCGCGGCCGCGTCGTCGTCGTCGCGTTGTGCGCCTTGCTCATCGGGTACGGCCTGCGCACGGCCGGCAACGCCCCGCTGGATGTCTTCCCCGAGTTCGCCCCGCCCAAGGTCGAGATCCAGACCGAAGCCCCCGGCCTCTCGACCGAAGAGGTCGAAAGCCTCATCTCGCTGCCGCTCGAAAACGCCCTCAACGGTACGCCGGGAATGAAGACCCTGCGGTCGAAGTCGGTGCTAGGGCTGTCGTCCGTGGTCGTGCTTTTTGAAGAGGGCTACGACCTACACGAGGCCCGGCAGTACGTCCAGGAGCGCGTCGCCGCCGAAGCGGTGCGGCTGCCGACGGTCGCCCGGCCGCCGGTGATATTGCAACCGCTGTCGTCGTTGAGCCGCGTCATGAAGATCGGCGTGTCGTCGAAGACCGTGTCCCAACGCGACATGACGGTGCTGGCGATGTTTACGATCCGCCCCAAGCTGATGGCGGTGCCGGGGGTTGCCAACGTCGCCATCTGGGGGCAGCGCGACAAGCAATTCCAGGTGCTCATCGACCCCGACCGCCTGCGCGCCGCCGGGGTCACGCCGGACGCAGTCTTCAAAGCGACGCAAGACGCCGTCGGCCTCGAGTCCGGCGGCTTCGTCGATACGCCCAACCAGCGGCTGGCCGTGCGGCACCGGGCCGGCGTGCGGACCATCGACGACTTGAAGCGGACCATAGTCGATTTCCGCGGCGGGGCACCGATCCGCATAGCCGACGTCGCCGAGGTC
>JANYHV010000188.1 GCA_025362195.1 Fimbriiglobus sp. | reverse complement strand
GCGGCGGGGCCGGGGCGGGTCGGGAGCAACGCCCGGACCCGCTCCCAGTCGGCGTCCGAGATCTCGTGGCGGCGCATGGCAAACCCTCGGGGAGTGCCTAAAACTAGCGAAAAACCGTAGTCTGTCCACACGGCCTAGGAGTTGTCTTATGATTGCTTCGACGAAGAAGGTACGCAGCCGGGGATTCACGTTGATTGAGTTGTTGGTGGTCATTGCCATCATTGCCATTCTGATCGGCCTCCTTTTGCCGGCCGTGCAAAAGGTCCGCGAAGCGGCGGCCCGGATGAGTTGCTCGAACAACATGAAGCAGATCGGCCTCGCCCTGCACAACTACGAGAGCGCGAACCTGGCGTTCCCGATGGGCGTCGATCAGTCCAACACCGGGGGCCTGGCCCACTGCCTCGCCTACCTCGAGCAGACGGCCGTCGCCAGCAACTTCACCCTCCCGACGACGATGGCGACCCCCACGCAGTGGCAGAACTGGTGGAACAACTCGCCCGTCGCCTACGGCAACCGCCCGAACTCGACCGGCAACCCGACCCTCCCGCCCCCGCCGCCCGGCAAGCCGCAGTGGGGCGGCCAGGCGTCGATCAAGACTCTCCTCTGCCCGTCCGGTGCCCAGGAGTCGAGCATCTCCGCCGTCCTCATGGTCGCCCCGCAGCGGAACGGCGCGAACACGACCGCCAACTTGAGCACGACCTCCCCCCCCGGGGACTGGCTTTACTTTCAGCGGCGACCCGGGTTCCAAGACGCTCAACAAGAACATGTACATGCTGATGGGCGGCTACCCGCTGTTCAACGCCGGTACGGTCAACGGCAGCGCGACCTCGGACGGCCAGTTCGCGGGCATTTTCGAGTACAACAAGAAGACGACGATCGTCGGCATCGCCGACGGTTCGAGCAATACGATCATGGCCGGCGAGTACAGCGACTGTAACGTGGATTTCGGGGCGGGCAATTCGCTGACCGGCGACTGTTCCGGTACCTTCGCCTCGGGCTTCCTGTACACGTACTGGGGCATCCGCAACGGCGACCAATCGACCGCCTGTCCGTCGGGCAGCACCGGCACCGGCGACCCCAAGCCGTGCTACACCTGGTACAAGTTCGGCAGCAAGCACACCGGCGTCGTCAACTTCGTCTTCGGCGACGGGTCGGTCCGTTCGCTCCGCCAGAGCGTGTCCTACAGCACGTGGGTTCTGCTCGGCGGCAAGTCGGACGGCGTCGTCGTCACTCTCGATTAGTTTTCCCGACCTTAACGCGAGGATGTCACAGTGTCCCGGATCGCAATGTTGACGCTGTTGTTTGCTTTCTCGGCCGCGGCTGTCGGCTGCGGCGATAACAAAGTCAGCAACCCGAAGTCCAACTCGAACACCGATTTGAAACCTCTTCCCGCCCCCGGTTCGCCGGGCGGGGAAGCACCGAAGGGTGCCGCGAAGCCCGGCGGCAACAACACCGCCCAGTAATCGAAACCGAGTCAGCGCCTCGGGCCGGGGATTTCGATCCCCGGCCCGAGGCGTTTTCCGTCGCACGGCCCCGTCTTTTCGTATCATCCCCGAAGCCCGGTCTCCGACCGGGGTGCCGCCTCACCTTCTCGCCCGAGAACTCACCGTCCCATGCGACTCCCCCGTCCCCGGCCGCGCTGCGGCTTCACGCTCATCGAACTCCTGGTCGTCATCGCCATCATCGCCGTGCTGATCGGGTTGCTGCTGCCCGCGGTGCAGAAGGTCCGCGAGGCGGCGGCGCGGATGAGCTGCCAGAACAACCTCAAGCAACTCGCCCTGGCGTGCGTCAACTACGAGGTCGCCTTCCAGAAGTTCCCGCCGTCGAACACGCTCGCCCCGCCGTTCAACGGCTGGGCCGCGCTGGTCCTGCCGCAACTGGAGCAGGAGAACGTCCGCAACATCTACGTGCTGACCGCGAACTGGTACGACCCGGTCAACGCGACCGCCCGCGCCGCCCCGGTGAAAACCTTCCTGTGCCCGAGCGCCAACGGCAGTCGCACCGGCCAGTCGGCCGTGCCGGGCGCGCCCGGATCGCCGTTCGCCGGGGCGGCCTGGGATTACACCAACGTGTCGGTCGTCGCCCTGCCGCTGCTCGCCTACCTGAATTACCCGGACCCGGCGAGTTACCTGACGATCTGGCGGGGCGTGATGAGTTCGCAAGGGTCGTCGGTCGCGCAGATCACGGACGGGCTGTCGAACACGATTCTCGTGACCGAGGACGCCAACCGGCCCGAGTACTGGGTGAAAGGCAAGCGGGTAACGACCCTGACCCCGGCGTTCGGCGGGGCCGGCCCGGGCGTCGTGACCGGCGGCGTCTGGGCCGACCACCAGAAGGGCTTCGGCATCGACGGGGCGTCGGCCGACGGGAACACGCCGACCGGCGAGTGCGCGATCAACTGCACGAACGCCTTCGAGGTGTACGCCTTCCACCCCGGCGGGGCGAACGCGGCCATGGCCGACGGCAGCGTGCGGTACTTGCGCGAGACCATCCCCGTCCGCACCCTGGCCGCGCTGAGCACCCGGGCCGGCGGCGAAGTCATCTCGGGCGACTGACCGCGGTCCCGCCGCCGATTAGACCCGTTCGCCGCCAGGTCGGTCCACGGCGTCCGGCGAGTACGCCTCCGCCCTGGACGGGTGTGTGGCTCCGCCGCAGGCGACTCTTGTTAGCCCGACGCGCTAGCGAGGGTCGAGCGGTCGAGGAGAATGTTCAGGGTCGTTGATGGTACGGTCCTCGCCTACCAACACCGCTGACGACCCTTCGACCCACGCTAGCGCGTCGGGCTAACAAGAGTCGCCTGCGGCGGAGCCGAAAACGTAGCCGAAGCCCGTGGCGTTCAACGGGATCAACGACGCACTCCGACGACTCGAACTCGGCTCTAGTCGGCGCGGAGGATGAGGCCGCCGACCAGCACCGTGATGCCGGCCAGGCCGGCGTACACGGGGTGGTAGCCGTAAATGTTCGTGTGCGTCGCCAGCAGCGACGCGCCGGACCAGACGATGATCCCGGCCCCGGCCAGGGCGACCAACACGCCAAGAATCTTCTTCACGGCACCGACCCCCGAACGAGGTGAAATGGGCTACTCTCAGCCTAGCTCACGTTCCGGGCGGGGACAACTTACGGCAGCAGGTGCTTGACGGCGTCTTGCTCTTCGAGGAGTTCGGCGAGGGTCTTGTCGAACATCGACTGGCCGTAAGCGTCGAAGGTTACGTTCTCAACGACTTCGTAGTTGCCGCGGCCGTCGGTCGTCACCGGGTAGCCGAAGACGAGGCCCTTGGGCACGCCGTACTCGCCGTTGGACACGACGGCCGCGCTCGTCCAGTCGTTCGCCGGGGTGCCGGTGACGAAGCTCTTGACGTGGTCGATCGCCCCGTTGGCCGCGGACAACGCCGACGACAAGCCGCGGGCCTTGATGATCGCCGCGCCGCGGTTCTGGCACTGCGGCACGAACGTGTTTTCGAGCCAGGCGCGGTCGGGGATGACTTCGGTCGCCGGCTTGCCGCGGATTTTGGCGTTGGTGAAGTCGGGGAACTGCGTGTTCGAGTGGTTGCCCCAGATCGTCACCCGGGTCACGTCCTCGTTTAGCGCGCCGGCCTTGACGGCGAGGGCCGAGACGGCGCGGTTGTGGTCGAGCCGGGTCATGGCGTGCCAGCGGTCGGCGGGCACGGCCCGGCCGTTGCGGTAGGCGACGAGGCAGTTCGTGTTGCACGGGTTGCCGACGATCAAAATGCGCACGTCGGCCGCGGCCTTGGCGGCGATCGCCTTGCCCTGGCCGACGAAAATCTTGCCGTTGATGCCGAGCAGGTCCTTGCGCTCCATGCCCGGGCCGCGCGGGGCCGCCCCGACGAGCAAGGCCCAACTGACGCCGTCGAAGGCCGTGTTCGGGTCGTCCGTGACGACGACGTCTTTGAGGGTCGAGAAGCCGCAGTCGAGGAGTTCCATCGCGTTCCCCTCGGCCACTTCGATCGCCTGGCGGGCCGCCGGGGTGGGCGGCGTCCAGTCGGGCCGCTTGGGGATTTCGAGCAGGTGCAGGACGACCTTGGTGTCCGCCCCGAAGACCTCGCCGGAGGCCAGCCGGGCGAGCATCGCGTAGGAGACGTTGCCGCCCGCGCCCGTGACCGCCACCTTGACCACTTTGCCCGCGTGTGCCATGACCCGTTCCCCGAGGACTCGTTGACGCTGCCGTGAGCGGTCAGTGTAGGAAGGCCGGGGGCGAACGCCCGCGCGGCGGGCGGGCACGATCCGGGCGAACGGGGAACTTCCGGCCCCGGCGTCGCATCTGAACACCAGACGCCGCACCCCGGTTTTCGCCATTGCGCGATACCGCCGGTCGTGCGGACGGTTTACAATATCCCCACGCACCGGCCGCCCCCGCGCTCACCCGCCCGACCCGACGGCCCCGCCTCGACCCGAGGACCTCCGATGACCCGCCCGCCCGTTGGCGCTTTGGCCGCCGCCCTCCTGGTCCTGTGTGCGGGGACTGCCCCGGCCGCGGAGCCGGGGGTCTCGCCGCAGACGATCGCCATCAACGAGGCGATCGCGGCGAAGTGGAAGGAGTCCGACATCAAGAAGCCGGCCGCCCGCTCGACCGACTTCGAGTTCCTCCGCCGCCTGTCCGTCGATCTCCTCGGCCGCATCGCCACGCCGGAAGAAGTCCTCGACTTCGAGCAGGACAAGTCGCCGAACAAGCGGGCCAACCTCGTCAAGCGGTTTCTCACCTCCCACGAGTACCAGCCGAAACTCAATGGGGCCGTCGTCAAGCCGGACGGCAAGGCGGCGCTCAAGTTCGACTACGCCGACGAGTTCGCCGACCACTGGGCCGACCTGTGGACGATCTGGCTGATGAGCCGGTCGGTAGAACCGCGGTACCGCGATCAGATGCGCGTCTGGCTGCAGACGGAAATGCTCAAGGAGGTCAACCACAAGGAGATGACCGTCGCCCTGCTGACCGCGACCGGGAAGTCGAACGACAACGGCGCGGTCAACTTCATCGCCCTGCAGATGGGCGAGAAGAACGCCCCGGACACGCAGACGAAACTCGGCACGTTCGACGCCGTGCCCGTCACGTCCCGGGTCACCCGGCTGTTCCTCGGCCTGCAGACGCAGTGCACCCAGTGCCACGACCACCCGTTCAACAAGGAGTGGGTGCAGTCGGACTTCTGGGGCGTGAACGCCTTCTTCCGGCAGATCGGCCGGACCGGCGACCCGACGCCGAAAGTCCGCAATGCCCGCGGCATGATGGCCCCGCTCGTCCAGGTGTCGATCGACGACGCGACCGGCATGAACGCCGACGGCCGCGTCTACTACGAGCGCCGCGACGGACAGTTGAAGTCGATCAAGCCGACCTTCTTGAAGGACGTGGCCCAGGCCGACAAGGGCGAGAAGAGCGACAAGTTCCTGCCGAGTGCCGGGGCCGACGCGAAGTCCCGCCGGGAGGCGCTGGCCCAGTACGTCGTCAATCACGACAACTTCTCGAAGGCCTACGTCAACCGCATCTGGGGCCACCTGTTCGGCCGCGGGCTGAACAAGGAGGCGTCGATCGACGACTTCGGCAGCCACAACGAGGTCGTCCACCCCGAACTGCTGGCCAAGCTCGGCGAGGAGTTCGCCAAGTACAACTACAACCCGAAGCTGCTGCTCGAATGGATCTGCAACTCGGACGCCTACCAGTTGAGCCACGTCGCCACGAAGGAGTACGCCGACCCCAAGTTCGACGTGTATTTCGCCCGCATGCCGCTCAAGCCGATGTCGCCCGAAACCCTGTACGAGAGCATGGCGACGGCGACCAAGGCCGAGACCGCCAAGGGCGGCGACCCGAAGCGCCGCCAGGACGCCCGCCAGGCCTGGCTCGACAAGCTCGTCGATCAGTTCGGCGACGACGAGGGCAACGAACTCGTCTTCAACGGCACCATCGTCCAGGCCCTCCTCATGATGAACGGCCGGGAAATCAACTCGGAGATCGGCAGTGGCGGGGCGAACGCGGTCCAGAAGCTCGTCGAGAAGTACGCCAAGTCCGGCGTCGCCAACGCGGACGCCGTCATCGACGAGCTGTTCCTGATGACGCTCAACCGCCACCCGACCGGCGAAGAGAAGGTCCGCATCAAGACCCTTCAAACCAAGGGCGGGATCGTCAAGGGCGAAGCCCCGGCGACGACCACCCCGACGCCCAAGACCCCGGCCGCCAAGCCGGCCCCCGTCGCTGTCCCGAAGGGCACCCCCGGCAAGGGCAACCCGAAGGCCCCGCTCGTGGCGACCGGCGTCGTCCTCCCGACCTCGCCGAACGACGTGACCTTCTACCAGGACCTGCTCTGGGCGTTGATGAACACCAACGAGTTCATGCTGAACCACTAACGCCCGCCCGGGCGGCTACAATCTCCAAGGCCGCCGGCGTTCGCGCCGGCGGCCTTTGGCTTTCCCCCCGTGCTGGAGTCCCCGATGGCCACGCTGCCCGAGTTGATCGACACCTACCTGGCCGGCCCGGCGACCCTCCGCGCCGCCGTCGCCGGCATGACCCGCGAGCAAACCCTGGCCCGGCCCGTCGCCGGCAAGTGGAGCACGCTGGAAGTCGTCGCCCACCTCGCGGACTTCGAGCCGATCATCGCCGACCGCGTCAAGCGGACGCTCGCGTTTACGAAGCCGATCCTGTTCGGCGCGGACCCCGACCCGATGGCCGCGAAGCTCGCCTACCACGACCGCGACATCGAAGAAGAACTGCAACTGATCGAGTTGACCCGCAAGAGCCTCGGCCGCGTCCTGCGCACCCTGGACGCGACGGCCTTGACCCGGGAGTGCATCCACACCGACCGCGGCCTGCTCACCCTCGAACAAATCCTGACCCTCGCCGGCAAGCACATCGCCATTCACCTGCCGTTCCTCGCGGCCAAGCGGCAAGCCCTGGGCGTGTAACCCGCCGCGGTTCGCGGTGGGCACCCGCGCGGGGTGCCCGTACAATCTGCCGGATACGACTCGAAGGCACTCAGGGCGACGCGATGAGTACGGCACCGGCGACCACGACCCCCGCGACGGCGGACATCGGCCTGATCGGCCTCGCCGTCATGGGCGAGAACCTCATCCTGAACATGGAGTCCCGCGGGTTCACCGTCGCCGTGTTCAACCGCACGACGGCCAAGGTGGACGAGTTCCTGGCCGGCCGGGGCAAGGGCAAGAAACTCGTCGGTGCCCACGACCTGCCGGGGTTCGTCGCCAGCTTGAAGAAGCCGCGGAAGGTCATGCTCATGGTCCAGGCCGGCAAGCCGGTGGACGCCGTCATCGACCAGCTCGTCCCGCTGCTCGACCCCGAAGACATCATCATCGACGGCGGCAACTCGAACTTCCCGGACACGACCCGGCGGACCAAAATGCTCGCCGACAAGAAGCTCCGCTTCGTCGGCACGGGCGTGAGCGGCGGCGAGGAAGGCGCGCTGAAAGGCCCGTCGATCATGCCCGGCGGCGACCCCGCGGCGTGGCCGGCCGTCAAGCCGATCTTCCAGGCCATCGCCGCCAAGGTGACGGACAACGGCGTCGAGGTGCCGTGCTGCGACTGGGTCGGCCCGGAGGGGGCCGGGCACTTCGTCAAGATGGTCCACAACGGCATCGAGTACGGCGACATCCAGCTCATCAACGAGGCGTACCACCTGCTCTCCGGGCTGCTCGGCCTGGGCGCGGCGGACCTGTCGAAGGTGTTCGCCAAGTGGAACACCGGCGCGCTCGACAGCTACCTCATCGAGATCACCCGCGACATCCTGGCGTTCGTGGACCCCGAGACCGGCACCCCGATGGTCGATCTGATCCTCGACACGGCCGGCCAGAAGGGCACCGGCAAGTGGACGGTCACGTCCGCCCTCGACCTCGGCGTGCCGCTGACGCTGATTAGCGAAGCCGTCTTCTCCCGGTGCCTGTCGGCCCAGAAGGACGAGCGGGTCGCCGCGTCGAAGATTTTGGGCGGGCCGGTGCCGGCGTTCACCGGCAACCGCGAGCAGTTGATTCAGGACGTGGAGATGGCGCTGTACGCGTCGAAGATCATGAGCTACGCCCAGGGCTTCGCGCTGATGCGGGCGATGGCCAAGGACTCGGGGTGGACGATCAACAACGGGGCCGTGGCCCTGATGTGGCGCGGCGGCTGCATCATCCGCAGCGCCTTCCTCGGCAAGATCAAGGACGCCTTCGACCGCAAGCCGGACCTGGCGAACCTGCTCGTCGATCAGTACTTCGCCGCCGAAGTCGGCCGGGCGCAGGCGTCGTGGCGGCGGGCCTTGGCGGCCGGGATCGCGGCCGGCATCCCGATGCCGGCGATGACCTCCGCGCTCGCGTACTACGACGGCTACCGCACCGCCCGCCTGCCGGCCAACCTGCTCCAGGCCCAGCGCGACTTCTTCGGCGCGCACACCTACGAGCGGACCGACAAGCCGCGCGGCCAGTTCTTCCACACCAACTGGACCGGGCACGGCGGCACCACCAGCAGCAGCACCTACAACGCGTAACGCCCCGGGCCACAGACCCGGGGGAACGAAAATCGCCGCGGGCACAGGCCCGCGGCGACGTGGTGGTTGCGAGTTTCCGCGGGGGTTAGTTCGCGTCGTCGATCGTCGCCGGTTGGGCCGTCCCGGTCACCGGGGCGAGGATTTCCTTGACCGTCTTGGCCGGGGCCGAGGCGGGGGCTTCTTCCAGGACGCGCGGCGTCAGGTTCTGCTTTTCCTTCTCGATCTCGACCGACTTCTTCAAGGCCCGCAGGCTGTCCTTGATCTGGGCGAGCTTCGTGTCGTCCATCTGGTACTTGCTCTCGACGGCCGTGAGCTGCATCTGCTTGTAGTCGGCCTCGACCTCGTCGATGGCGGCGAGCACTTCGGCCTTCTTGGTCTTCATGCTGTCGAGGGTCTTGGCCAGCGTTTCCTTGATCGTCTCGCGGTGGGTCAGGGTCGTCTCCATGAGGGCGAGCCGCTGCTTGTTGCGGGCGTACCCGTTCACGTCCTTCTGGAGTTCGGTCAGGGCGTCGGCCTTCGAGAAGGTGCGGGCACCGTACTTGACCTTCTCGGTGGCGTCCGTGATGGCCTGGCCGCGGGCGGTCAGGGTGGCGGCGTTCTTCTCGACGGCGGCCCGGAGTTCGGCCGTGCGGTTGGTCAAGTCGCGGACCTCGACGATCTCGCGGGCCAAGTCGTTCTTGACCTTCTCCATTTCCCCGTCGATCGACTGGGCCTCCCGGCGGAGTTGGTCGAACCGCTTCTCCATCGGCACCTTCGTCTCGACCCAGGTGACGGCCGCTTGGGCTTCGTGGCGGAGCGACTTGACGACCCCGTTGGACGACTTCCACATCACGACGCCGAGGCCGACCGCACCGGCCACCAGCAAGATTTTCTTGAGCTTCATCAAAGGAACCCCTCGTTGCGTGTGTTTCGCCGCGTGTCGCCCGTACCGTGCGGGCCGATTCGTGCGGCGTACAACGAGCATTCGCCGGGCCGG